>CAMGIN010000010.1 GCA_946056135.1 uncultured bacterium | reverse complement strand
AGGATGCCGCCCCCTACGCTCACAGCATAAATTTTTTGTGTATAACCTTCTGTCGAGTATACTACGATAAACGATCATTTACACAAGCAGATTTTTTGTCCCATTGTTATTTCATGAGCTTCTGCAGCGTAGCCACCAGCTCGTCGATGGTCTCGTCCTTGCCGTCCCGGATATCCTGGGCTACGCAGGTGCGGATGTGCTGCGCCAGCAGCTCTTTATTAAAGGCGTTCAGGGCCGCGTTCACCGCCGCCGCCTGAACCAGAATATCCGTACAGTAGGCGTCCTTCTCCACCATGCCCCGGATGCCCCGGATCTGTCCCTCGATCCGGCTCAGGCGGTTCACCAGGCTTTTCCGCTCCTCCTCCGTGCGCTGCTTTGTCTTATGGCAGCATGTTTTCTCTTCCATAGCTGGCTCCTTTTTTATTCAAAATACCCCTACGGGGTATCTGTATTATATACCCCCATAGGGTATTTGTCAATCCTGATTTGCCAAACAGTTGAAAATGATTTGTCCGTAGGGGGCGGCATCTTACGATGTGTGTCGTGATAGTCGAAGCCTTACGAAAATCTTAAGAATCTCCCTCTTGACGGGAACTGTAGGAAGCGTTATACTAACTGTACTAGCACAACTAATACAGTTAAGGAGGGAGCGTATGGTGCATTTAGACTACCGGGATTCCCGGCCCATCTACACCCAGATCATCGACGGCATCCGGGAGCAGATTATCACCGGGGTTTTGCAGCCGGGAGACAAGCTTCCCAGTGTTCGGGAACTGGCATCCACGCTGGCTATCAACCCCAATACCATCCAGCGGGCCTATCGAAGGCTGGAGGCGGAGGCCTGGATCGCCACGGTACCGGGGAAGGGCTGCTTCGTCTGCGGCAACGCCAAGGGCCAGGAGCAGGAATGGGAACGCTGGTACAACGCGTTCGACGAGGCCGCGGCGGCGCTGATGACCCTGGGAGTTACCCCGGAGCAGCTGCGGCAGCGGCTTTCGGAAGGAGGAAAGACAAATGCTTGAAATGAAAAACGTGACCAAGACCTTCGGCACCTTCAAGGCCCTGGACGATCTGACCCTGACGGTGCCCCAGGGAGCGGTTTACGGTCTGGTGGGCCCCAACGGCGCGGGCAAATCCACCGCCATCCGCCACCTCACCGGGGTCTACCGCCCGGACAGCGGCGGCATTACCGTTATGGGCCAGCCGGTGTACGAGAACCCTGCCGTGAAGGCCGCCATCGGCTATATCCCCGACGACGTGTTCTACTTTCCCTCCGCCACATTGGAGGAAATGGGAAAATTCTATCAGGGGATCTACCCCAGATTTGACACATGTCTATTCCAGCGGCTGTATGACATCTTCCAGCTGCCCCCCAAGAGCCCCATCCGCCGGTTCTCCAAGGGCATGCAGAAGCAGGCGGCCTTCCAGCTGACCCTCAGCGCCCGGCCGGAGGTGCTGATTCTGGATGAGCCCGTGGACGGCCTGGACCCGGTGATGCGGCGGCAGGTCATGAGCCTGATCCTGGCGGACGTGGCGGAGCACGGCACCACGGTGCTGATCTCCTCCCACAATCTGCGGGAGCTGGAGGACGTGTGCGACCATGTGGGCATCATGGACCACGGAAAAATGCTGCTGGAAAAGAGCCTGGCGGACATGCAGGGCGCCACCCACAAGCTGCAGCTGGTGGGCGACACCCCGGAAGGTCTGGACATTCTTCACGAAGCTTCCTCCGGTAGGCTGAAGACCCTCATCGTCCGGGGAAATCCCCAGGACATCAGCGCCAAAGCGGCGGCAGCGAACCCCGCTTACTTCGACGTGCTGCCATTGTCTCTGGAAGAGATCTTTATCTACGAACTGGGAGGTGTGAACTATGCAGTCAAAGACATCCTTCTTTAATAAGACCGTGTTCAAAAAGAACCTGACCCGGTTCGCGCCGGTGTGGGGGCTGTATCTGCTGGGCCTGCTGCTGTGGATGATGATGCTGTACGCGGACGAGTTCGCGGGCGACGGTGGCGCCCAAGGGTATTGGTTCGCCGAGCATATGGCGGAGCAGATCCAGATGATGGCCTTTGTCAACCTGATCTACGCCCCAGTGGTGGCGGCGCTGCTGTTCGGCGACCTGTATAACAGCCGGATGTGCAACGCCCTCCACGCCATGCCCCTGAAAAGGGAAGGCTGGTTCCTGACCAACGTAATCTCCGGTCTGATCTTCTCCCTGCTGCCCACGGCTGTGACGGCGCTGCTGTCGGTGCCGCTGCTGATGGGTACCTGCGTGGTGAACGCCTGGCAGATCGGGCTGCTGTGGTTCGCGGGGGTCAATCTGGAATACCTGTGCTTCTTCGGCATCGCGGTGTTCAGCGCCTTCTGCGTGGGCAACCGCTTCGCCATGGCCATCGTCTACGCCGCGCTGAACTGCGGAGCCTATGTGGTCTACTGGCTCATCGATACCCTCTATACCCCCATGCTCTACGGTATGGTGACGCCCTCGGATTGGGCAACGCTGCTGACCCCCGTTATGCGCGTCGTCGAGGAGCCTTTTATCGAACTGGACGACTACGCATCCCTGTGGAATCTGTTTCAGAGCCAGAAGATCCCCATGTCGGCAAATTTCCGCGTCGTTCCCCAAGTCTGGTGGGGGCAGGCAGTCTGGGCCGCTGTTGGCATTGGGCTGCTGGTAATCGCGCTGCTGCTGTACCGGAAGCGGAGACTGGAATGCGCCGGGGACGCCATGGCCATCCGGGCGCTGGAGCCTGTGCTGATGGTGAGCGCTTCTATCGCCGCGGCGGCTGCGGCTTATATGGCCCTGGCAATATTCTTCGGCAATTCCTCCAGCGGTCTGTTGGCGTACCTGACCCTGGCCTGCGGTCTGGCGGTGGGCTGGTTCGCCGCCCGGATGCTCATTGCCCGTTCCACCCGGGTATTCCGCCCCAGGAACTGGGTGGGACTGCTCTCTCTCGCCGCCGTGCTGGCGGCAAGCCTGGTGCTGACCCATTTTGACGTGCTTGGCATCGAGGATCGCGTCCCGGAAGCGGAGAATGTAGAATCCGTCTCCATCGCCATCTATCGGAGGGAAAAAGTCGAAAAGCTGTCGGAAGCGGAGGACATTGAAAACCTTCTGCGTTTGCAGCAGCTGGCCCTGGAGAACCGGGCAGAGGATAGCGGCTCTTTCCCTGTGGTAGACGGAAAAACGCTGACCCGTCAGGAGCTCTCGGAAGCCCAGACCGCCGGGAAATCTCTGGACGGCTATCCCTGCCGAAGCGTTTCTCCGGTCTTCCTGACCTTCCAGCTGAAAAACGGCAGGACCATGCAGAGGCTCTATTTCATCTGGACCGATCAGGAAGAAGGGACCATCGCCAACCAGTACCTGAGCCGCTGGGAAGCCGTCGCCCGAAGTGAGAACGGGTCCGGGTCCTTCGATTGGAGCGCAGTCACCGATCTATATATCGAACCAAATCCGCGGATCGAGGGTCCCTCCCGGGAGATGGTGGATTCCCTGGTGGAAGCGATTAAAGCCGACTGCGCCGCCGGGACCATGACCCAGTACGGCTACTTCCACAACGGCCATTTCCTGGTGCGTGAAAACGGCGATACCGGCATAACGGATTCCCTGTGGGTCCACTTTGACACGGAGAACGACGGCTTCGGTCTCTACGTCTACGCGGACTCCGAGAACACCCTGAACTGGCTCCGGCAGCACGACCTGCTCCAATACAAAGTCCGGCCGGAAACCGTCTGGCCCGGTTAATATCCAATTTTACCAACCGCTGAAGGAATTCGGCGGTTGGTTTTTTATGTCTTGTTTTTGCAGGAGACAACCCCGTTTGTGATCGTCCTTCCGCTCCCGTTCCCCCTGTTCTGAATCTATTCTATTCTATTCTTATCTTATTTATTCTTTTCTTATCTATCCTAACCTTATCTGGGGTTCCAAACTGTCTCCCAATTGGGTTCCATTTTGGTTCCAAAAAAGCCCGATTTCACAAGGGACTCTAAGAGGGCATTCTCTCCCAACCCCTCCGGAAAATCGAAGCAAATTTCCGCAAAGCTCCAGGTGGCTCACCGCTAACCTTAAAATCCCCCCACTTCTGCCGTCACACTTCCAACTCCTAACTCCACACTCCCAACTTCCCCCCTGTGCGACCGGAAAATATCCCCCATTCCTGAATAAGTTCATATCCCCCAATGGGGGATAGGAAAATTCGTGTAAAATGTGTATAAATCTGAGGTTGACATCTTTGCCCATAATTAGTACAATATTATCGATACACTATGTTTACATAGCGTACGGAACGTTTTTCTGAAGATTCATAGTTTAGGAGGAAATCACTTTGAAGGATTGGGCATCTTTAACCACCATCGAGGAGATGGAAGCTGCCACCAACTCCCTGTTGGAAACCGCGAAGAAGGTTGGCGCGGACACCTGGCAGCAGCGGGTCAAGAACCAGACTCCTCACTGCGGCTTCGGCGAGAGCGGCACCTGCTGCCGTATCTGCTCCATGGGCCCCTGCCGCATCACCAAGAAGGCTCCCCGTGGCATCTGCGGCTGCGACGTTCACGGTATCGTCGCCCGTAACTATCTGATGTTCACTGCCGGCGGTGCTGCAACCCACTCCGACCACGGCCGTGAAATCATGCACACCCTGTACCAGACCAGAGAAGGCGGCAACTACCAGGTCAAGGACCCCGAGAAGCTGATCCGCATCGCCAAGGAATGGGGCGTGGAGACAGAGGGCAAAGACATCTACGACCTGGCCCACGAGATGGCCGAAACCGGCCTGCTGGAGTACGGCAAGCCCTTCGGCACCCAGCGCTTCCTGAAGCGTGCTCCCGAGCACACCCAGCAGCTGTGGCATGACGCTGGGATTGAGCCCCGGGCCATCGACCGGGAAGTTTCTCAGTCCATGCACATGACACACATGGGCTGCTCCTCTCTGGCCGAGGCTCTGATCCGTCAGTCTCTGCGTGCAGGCCTGTCCGACGGCTGGGGCGGCTCCATGATGGGCACCGAGTTCTCCGACGTTATGTTCGGCACCCCCCGCCCCATAGACACCGAAGCCAACATCGGCGTTATGGAAAAGGACAACGTCAACATCGTCGTCCACGGCCATGACCCCTCCCTGTCCGAAATGATCGTCTATTACGCGAGTGACCCCGAGATGATCGCCTACGCCAAGAGCATGGGCGCCAAGGGCATCACCATTTCCGGCGTCTGCTGCACCTCCAATGAAGTCGCCATGCGTCACGGCATCCCCATGGCCGGTAACTACCTGAACCAGGAGAACGTGGTTCTCACCGGCGCCTGCGAAGCCATCGTTGTGGACGTGCAGTGCATCTTCCCCGCACTGGGCCCCCTGTCCAAGTGCTTCCACACCAAGTTTATCACCACCTCTCCCATCGCACGGATTCCCGATTCCGAGTTCATCCAGTTCTCCGCTGAGTCCGCTGGTGAAAACGCCAAGGCAATCGTGAAGATGGCCATCGAGAACTTCAAGAACCGGAAGCCCGAGCTGGTCAACATCCCCAACCTGAAGCAGAAGGCCCGCGTCGGCTACTCCGTCGAGGCCATCAAGAAGGTTCTGGACGGCGTTGCCAACTCTCAGCTGGATGAGTTCGGCACCACCAAGCCCCTGGTCGAGTGCGTCCACTCCGGTGTTCTCCGGGGCGCTGTGGCAATGGTCGGCTGTAACAACCCCAAGGTTCGTCCCGACACCGCGCACATCGGCCTGATGAAGAAGATGCTGGAGAACGATATCATCGTTATCACCACTGGCTGCTCTGCTCAGGCTGCTGCCAAGGCTGGTCTGATGGATCCCGAGAAGGCCAAGGAATACTGCGGCGCGGGCCTGAAGCGTGTGTGTGAGCTGGCGGGCATTCCTCCTGTCCTGCACATGGGCTCCTGCGTGGATATCTCCCGTATGATGATCCTGGCCTCCGACATTGCCAAGGACTGGGGCATCAACATCTCCCAGGTTCCTGTGGTAGGCTGCGCTCCCGAATGGATGTCCGAAAAGGCCGTCTCCATCGGCAACTACGTTGTTGCTACCGGTATTGAGACCTTCCTGGGCGTGGATCCCTACTCCAAGGGTTCCGAGGAAGTCACCCGTCTGCTGCAGGGCGAAGACGGCGTCAAGGAGTGGGTCGAGGCTAAGTTCGTGGTCGACACCGACATCGACTCCCTGGGCGATAAGATGATTGCCTGCATCGAAGCCAAGCGCGCCGCCCTGGGCATCTGATTCCCGAAATACATTACTACGAGGTCTTTTTCCAATGAAAGTAGCGATTACCGGTAAGGGCGGCGTGGGAAAAACCACCCTGGCCTCTACCTTGGCCCGGCTCTACGCCGACGAAGGCCGGACCGTTCTGGCCGCCGACGTGGATCCCGACGCCAACCTTGGCCTGGCCCTGGGCCTGAGCCAGGAGGAAGTGGACGCCATCGTCCCCATCTCCAAAATGCGCACTCTGGTGGAGGAGCGCACCGGCGCCAATGCCGCCAACAAGTTCTTCAAGCTGAATCCTTACGTGGCGGATATCCCCGACACCTTCTCCAAGGATATAAACGGCGTGAAGCTGCTGGTTATGGGCACCGTGGATGTGGGCGGCAGCGGCTGTGTCTGTCCCGAGCATGTGATGCTGAAAGCCATTCTGTCCACTCTGACCTACCGCAAAAACGATGTGGTCATCATGGACATGGAGGCAGGCCTGGAGCACCTGGGCCGGGGCACCGCGGCCAACATGGACCAGTTCATCGTGGTCATCGAGCCCGGCGCACGGTCCGTGCAGACCTACCGCAATGTCAAGCGCCTGGCCTCCGACCTGGGCGTGAAGCAGGTCCGAGTGGTAGCCAACAAGGTCCGGGATGCGCAGGATGAGCAGTTTATCCGCAATTCTATCCCTCCCGAGGATCTGCTGGGCTTCATCCACTACAACCTGGAGGTCATGGACGCCGACCGGCAGGGAAAATCTCCCTACGACTTCAGCCTCACGGCAATCGAAGAAATTCGGAAAATCAAAGCGATTTTAGACCGTGATGAATGATACGGATTCATCGAAACGAATATAGGAGGAAAAACCGTGACACTTTTTGAAAGAGTTTTTGGCGGTAACGACTACAACTACGCCCGTACCGTAGCCGCCATTGATGAGGCCATCGCCACCTACGGCGAGAGTGAGCCTGTGTCCTTCCCCGGCACTGCTTACAGCCTGCCCTGTTACTACGCGGTGACCGGTGTGAAGATCACCACCCTGGGCGAAATGAAGGCCGCCATGGATACCATCAAGGCCAAGATGACCCGCAACAACCGTCTGCATGACGCGTTTGAGTCCGGCATCGCTTCCGCCCTGTGCGCCGAGTTCCTGGAGGCCCTGAAGTACCTCCACGGCGCCGAGCCCTACGCCGAACCCGAGCTGGGCCACCTGACCGACGCCTTCGTCCGGAACCTGGGCGTGCCTCTGGTCACCGGCGACATCCCCGGCGTGGCCGTTATCATCGGCGGCGCGGAGGACCCCGCTGAGACCGTAGCTCTGGTCAAGTCCTATCAGGGCCAGGGCATCCTGGTGACCCTGACCGGCGAGTGCATCCGTCAGTGCGCCGATGCCGGCTACAAGATGGGCGAGAACGTCCGCGTGGTTCCCCTGGGCTACGAGATGCAGTCTGTCATCCACGTGGTTTCTGTGGCTCTGCGCGCTGCCCTGATCTTCGGCAACATCACCCCCGGCGACTTCCCCGCTCTGGCCAAGTACACCATGGACCGCGTCCGGGCCTTTGTCAACGCCTACAAGCCCCTGTCTGACGAGATCGTCTCCTACGGCGCCGGCGCCATCTGCCTGGGCTTCCCCGTCATCTCCAACGAGACCGAGAACATGTTCCGTGTTCCCAAGTCCCTGATCCAGCAGCTGGATACCTCCAAGTGGAACGCCACCTCTCTGGAGGCCCGGGACATCAAGCTGAAGATCACCAACATCGACATCCCCGTGGCCTTCGCCACCGCCTTCGAGGGCGAGATCATCCGCCGCGGCGACATGCAGGTGGAAGTGGACGGCTCCCGTGTGGACTGCTTCGAGCTGGTCCAGACCAAGGAAGCCGCCGAAATCGAGGATCACAAGATCATCGTGGACGGCCCCGAAATCGACGAGATCCCCGTGGGCTCCAAGATCTCCCTGAGCTACACCGTAGAGGTAGCCGGCAAGGCCATGCAGCCCGACTTCGAGTCCGTTATGGAGCGTAAGATCCACTCCTACTTAAACTGCATCGAGGGCGTTATGCACACCGGTCAGCGCGACATGATCCGCATCCGTATCTCCAAGGCAGACTTCGAGGCCGGCTTCAAGTTCAAGCACATCGGTGAAGTCCTGTACGCCAAGATCAAGAGCGAGTTCGACGCCGTTGTGGACAAGTGCCAGGTTCGGATCGTGGTTGACCCCGCGAAGAACGCCGAGCTCCGGGCCCATGCCAACGAGGTCTTCAACAAGCGTGACGACCGTCTGAAGAGCATGACCGACGAGTCCGTGGATCAGTTCTACACCTGCATCATGTGCCAGGCCTTCTCCCCCAGCCATGTGTGTATCGTCACTCCCGAGCGTCTGGGCCTGTGCGGCGCCGTGTCCTGGCTGGACGCCAAGGCCACCAACGAGCTGGATCCCACCGGTCCCTGCCAGATCGTTCCCAAGGAGCGCTGCATCGACGAGAAACTGGGCCGCTACGAGGACGTGGACGAGGCTGTCAACAAGTACTCCCACGGTGCTCTGGAGCACGTTACTCTGTACTCCCTGTTCCAGGATCCCATGACCAGCTGCGGCTGCTTCGAATGTATCTGCGGCGTGGAGCCCGTCTCCATGGGCGTTGTCATCACCTGCCGTGAGCATGCCGGCATGACCCCCCTGGGCATGACCTTCTCCGAGATGGCCTCCATGACCGGCGGCGGCGTGCAGACCCCCGGCTTCATGGGCCACGGCAAGCACTTCATCGCCTCCAAGAAGTTCATCGCAGCCGAAGGCGGCCCCGGCCGTATTGTCTGGCTGCCCAAGGTCCTGAAGGATCAGATGCGGGAGCGTCTGGACGCCACCGCTCTGGAGCTGTACGGCGTGGAGAACTTCACCGACATGATTGCCGATGAGACCATCTGCACCGAGGATCCCGAGGAGCTGCTGAACTACCTGTCCGAGGTTGGCCATCCCGTGCTGAGCATGGAGCCCTTCGATATGTAAGCAAGCAGCGCCCGCGGGCAATTCGTGACGTACCTGGGCAAGAAACGAACGCCTCCTGGGTACCGCTCGATTCGTTCCTGCGGCAGAAGAATAAGCCAAAATTTAAGAGGAAGCGGATTTTCCGCTTCCTCTTTTTTTAATGCTGACTCAACAAAATGATAAAGGAGCGTTGTGGTTATCGCAGTACTCACTGTAGGAGATGGTCAATGACCCTCCCCTACAGTGGGTACGCATGTAAACGATCATTTTTCCGTCTTTATTGAGCTGAGACTGAATCGTGCCTTTTCTGCCTGCACCTACCCATCAATAGATTGCAAACACATATTCCTGCAGCAGCCGCATATACCAGGGCATCTGCCGCAGCCGCTTTCGGGCGGTGCGCAGGTAGCTTTCAAAGCTGGCCAGTTCCTCCGCTGTCAGGGTATGCTGGCTGAACTTGGCCTTTTGTGCCAGGGCTTCCAACTCTTTTGGTGGTTGCGTTTTCAGCAGCTTTGCCAGCTGCTCAGCCTCCTGCCAGCGGGCCAGGGCCTGGGCGTTTGTGGTGCCTTTCCGCTGACGCTGGCGGCGAAGACGAATCCGGAAAGATCGCTGGCCCTCCAGGAGCGCCGCCGCAGCTGCCAGAAGAAGAAGGGTTTTCCCCAGTGTTCCCAGCCAAGCAGGCCCCTGTTTCTTTGCCGCAGCAGGCTCCAGCGCAGGCGCCATTCCGACGGAGGGCCTGGGCTGCGCTTCGGTGGGTTCCGGGACTGCTTCTGTTGGCGCAGCGGTAGGCGCCTGCGCCTCCGCGGGCGGGGTGTTCAGTGCGTTGGTGTCCGCCGGGGTGGCTTCCAGGATCATCCAGGTGTCTAAACCAGGCACGTAATACTCCGCCCAGGCGTGGGCGTTCTCCCCGGTGATCGTGACGGTTTCCCCGGCCTGGGCCCTTACCATATAGCCGCTGACATACCGGGCTTCGATTCCTGCCGCCCGCAGCAGCACCACAGCCGCCGTGGCAAAGTGGACGCAGTAGCCTGTATCGCCCTTTTCCAGAAACCACAGGGCAAAATCCGGTTCCCCACTTGGCATTCGGGAAGTATTTTTGTCGTACCTGGCTGAGCTCCGCACGAAGGAGGCAATGGCTTGTGCTTTCTCCGTGATCGTTCCGCTCAGGGAAAGTTCCGCCAACAGAGCTTCCGCTCTGGTCTGGGTCTCTAACGGCAGGGTTCGGTAGCGCAAACTCTCCTGAGTCGATTCCATACCGCCCACGCCGGCAACAGGGAACTCCGGGCTTCCGGCATCCGCAGCCAGCTGTGTCTGCCAATCGTCCGGCAAGCCGGTGCGAAGGAAGGAATATTCCGTGGAAAGCCGGGTATTGTCCAGCTTTCCGCCCACAAGGCTTTGCCCGTTTTCAGGGTAGTAGGGCAGATACAGCTGGTCCATCTTGTTCCGGGTCCGGATGGTCACGGTGCCCAGATCAATTCCCCGGCAGGAGAATTCCTCCACCCGGTTCCTGGTTGCCGTCCAGCCGGTGCCGTCGTAGCTGTCGTAATCCTGGCCCCGCAGGTACAATGTGCCGCCTGCCTCCGCCGTAACCTCCATCACCGGAGCTGTGGATTCCATCCGGCGGCCCAGGGATGCCAGGTTCACGCGTTCCGGTTGGCTGCTTTGCGCATTGGACGCAGCTCCCTGAACCGTGTTCTCCACTGTCTCGGGCAATTCCTCGATCCAGGAGAGAATGCTGTCCCGAAGCTCCTCTGATTGGTTTACATAACCTTCCTGGGGGACTGTCAAAAACAAGAGGCCCAGGGCAAGCGCTGTGGGAACGGCAGCAAGCAGCGTCAGCCGGTTGCCCTGGCTGGGGTTGCCGCTGCGGACCCGGCCGGTCAGAATCAGCAGGAGAAAGGCGTAGATCAGCAGAAACAGACATTGCGCGTCGGGCACCGTGTCCGTCACCACCAGGCAGGCGTACAGCGGCAGCAGCGCCGGTACGATGGCAAAAAGCGTGTTTTCTCCCCGACACACCGTCCAAGCCCCGCTCAGGGCGATCACCGCCCCCAGAATCCCCATAGGCAGATCCGCGAATCCCGCGTCCCAGGGAGCGTCCGTCAAGGAAAGCACACCCCAGTCATAGGCCTGGTCATAGACATGGCTGATGCGGGAGATCAGCTGCCGAACCTGCTCCGCAGCCTCTCCCTGCCGCCACAGATGCCCTGCCAGCAGAGCGCTGAGCAGCAGCACCGCCATGCCGCCATGCTTCCAGGAAAAGGCCCCGGCGCAAAACACAGCGGCGCCCACACAGACCAATGCCACCGCCAGGGCGCTTTTCAGGGAAAGGTCGAATGCGGTGACCACGCATCCCACGGCACCCAGGGAAAGCAGGCTGGCCAATACGGCGGCCAGAAGCGCGGTGACCCTTCTTTCAGACTTCATCCGCATTCCCTCCAATATGGTACTGCCAGGAAGCGGCGTAGGCCCGGTCCCGGATGGAGCCCTCCTTGGCGGCCTGGGCACACAGCAGGGCGTCAATGGCCTTGTCCAATTCCTTGGGCTCCGTCACCGGTAGAGAGCGGACCCCATCCCCGGTCAGGGCCCGGATCTCAAAGGAAACCTTCTGTTCCAGCAAATAGGACCCCATCCACAGCAGCCGCCCGAATTTCCTGTCCAGCGCCTCCGGGGTGCCCCGGAGGGTCATGGTCAGCAGCACCAGACCCCGCTGGGGCTCCATAGGCTCCCGCAGGGTCAGTTTGCCGGTCTTGGCGCTGAGTTTCCAATGGATCTGGTTCAGGCTGTCCCCGGGACGGTAGAGCCGCAGCTCATGGTTCTCCGCGAAACCGCCGCCAAATTTCGGCCGCCAGGAGCGGGCGATGTAGCGTTTCAGATCCGGCGGTTCCGGCACCGGCACGGGGACAGGCCGGATCAGGACGGTTTTGGCCCCTTTCTGCTTCACCGGAAAGGCAAACAGGCCCAGATAGTCGCAAACCCGAATCTTCTCGGCAGTGACCCGGATGCCGCCGCAATGCTCTGTGGGCAGGCCCCGGCTGGCATGATAGCGGCGGACTTCCCCGGTGATGCACTGCTGAAGCCGCAGCTTTCCCTTGAACGGCGGCAATGGCAGGCGGCTGCTGCCCAAGAGCCAAACCTCCCCTTCTGTGCCCATCCGCACCGCTGCCGGTCCTTCCGCTTCCACATGGAAGCCGAGAATTGCCGGCAGGCTCAGCAGCAGCGACAGCCAGGGCAGTCCCAGCACGATCAGCAGCACCAGCCAGGAGAACCACTCCCCATAGGCGATATAGAACACCCAGCAGCCCAGGGCGGCTGCCAGGTAACACAGTCTGCGCCCCAGCATATCAGCGCAGCCGGGGTGCCGGGGTGCCGGCCAGGATCTCCTGCAGCACCTGCTCCGGCAGCTTGCCCTGGGCCTCCGCCTTGGGAGACAGAATAAGCCGGTGGGCGACCGTGTGGGTGAAGACCTCCTTCACATCCGCGGGCGTCACATAGTCCCTGCCCCGGAGCCGGGCCACAGACTTGGCCATGGCAGTGACGGAGAGGGTGGCCCGGGGACTGGCCCCGCGAAGCAGATCCGGACTGCTGCGGGTGGCGCCCACCAGGGCGACAATATAGTTGACCACGCTGTCGCTTAAGAAGGTGTCCTCCACCGCGTCCTGAATCTTCACCAGATCCTCCCGGGTCAGCAGGGGGCTTAAGGTCAGCAGGGGGTTGCCGCCCTGGCGGTTCAGGACCATAGCCGCCTCGTCCTTGGGGCTGGGATAGCCCAGGGACAGCCGGATCATGAACCGGTCCATCTGGCTGTCCGGCAGCAGCGAGGTGCCTGCCGCTCCGGTGGGGTTCTGGGTAGCAATGACCACAAAGGGCTGGGGCAATGTATGGCTGACGCCGTCCACCGTCACCTGTCCCTCCTCCATGGCCTCCAGTAGGGCGGACTGGGTCCGGGAGGTGGCCCGGTTCAGTTCGTCCGCCAGGAACAGGTTGCACAGCACCGCGCCGGGCTGGTAGCGCAGGCCGCTGCCGTCCGGCTCGGGAATGGAATAGCCCGTCACGTCGGAGGGCAGCACGTCCGGTGTGAACTGGACACGGCTGTATTCCAGGTCCAGCACCCGGGAGAAGGCCAGGGCCATGGTGGTCTTGCCCACGCCGGGGATATCCTCCAGCAGAATATGGCCCCGGGCGAGAATGGCAGCGAGCACCCACAGGAGCACCTGATCCTTTCCCACCACCGCTTTGCGCACCTGCGTCAGAATCTGCTGGGCATAGCCGGTTACGGCGTTATCTTTCGTCGGCATCATACCGCCCCCCTTTTTTTAGTGTGGAGAGTGGAGTGTGGAGTTGTGGTGTTTCATGGTAACAATTCAGTCGTATCCTATTTTTACGTAAATGATCGTTTATCGCAGCATGTACGATGGTTCTGCCAGGTTACCGACTACCACTGTCATTGCGAACCAGCGCGCACGCTGGTGCGGCAATCCGTTCCCCAAATGTTACGTTTTTTGAGCATTTCCGTCAAACCGGTCTGTACAAAGGGGAAACGGATTGCCACACCAGTCTGCGGACTGGTTCGCAATGACAGCAAGAGTTGACCCTGGAGCGTTTTGTTGACAACATTGCATACAGGAAGCCTTTGGTGCGATAAACGATCATTTATCCGACATTTCCTGATCTGGATGGGATTGCAGCCTCTTTTAATGAATCCACGAAGTGGATACCTTAACTCCACACTCCTAACTCCACACTCCACACTCAATATTGCTTCATTGTACTATTTTTTTCGCAGAAAAACAAGTCGAAGGCTTCTCGGGAACCTTAAGATTTCCTTGCGGTAATTTAGCAATGCTGAAAAACTCGGCATGTTCGCCAAATACGCACAATTGTCCCCGGTTTCCTTGCGCATACTTTAAGAAAATACAGATTATTGTTGCAAACCAACAAAAATGTGTTATCATATATGCATGAAATTATCTTTTTTCAGGAGGCTGCCATGTCAAATCAAACGGCAACGGAAGAATATTCCCAGGCGCTTCGCCAGGGGCAGAAGGAATACCGGGAACTGGTGATGGCGGGCAAGCCACCCCATCCTGCTGTGCTGGATGAGATTCTGCCGGAAAACGCCACCGATTCCGTGGTGGATGTGGGTCTGGTGGAGATCCCGACAGAGCGGATCGTGGGTGTCAAATCTGCCGGACGGATCACCGCTTTTACTGCCAGCTTTCTGCCGCTGCTGGATACCAAGAGCGAGTTCTCCATCAAGTGGATCAACCTTTGCGCGGCCCACCTGGGGGATGTTGGGATTACTGACCCCATTTCCTGTTACGAATACCTGGGCAATTTCTATGTCCAGGAGGGCAACAAGCGGGTCAGCGTTCTGCGTTATTTTGGTTCTCCCCGGATCTCCGGCACCGTGAAGCGGATCCTGCCGCCCCAGTCCGAGGAGCCCCGGATCCGGGCCTACTATGAGTTCCTCGATTTTTATAAGGTCTCCAAGCTCTACACCGTCCAGTTCCGCCGCCCCGGGGACTATGCCCGGCTGCTGGCCCAGCTGGGGAAGAAAAGCGGCGAAGCCTGGACCGAAGCGGAGAGCCGGACCTTCAACGCCTATTTCCACTACTTCCTGGACGCGTTCCAATCCCTGAATACCAAGGACGCGGACGTGCTGCCGGAGGAAGCCTTGCTTCTGTGGCTGGACCTGTACCCGTTCCAGGATCTGGGGCGGCTGTCCGCGGCGGAGCTGAAGAAAAGCGTGGCTTCCCTGTGGGAGGATATGGTTTCCTCCAACAAGGGCGATTCTGTCAAGGTTCAGACCAAGGCAGAGGACGAGGGCAAGGGCAGCTTTTGGGGCCGGATGGTCTCCGGCCTGGATCAGCTCCAGGTGGCTTTTGTCCACCAGCTGGACCCGGCCACCAGCGCCTGGGTCATGGGCCACGAAGCAGGCCGCCAGCACCTGGAGCAGGTTTTTGGGGACAAGATCCAGGTCCGCAGCTACTGTGGGGCCACCAATTCCGAACTGGCGGAAGCCTATATTGAGCAGGCCGTCACCGAGGGCGCCCAGGTGGTCTTCACCACCGCCCCTCCCCTGAGCCGTGCCACATTGAAGGCCGCGGTAAAGTACCCCAAGGTCCGGTTCCTGAACTGCTCTGTGGACCAGCCCTATTCCAGCATCCGCACCTATTACGGGCGAATCTATGAAGCGAAATTTATCACCGGCGCCATTGCGGGAGCCATGGCCGGGGAGGATCGCATCGGTTACATTGCCGCCTATCCGATCTTCGGCGTTCCTGCCTCCATCAACGCCTTTGCTCTGGGCGCGCGGCTGACCAATCCCCGGGCACAGATTGAACTGCGGTGGTCCTGCCTGCCGGGAACGCCCCAGGCGGACTTCTTCGCCGACGGCATCCGAGTGATCTCCAACCGGGATGCCCCCACTCAGTCGAAAATGTATCTGGATTTCTGCAACTACGGTACCTATCTGATGGATGACCGGCGGGATCTGGTGCCCCTGGCGACCCCCCTGTGGTCCTGGGGCAGCTTCTATGAGTTCGTGATCCGCAGCATCCTGTCCGGCGGCTGGAAGCGGGACAAGGGCGTGTCCACCGCAGTCAATTACTGGCTGGGCATGGACAGCGGCGTCATCGGCATCAACCTGTCCGACAAGCTTCCCGAGGGCCTGCGCCAGATGGCGAGTATCCTGCAGCGGGGGCTGGTGGACGGAACACTGGACCCCTTCCTGCGGCGCATTGTGGCCCAGGACGGCACCGTGAAAAACGACGGCACCCATCATTTCCTGCCGGAAGAATTGCTGCACATGGACTGGCTGTGCGACAACATCATTGGCGAAATTCCGGAATATGACGATATCCTGCCCATTTCCCAGTCCATGGTCCGGGAGCTTGGCGTTTACAGAGATAAAATCCCGCTGGAGAAGGAGGCCAAGCCCCGTGAAGATTTTGACCATATCCGATGAAGAGTGCCCTGCCCTGTGGGATTACTATGTCCCCGGCAAGCTGGCGGAATATGATCTGATCCTGTCCTGCGGCGACCTGAATGCCAAATACCTCAGCTTCCTGGTGACCATGGCCCGGTGTCCCCTGCTGTACGTCCACGGAAATCACGATGTCAACTATGACCAGGTGCCGCCGGAGGGCTGCGACTGTATCGACGGCCAGATCGTCCTGTACAACGGCCTGCGGATTCTGGGTCTGGGGGGCTGCCGGAAATACCACCGGGGGGCTCACCAGTATACGGAACATGAGATGCGCACACGGATCGCGAAGCTTCGCTGGCAGCTGAAGCGGTTGGGCGGGGTGGACATTGTGGTGACCCATGCACCGCCCCGGGGGCTGGGAGATGCGGAGGATCCCGCCCACTGGGGCTTCGAAGCCTTGCGGGAGCTGCTGGACAAGTACCATCCGGAAATCCTGGTTCACGGCCATGTCCACATGTCCTACGGCCACGACATCTCCCGGGAGATTACCTACAACGGCACACGAATCCTCAACGCCTGCGAACGCTATGCCTTCGAGCTTCCTGATCGGGAGGTCAAGACCAAACATTTGGGCCAGGTGATCTACAAGACAAGACCGAAACGGACCGAGGAAGAGCCCTCCCTAATCTTGCGGTAACAGGCATCTCAATCTTATTCAGCATTCTGCGTTTCGCATTTTCATATAGCGAGGTGGTTTGATGTTTACCGGCTTCACTCCGGAGACCTTTGATTTTCTCTGGGGAATCCGCATGAACAACAACCGGGACTGGTTCCTGGAACACAAGCAGCAGTATGTCACCGCCCTGTACGAGCCAATGAAGGCCCTGGGGCAGGAGCTGTTTTCGCCGTTCCTGGACAAGCCCGGCAATATCCTGAAGGTCAGCCGCATCTACCGGGATGCCCGGCTGCACCATCCGGACCCATACAAGGAAAGCCTGTGGATCTGCATCCGCCAGGATGTGGAGTGGTGGGCAGAGAATCCCTGCCTGTACTTCGAGATTACCCCGGAGGGGGCATCCTATGGCTTCTTCCTGTGGCATCCCCGGACGGCTTCTATGGAGAATTTCCGCCGCCGTATCACCGCTTATCCCGATGAATTTCTAAATCTCATCCGGACGACAGAAGAAGCAGTGGGTATGGGGGTTACGGCGGAATGCTATAAACGTCCCAAGCCCACAGACAACCCGGCCCTGGTGCCTTACTTCGCCTGGAAGGCCCAGATCGGCTGCGTTCGGGACGCGGCACCCGGTCCGGCGCTTTTTGGCCCGGAGCTAAAGCAGGAGGTGGCGGACTTCTTCGAGAAGCTAACGCCCCTGTATGAATATTTCAATCAGTTTAAAGTTTAAGTGCCGCACCGACCATGCGGCAGCAAATCAAAAAATAATGGAGAGATAAGAACATGAAGATCACCATCTTTACCGGTATGGCCACCGCAATTGTCACCCCTATGACCGAAACCGGCATCGACTACGAAGCCCTGGGCCACTTTATCGAGTTCCAGATTGAAAGCGGCATCAACGCCATCGTGGTCATGGGCACCACCGGCGAAAACGCCACCATCGAGCCGGAGGACCAGACAGAGGTGATCCGCTACACCGTGCAGAAGGTGGCGGGCCGGATTCCCGTCATCGCCGGTACCGGCACCAACAACACCGAGCATGTCCTGCGCAACACCCGGGCTGCATGCGAGGTAGGAGCGGACGCCGTCCTGGTGGTAACCCCCTACTACAACAAGGCCACCCAGAACGGCCTGATCCAGCACTTCACCACCGTGGCCGACGCTTCCACAGTGCCTGTGATCCTCTACAACGTCCCCGGTCGCACCGGCTGCAACCTGCTGCCCAAGACCGTTGCCAAGCTGGCGGAGCATCCCCGGATCGCCGCTGTGAAGGAAGCCACCGGCAATATGGCCCAGATGGTGGAGATCATGCAGCTGTGCGGCGACAAGATTGACGTCTATTCCGGCGAGGATGCCCTGACGGTTCCCATGATGGCCATGGGCGCTGCGGGCACCATCAGCGTCTTGAGCAACGTGGTTCCCAAGGAAGCCGTAGCCATGACCGACGCCTGCAAGGCCGGGGACTACAAGACCGCCGCCCAGTGGCAGTGCAAGCTGCTGCCCCTGACCAACGCCCTGTTCAGCGAGGTCAACCCCATTCCCGCCAAGGCGGCGGTTTCCGCCATGGGCTACGGCAAGGAAATTCTGCGCCTGCCCCTGACCCCCATGGAGGACGGCACCCGGGCCAAGCTGTTTGATGAGATGAGAAAGCTGGGGATCAACGTATGAAGGCTGTAATCTGCGGCGCCAACGGCGCAATGGGCAAGCTGATCTGCGGCATTCTCGGGGAAGAAGTGGTGGGCAAGGTCAGCATCGACGGCGAAAACGGCGTCGCCAAAACCTTCTCGGAGCTGGGCAATGTGGAAGCGGACGTGGTCATTGACTTCTCCCACCACACCGCCGCGGCGGATGTGCTGGCATACGCGAAGCAGATCGGAGCGGCTGCGGTCATCGGAACCACGGGCCACACGGCAGAGGAAAAGGCCCTGATCTCCGACGCTGCCAGAGAGATCCCCGTGTTCTTCTCCGGCAACATGAGCCTGGGCATTGCAGTGCTGTGCCGCCTGGCGAAGGAGGCCGCCCGGTATTTCCCGGACGCGGACATTGAGATTGTGGAGGTTCACCACAATCGGAAAGTGGACGCCCCCAGCGGCACCGCGCTGATGCTGTTCAACGCCATCCGGGAGGTCCGTCCCGAGGCTGCCGCTCACTGCGGCCGAGCCGGGGAAGGCAAGCGGAAAAAAAGCGAGATCGGCATTTCCTCCCTGCGAATGGGCAGCGTGGTCGGTGTCCATGAGGTTCACATCCACACCGGAACCCAGTGCCTGACCCTGAAGCACGAAGCCGTCACCCGGGCCATGCTGGCAGACGGGGCGGTGGACGCGGCAAGGTTCATGGAGGGAAAGGGCCCCGGGATGTACAATATGGAGAACCTGCTGGGCTGAAGAAAAATGCAGAATGCAGAATGCTGAATGCAAAATGAACGGAAACGAACCTTTGGCGAAGGAGTTTTTATGCAGGTATATTATATGAACGGAGCGGGAAACGACTTTATGGTCGTAGACGCCCGGGGAATACAGATGGATTTTGAGCAGTCGGCAATAGAGTTATGTAAACTTACCGGTGCTGACGGGTTTATGGCTGTGGACAATTCGGACCAAGCGGATTTCCGGCTTCACTTCTATAATGCCGACGGCTCCCGGGGCGAGATGTGCGGCAACGGCGCCCGGTGCATCTGCCGGTTTGCCTATGACCTGGGGATTGCCGGGGCGGAAATGACCGTGGAGACCGACGCGGGACTGGTGCCCGGCTGGCGACTGGATCAGAACCAATACCGGGTGAAGCTGAATAACCCCAGCGTGCTGGACCTGCACCGCAAGGGGGATGTGGCCTATGTGGAGCTGGGCAATCCCGGCGTTCCCCACGCGGTGAAGGAATACTTTGGTGACCTCTGGGCCGACGCGGATGGCCTAAAAGAGGAGCTGCGGGCATTGCGGTTTGACAAAGCCTTTCCCAAAGGGGCCAATGTGAATTTCTATCAGAGCATCGGGGAGGCAGAGGTCCGGATTCTGACCTTTGAGCGGGGTGTGGAGGACTATACCCTGGCCTGCGGCACTGGCTGCGGGTCCACTGCCTCCGCGCTGTGGAAGCTGGGCCGGCTCCCCGGCGGTATCCTGACTGCCTACAACCGGGGCGGCACCCTGAAGGTCACTGTGGACGGCGAAAACGGACAGGTTAATTCCATTCTGCTGGAAGGCCCGACGCAGATCGTGAAAATCTACGAAATATCCTAACCAAAAAGGCCGCCTGGAGGCGGCCTTTTCGGCATCGTGGAAAATATCTGTCGGAAGTCGCGGAAGGCGCTGGCAGCACATCACAAGCAATCATCGATCCCACGCAGCAAAACACGCTATATTCTAGGAGGGACCCATGGAAAAAGCATTTATCACCGCCTGGGAAGCCGCCCGGGCAAAGGCAGAAGACCTCGGTGTCCGTATGCGGCCGGTTCCGCCGGAGGATGCTCTGAAGACCGCCCGGCGTTCTCTGTCCGGCAGCCGTCTCAGCGACGGATTCAACGCCCTGCAGCGCTGCGGACACCTGGAGTTGAGCCTGGAGGCCCTGGTCATCGACAAGCGCTTCACAAGTTTGTTCACAGACGAGGAAGCCAACGAAGCTCTGACCCGTCTTCTGGAGGCAGGCTACCGATTCCGTTGACAAAAACAGGCGGCAGTTCTGCCCGGAGCTGCCGTCTGTTTCTTATTTTTTCAGGAATTTCGCATCGGATGCCGGAATGCCGTCCGCATCGGTGACATACCGCTCCGCCCGCATGTGCAGGTCATACTTCTCCCGCAGCTTCGCGATGGTCTCCATCATGGGCGAGGCGTGATGAACGTCCAGGGCCTGCTGATCCTTCCACGCATCGATCAGCAGCACCGTCTCCGGATCCTCCATGGGGAGAAAATAGGCATAGCGTTCGTTGCCCTCCTCCGCCCGGATCCGGTCTGCCGTGCCGCTGGTTTCCATCTCCTCGGCGAATTTCCGGGCGCTGCCGTTGGTGCCGGTGTAGTACAGGTTCACGACGATGCTCATATCAGTTTTCCTGCTCCAGGGCCATGAGCTTATGGATCCGTCTGCTGTGCCGCTCCTCGCCGGAGAACTCCGTTCCCAGCCAGGTATCCACGATCTCCAGTGCCAGATTCTCTCCCACAACCCCCGCGCCCAGGGCCATCATATTGGTATCGTTGTGGAGCCGTGTCATTTTGGCGGACCAGGGATCTGACAGAAGGGCGCAGCGGATACCGTCCACCTTGTTGGCAGAGATGGACACACCGATGCCGGTGGTGCACAGCACGATGCCCTTTTCGCATTCACCGCAGGCGACAGCCCTGGCAGCAGCGGCGGCAAACTCGGGGTAGTCGCAGCTGTCAGCAGTGTAGGTTCCAAAATCGATCACTTCATGTCCCTGCTTCTGCAGATGGGCAGCCACCTTGTTTTTCAGCGCCAGCGCGCCGTGATCACAGCCGATAGAAATTTTCATATTTTTCTCCTTTATCTGGTATTTATATCACATACCCGCCATTGACGCTGAGCACATGGCCGGTGACGAATTCGGCATCCGCCAGATATGCCATAGCCTTTGCCACGTCCATGGCAGTGCCGTTGCGGCCCACCGGGGCCTCCTCCGCCATCTGGGCCAGGATCTCCGGGTCCACATTGGCGCACATATCCGTCAGAATGACCCCCGGGGCCACGCAGTTCACCCGAATGCCGCTGGGGCCAAGCTCTTTTGCCAGGGCCTTGGTCAGTCCAATCACCGCACCTTTGGTGGCGGAATAGGCCGCCTCGCAGGAGGCTCCCGCCTGTCCCCACATACTGGACACAGTGATGACACAGCCCTGCTGTTTTTTCAAAAACGCCGGCATGGCTGCATTGACACAGTGGTAGATTCCCTTGACATTCACCGCGAACAGCCGGTCCCAGTCGCTTTCCGTCATCATGGACAGAAGGCCATACCAGCAGATGCCCGCATTGCAGATGAGAACATCCACATCCCCGATTTGTGCAAAAGCGGCCTGCACCGCCTGTCCGTCCGCCACATCACAGCGGATAGGAATCGCGCCGGTTTTCTCCGCCACGGTGTCCGCAGCCTCCTGATTCTTCTCATACAGGAAATACACCTGGTCACCGCGCGCAGCAAATAATTCCACCGCAGCGGCCCCGATCCCCCGGGACCCACCGGTGATGACCACCGTCTTCAAAAAGCCGCCCCCCTTCTAGTATAATGCTGAATGCTGAATGCTAAATGCTGAATGATGAATGGGACCTATGGTTTCCTCTATGCACAGCTTTTCGCGCATTGCTGCCTCAAGTGCATTCATCATTCAACATTCAGCATTCAGCATTCAAAAGATTATCCTCTTCTTCTGCTCTTGCTGCGGTGGTCGGAGTAGGCCTTGACGGAGGAGAGTTTGCTGTCGGACTCGGCCATGAAAGCTTTCAGCTTTTCCTCGAACAGCTGATCCGCCGTCTTTGGCGCGGCAGGCTGAACCGGCGTGCGCTGGGCGCGGTTCTGGTTCTGGGGCTGGCTCTCCCGATTCTGGTAGTTGCCGCCTTCCCGGCGCTGGGGGCCGCCGTTCCCGCGGAAATTGGGTCTGCCGCCGGAGTTTTCCCGCGGCTGTCTGGGCTCCAGGCGCTTGATGGACAGATTAATCTTGCCGTTATCCGTTCCGATGACCATGACCTTCACGTCCTGCCCCTCCGTCAGGTGCTGACGAATGTCGCTGACGTATGCGTTGGCGACTTCGGAAATATGTACCATCCCGGTCTTGTTCTCCGGAAGGGAGATGAACGCGCCGAAGTTGGTGATCGATTTTACCTTGCCCTCTAAGACAGTTCCTACGGTTAACTCCATATATGTTTTGCATCCTCCATATATTTTGGCAATTTAGGTTGCCGGTATCACAGCGTTTTGTTAAGGAAGCTCTGAATAAAAAATCGGCAAGCGATGACTGCGAGAGATTTTGGTTCTCCGGAAGGTTTGGAAAACAGAGGAATACTGGATGTATTTCCTGTTTTTCAAACCGTACCGGGGGAACAAAAGATCCGCTGCTTCAGCCGCAGACGATTTGTTCAGAGGCTCCTTAATTGTTGGGCGTAATCATCACCGTGTCAGGGTCCACCATGCCCAGTTCTTCCTTGGCAATCTCTTCAATGCTCTGTACGGAACCAAGGCTATCCTTTTTCCGTTCCAGCTCACTGTTGGCGTATTCCACAACGGCGGCGGTGTTTCGCAGACCCTCGATCTCTGCCTGAATGCCGTTGTGCACCCACCGCAGCGCCGCCAGCGCCGCCGTACAGGACACGATAAGCAGGATCAGGACGATCTTCAGAGAAGCCGGGCAGGGACGCAGCTCCACCTTTCGGTTTTTCAGGGAATAGGTTCTTTTTTTCATGGGTTGCTTTTAAACTCCTTTGCCGTTGGTGCCAATGATGATTCCACTTTATTGTAACCCATTTTTCCACAGATGCAAACAAAATTTTTGCAAAATGCGAAAATTTTTTTAAAGGAAGGACCGCAAGCCGCCCGGCCTTTTCCACTCCCTTCCATATTCCGGCAAAAACCGGCCGCAGTGCCTTTCCGGCGGTGTGTTCCCAGAGAAGCCCCCCAAGCAAAAGGCCAAGAAAATATCCCAGCCGCAGATCTCCTCCGCAGATTCCGAAGCTCAGATAAATCCAAACCCATGCCGCCCCAAGCAGGAACAACCCGTCCGCCAGTCCCTGCCGACGCCGGCGCAGAGGCCGCAAAAGACCGTAGTACAGCCCCAGGGCTCCGCCCAGCAGACAGCTGCACAGCAGGCGGTAGCCGGCAGTCTCCGGGGTCATCCGAAGAGCCGGTGCCGCCAGCCGCCGCCAGGCCGTGGATCCTCGTAGACCAGAGAGGAGATGGTCCCATCCACCGCCACCTGTCCCCCTTCCAGGGAGAGAGTTTTCAGCTGCAGCTCCCGGCCCTGGACGATCAGGGTTCCCAGGGAGGTCTGCAGCACCACCGCGCTGTCCTCGAAGCTGACCACCTCCGTCACTCCGGTCATGGTCAGCTGCCGCCGTTCATTCAGTTGTAATTTATGGGGCAATTGTTCCTCCGCCATGCCGATCCCTCCTTATCTGGGACAGCTTATGCGGCAAAGGATAGGGATATGCCGGGAAGAATGGGAATGCAGATACCATCATTGACAGAACCTCCAAATCCGGCTATACTTAGGGTGAAATTCTTTTGAAAGCTGTGATGGATATGAAAAAGAATAACATTCTGTCGCTCATCTACCAGTTTGCGTCTCCCGTGGCGCTGATCGTCCTGGGCGCGGTGCTGCTGCTGTTCCCGGATTCCGCTTCCGTACTGGTGGCGAAGGTCCTTGGCTGGGGTTTGATGATCGCGGGCATTGTATTTGCCGTATCCGCCATTGCCAGTCCCGGTGGAACCGCAGGCAAAGTGCTGGGCGCTGTGGTCTGCCTGGCGGTAGGCGGCTGGCTGGTTAGAAATCCGCTGGTTCTGGCCAAAGGCGTTGGCCGATTCGTGGGCATTCTGCTGGCAATCCGGGGAGTCCAGGACATTTTCCAGTCCGTTAGTGGACAGGGCAAACTTCTGGCGGTGGTTACAGCTGCCATGGGCGCGATTCTGATCCTGCTGCCCATGACCACCTCCCGGGTGGTGTTCTCCATCTGCGGTCTGGTGGTGCTGCTGATCGGCATCGTCATGCTGGTTGAACGAATCCGCAAGCGCCGTCTCTTGGAGCCGAAAGACGACCCCAACATCATCGACGCCCTATGATTCTGGCCTCCTGCGTCCTCGCCGGACAAACCGGACACGAAGCCGGACGGCAATTGCTCCGGCAGCTGTACCGGCAGGAAACCGGGGGGGAACTGCCGCCGATCCGTACCACCCCCAGGGGCAAGCCCTATTTTGAAAACAGTCCCTGGCATTTTTCCATTTCCCACACCCGCCGCCACGCTTTCTGCGTCCTGGCAAAGGCGAATATCGCCATCGACGCGGAGGAGCTGGACCGGCCTGTTGATCTGCGTTTGGCGGAAAAGATTTTGTCCCCCAGCGAAAGGGCTCAGTTCGACGCGGCGGAGGACAAACGCCGGGCCCTGCTGACCTTCTGGGTGCTGAAGGAGGCTGCGGCAAAGCTCAGCGGGGAAGGCCTGCGGGGCTATCCCAACCAGACGGATTTCTCCCTGGGCGACAGCCGGGTCAGGGAAATGGACGGCTGTTTGACAGCAGTGCTGTTGGACAACCGGGGATAACACGGAATTGTATTCAGAGGGAAACTATGTTGAAGCAGAGAAAAGCGTTCATTTGGGATCTGGACGGTACCCTTCTGGATTCCTATGAGATCATTGTATCCAGTCTCCAGAAAACCTATCAGGAATACGGCATTCAAACAGGCAAAGAGGATGTACACAGACATGTAATCCGATATTCCGTAAGTTCTTTTATCCAGCGTATGGAGGCGGAAACCGGCATCCCGTTTGCGGTTATGAAGGACCGTTATTCCGAAATCAGCAGGAAAGAGATTGCGCATATTCCAGCTGTTCCCCATGCCAAAGAGATCCTGGAATATTTATCAGCGCGCGGCGCGGAAAACTATGTCTTTACCCATCGTGGAAAATCCACTGCACAAGTGCTGAAAAACCTGGGGTTGTATGATTTCTTCCTGGAGATTATTACAAGCCAGGACGGATTCCCCAGAAAACCGGAGCCGGACGCCATCCGATATCTGCTCGAGAAATACGGTTTGGACCCCGAAAATACGTTTTACGTTGGGGACAGGCCCCTGGATATGGAATGCGCGAAAAACGCGGGCATTCATAGGGTTCTGTTCCTCCCGCCAAACGGTTACGGCGAACCAAGCGGTATGGAGGAGTACATCATTACGGATTTGATGGATGTGGCATCGCTGTAGCGCTTTTCCCTGCCGCATTTTCTATTTCCGACAACGGAGGGGAGATTTCCCATGTTATTTGACACACATGCCCATATGGACGACCGGGCCTTTGACGCAGACCGGGAAGAATTACTGTCATCCCTGCCGGGGAAAGGCATCGGCCTGCTGATGAATCCCGGGTGCAGCCTGACTTCTTCTCAAAACGCCTGCGCTCTGGCCCGGCGCTACGACTTCATCTACGCTGCAGTAGGCTCCCATCCCGATGCCGCGGACGAGGTGGATGCGGTTGTCCTGGAGGAATACAGGAAATTATGCAAAGGGAATCCCAAGGTCAAAGCCATCGGTGAAATTGGACTGGACTATCACTACGAGGACATTCCCAGAGATATTCAGCAAAAAGCTTTCCGTGCCCAGATGGCGCTGGCAAAGGAACGGAAGCTCCCTGTGATCGTCCACGAACGGGAGGCCCATGAGGACGGCTGCAAAATCGTGGAGGAATTTCCGGAGGTCACCGGGGTATTCCACTGCTATTCCGGCTCGGCGGAGATGGCCAAGTGGCTGGTCAGCCGGGGCTGGTACATCGGCTTTACCGGGGTGCTGACCTTCAAGAACGCCCGCAAAGCGGTGGAAACGGCCCAGGCCATTCCATTGGACCGGATCGTGCTGGAAACCGACTGCCCCTACATGTCCCCGGAGCCCTTCCGGGGCAAACGCAACGATCCCGGCAGGCTGTACCGCATGGCGGAAAAATTAGCCCAAATCCGTGGCCTCAGCGTGGAGGAAGTGCAGGCCGCTACAATGGAGAACGGCAAACGGCTCTACCGGATATAAGAAGGAAGAAACGATATTTTGCTGAATAATTTTTCCGCCATTGGCAAACAATACCTCCGAAAACGAATTATGGAGGTATGTAACTTATGTTCCGAACCCGAATCATCTGTTTGCTCACAGCCGTCGGCTGCTTTCTGGGACTTTCCACTGCCGCCTCCGCCGCGGAGGTGGACTGCGGCGGCATTTACTGCTTTTCTTCGGAGGACTTTTCCGGGGAGGAAGCCATCGCAGGTATCTGTATCACGGACCTGCCCGACGAAGACCTGGGCACCGTGATGCTGGGCAGCCGGGTTCTGCGACCCGGGGATGTTCTGACTGCAGAGCAGGCAGCCCAGATGACCTTCGCAACCACGCTGACGGAAACGGACCAGACCGCCGAAGTGGGATATCTGCCCATCTATACGGACAAGATAGCCGACAGCGCTGTCCTGGCCATTGGCATCCGGGGCAAAGAAAATCAGGCCCCCATTGCGGAGGATTCCGCCATGGAGACCTATAAAAATCTCGCCAATACCGGGAAGTTGAAAGTCACCGATCCGGAAGGCCAGAGCATGACCTTTGCCGTCATCCGGGGCCCCAAGCGGGGAACCGTGACCATCGGCGACGACGGCAGCTTCACCTATACGCCCAAGAAGAATAAGGTGGGCATTGACTCCTTCACTTACACCGCCACAGACGCCGCCGGCAAGGTCTCCCGGGAGGCCACCGTCACCATTACCATCCTCAAACCCACGGAGGCGTCCCAGTATACGGACACGGTTGGGAAGAATTGCCGCTTTGCCGCGGAATGGATGAAGAACACCGGCATTTTCGTGGGAGAAACCCTGGCAGACAGCACCTGCTTCAACCCGGAGAAGGCAGTCACCCGGGGCGAATTCGTCGCCATGCTGGTAAAAGCGCTGGATATTCCCACCGACGACGGACTGACCTACACCGGCTATGACGATGAGATTCCCCAGTGGCTCCAGCCCTATCTCGCCGCAGCCATGCGCTCCGGTCTGACCGCGGGGCTGCCGGAGCAGAATACCTTCGGAGCGTCGGAGCCCATCACCGGAGCGGAAGCCGCCGTCCTGCTGCAAAACGCCCTGAATCTGGAGGCAGACACCCAGACAATAGCAGATGCGGACAGCTCCGTTCCCGCCTGGGCCCAAACGCCACTGGCTGCACTGAACAGCAGCGGTATCGCATTGGAGGCAGAGACCGTCATGACCCGGGGCCAGACAGCCCGGGCGCTGTATCAGGCGTCGCAAATCGCGGCAGAAGAATGGGGCATAAAGGCAAGGTGAACATCTGATACTATTATTTGATTAAAATCTATAATTTTAATCAAATAGGCATCGTCTGGCGACGCTGCCGTTTCTGTGATTTTCGGGAAAGAAAATCACAGAAACCCGTCTCATAATGATCTTCATATTAAAAACTTCAATTCTTACGAATTAAAGTTTTTAATTGAATATCAGTATGACACCGCCCTTGTTCCTATTAGAAACTCAGCGCCGAGGGGCTTTCCCTGGTCTATTTGACAAGGGGCGGTTATCCGCAGACCATCCAAACAGCAAAGCACACCAACTCTCGGGTCGGTGTGCTTTATTGTTCGGATGGTTCATAATATCAGAGTTTCATTCCAATGAAACATATCTACGCTGATCTCTTTTTTGCTGCCTCAAGCGGACGTGTTTTCAAGAACATATCATGACAATTTTTTCAAGATATCTTCCAGCACAGAATAAACCTGTTCTTTTGTTTCCAGCAGGTATATTTGCGGATCATCAGGCTCGTCAGCGTCATAACCAATGCTGAATTCATTTTTCTCTACCTGAAGCTCTACATAGTATTTCCGATACTTTCCCTGCACTCCGATACACCGGTAATCGTCCAGCCAATCAATGTGAATCTCTGGTTTCTCAACACCCAGCTTCAACAATCCGGCTTTCAATTCCCCACTCATATAGTCCGAGAGCAAGCCATCAAATGCAGACAGCGGTACGCTAGCATTTTCCAGATAGCATTTAATTTCCTTTTTCTTCGTTTGAAATAGCATAAATCCGCCCTCCATCCATACCACTTTATCTGCTCTGCGACATCAAAACAACTGTCTCGACTTGTGTATCGTTGTCCAAACTAATTTCCATATCTTCCTCTATGATCGGCAGCTTGAATTTGATGGATTTCAGCCATTGTCCGTTCGGCTTACGTTCTTCAAAGATATGGATTTCGGAGATCAGCGACTCCATAAGCTGTCGGCGTTCCTGTTCATCCATTACGGCGTACAGCTTATCAAAGTAAATCAATACTTTGTAGATATTATCGGCAGTCAGCTTTTCCGCTTCGATTGCCGTTTTCTTTGCTCTGGCTTCAATCAGCAGAGACTCCGTATCCTCGATCTTATCATACATCTTGTAAAGGCGATCATCAAGGTCTGCCTTGCGCTTGATGTAGTGTTTATCATCGGGGTCAAGAGTATCAATTTCCTCAATCAGTCTGGACTTGATGGAATAGCTCTGGCGAAGCTGCTTTTCGTAGTTGGCGATCTCCTGCTCGATAGCCGAGGTATCCACCTTCATGCTGATTTTCTGCTGCATCAAAGCGGCAAACTTCGGATTGCTCACCAACTTGGTGATAACTTCTGCTACGGCAGTATCTAAAAGTTCCTCATGGATTTGCTTTTTATAATCGCATTTATGTCCACGGGTCATGGTGCGGTGCTTGCAGCCATAGTAGTAGAAATCCTTGTACTTCGTACCGTCTGCCTTGTGCTTGACACTCTTGTTGCCGTACATCCCGGCTCCGCAGATCGGACATTTGAGCAAGCCTGTCAGCAGATGCACCTTGTTATCCTTGCCGTGATTGACCTTTTCGTACTTCTTTGCCTGGGCAACCAATTTCACCTGCGCATCATGCCAGAGTTCTTCAGAAACAAGCGCTTCATGCAGACCATCGACCAACAGATAATTGTCCTGTTCCACAAGGCGATAATCGTTTCTCGTTCCATGCACCTTTTCCGTTCTGCGTCTGCCATAGGCGATCTTGCCGCAGTAAACAGGATTTTTCAGTATCCTGCGGATAAGAGCCGCATCAAACAGGGGATTCTTGCCGTTCTGCCTTTGGATTTTACCGATGCCATGATTGGCAAGGTATCTGGCAAGACCGTTTGCGCCCATGTCGGTATGCACATACTTATCAAAGATGATACGGATTGCTTCTGCTTCTTCTTCATTGACAAACAGCTTGCCTTTTTCAAGCGTATATCCGTAGGGAGCAAAACCGCCGTTCCATTTACCCTCACGGGCTTTCTGGATTCTTCCCTCCATCGTCTGAACACGAATGTTTTCACGCTCAATCTCGGCAACCGCAGACAGAACGGAGATCATCAGCTTTCCTGCGTCTTTGGAAGAATCAATACCATCCTCAACACAAATCAAATTGACACCGAAATCCTGCATGACTTGCAGTGTGGACAGCACATCTGCTGCATTTCTGCCGAAACGGGAGAGCTTGAACACCAACACATAGGAAACACCATCCTTGCCGGATTTGATGTCCTCCATCATACGGTTAAACTCTAATCTGCCCTCGATGGACTTACCGGATTTACCGGCATCCTCATACTCACCGACAATTTCATAGTCATTGTACTCGGCAAATGCTTTCATTCTGGCTTTCTGAGCATCCAGAGAGTATCCATCCACCTGTATCGTGGTGGATACTCTCGTATAAATATATACTTTTATCTTGTCTTTTTTCATATCGTCATCCTCATTCGTGCCGCCGTATGCAGCACCGTTATGTAACCCCTACTCCGAAATCACTCTCAGAGTAGGTTTGGACACTCATCACACGTATATTATATCACGCAATGTCCGTTTTTTCAATAGATTCCGCAAAAAGTTTGGAATTGTTTACAATTTCTTTTTTCTCGCTGTCCAAACAAATCGGCGGCTCCGGAAGATTTTCAATATCCAGAACCGCCGCATATTTCTCTATTAAGTTGGCAAGTAAATCGGCAAAGCCGCTCCATTCATCCTTTTTTCTGTTATCTATAATGGTGTACCTCCTGCGTTTTGCTGTCACGATGTGTATATGCTCGGATAATCTCCGGCGGGATACGGTCAAGAATCCCCTTGACACGCTCGTAATCGCTGTGCAGACGCATTTCCTGCAACTTCTTGACGGTGCTTTCTTTCTCGCTCTTTTCCAGAGCAGCGGTCAGCTCGTCATTTTTCTTTTCCAATGCCTTCTGCTTTCCGTCCGCTGTTCTGAAGAACTTTTCGTATTTCTTCATCTGCGTTTCCATAGCGGCGACATCGGGGATATACTTTTCAAGAAATGCCGCAATCTGTGCGGAACGCTCCTTGTAGTTCGTGAATTTCACATCGGAGAGCAGTTCCGCCAGCTTGTCATGCTGTTTGTTCAGACGTGCCATCTGCTTGAATACCCTTGTAGGGATGTGGTCACGCCCGGTTTCGCTGGCACTTTCGCCACGTTCCAGATCGGGATATTTCTTTACCATGTGTTCCCAATACTTGTCCTGCCACTGGGTCAGCTTTTTCTTGTTGCCCAAAATCTCCTTGGCGCATAAACGCTTATCCTCGGTCAGCGGGACAAAACAAAGGTGCATATGGGGCGATTTCTCGTCCAGATGCACCACAGCGGATATAATAGTTTCGGGGGCTTGATTTTGCTTGATGAACTCCAACGCTTCATTGAAGAACTCACGGATTTCAGCTTTTTTCTTCCCCTTGAAGAACTCCGGTGTTGCCGTGATCAGAGCTTCCACCACACGAACGCTGTCGGAACGTGTGCGGCATCCTGCCTCTGCAATCTGCCTTTCGGATTCTGCCCTGTATTTGCGTTCCGGCTTGATAAGGTGGAAGTTAAGGTGTGTACGGGACGGGTCAATGTCGGGATTGCTTGCGTATTTCTCCTTGGTGCGCTCGTTATGCGCTTCAATGCCGCTGATCTCCGGTCCCTTGTATTTCGCAAATCGTAAAATAGCGTACTGTGCATTTGCCATTATTTGTCCCTCCTTTTCTGCCATACGATGTCGTAGCCCAGCACATCAGCAAGCTCGACGACTTCCTTGTATCGGATACTCTCTCTCTGCAATTTTGCGGACAGGTTGGATACACTGTCACTCCATCCGTATTCGACCGAGAGCTGGTCAACCACCTGCTGCATGGTCATTCCGGTACGGATGATCTGTGCCTTTATTTCGTTGCGTACATTCATATTGATAAAATCCTCCATAAATTTTGTTTGTGATATGGCGAAAACGGTACGCCCTACGGCATACCCACTTCACCGAATAGTGAAAAATCTGTAATCTCTGAAATCCGTTCAGAATTTCGCTTGTGATGTCCTGTCCATATATGACCATATCCCACTTTACTGTTTCGTGTGGTTTGGTCTGGAACAGAGAAAACACCCATTGTTCCGTGAACGGGGCGCATTGTTCAGAGAAGCACGATTTCGTTAAATGGTTTTGTTCTGCGGTCAAAATCTTTCCTGTTTCCACTACCATTGATTTTCAATGCCCGAAAACAGGGTTTCTGCCAACAGCATAGAAAAAGAAAGTGAAACGGACTAAAAAGTACGTGTACCAAGTGTACTTCTGTACTGCGGTACACTTGGTACGGATGGTACACGTATTTTGGGGTCAATACCATTTTTACAGAAACGGTCTTTGCAGAAGCTCGATGCCGACAAATCCTCTGGCATACCTCCCGCCGCCGATATTGACCTTATTGGTGTACTCGATGTTATACCGGCTCTCGTTCTGTTTGAGGAAGGAGCAGAAGCTCTTTTGGGAAAGGCTGCTCAAAGCGTTATCGTCACACCACAGCTTATAAACGGCGTACAGGTCTTTGGAGCTGACCTCGTAATCTGCCTTGAAGCGGATATACCCCTCGGAGCTTAAAAACTCGATGATGTTGTTTCCGTCCGATACGGCAGCGTCCATGTTGTCCTGTGCCGACTGGCTCACCGTGAACTTGTAATCATTGCCGATCAGACGGTGCAATCCCTCCAATGCCCACAGGAAAATGCCCTCCGCTTCGGCGCACATCTTCTCAGCAATATAGGGATCGTCCTTTCTGTTCGGATCTTTTTCCTTGGTGGAGAGGATGATCTGTCTGCGAAAAAAGCCCACGCTGCGGTCATAGAGAGATTGCAGGACACCGTTGCCCAAACCGATGAAGCGCACATACAAATCACCTTGATAGCTCTGCTGTCCCTTTTTCTCCAAATCCATCGGCAGCTCTGCTGTGATGATTGCCTTGATGTTGTTGGTCTGGGGCAGAGCTTCCAGCTTCATATCATCGTCCAGCATTACAAGCTCATGTTCCAGATCGGCACGAGCAAAAGGGCTTGTCTCCACTTTTGCGATACTGCCCGTGTTCATATTGCTGCCAAGCAGCGCACGAAGAACGATACCGATACGGCTTTTGCCCTCGCCGCCCTTGCCGATGAGCAGGAGCATCTTCTGTCCCTTGGTAGAGGGGATAAAGCAATATCCCATAAACTCCTGCAATGTCAGAATGTCCTCCGGCTCTAAAAGCTGGGACAAAAAATGCAGCCATGTCACAGGCTGCGGAGCATCGGGATTATAGGCAACGGGCAGACGGTTTCGGCAGAAATCCTTTTCGGGGCTGAATGTGCCGTTCAGATAATAAGTGCCATTCGCCACATGGATGCGGTCTTGATATAGAGATAACTTTGCGGTGCAGCACTCCATACGCATCACATCCAGAAGATTGGTGACTTTCTTTGCAACGCCGCTTGTCACATAATACTTGATACGGTCATAGATCACCTTTTTCAAGCGGTTTTCATCGTGTACTCTGCCGTTGACTGTGAAAAACGCATCGTTTACCGTGACCATTGGATAGTCCCGGAGGAATTCTTCGCAGAACACGGTTTCATTGATTTTCTTTCCGTCAAACCACGCCGGACACTCAAAGGGCGAGGTCTGCATCTTTTCTTCGCTCATGGCGCACATCCTCCTTTTTCTTTCTTGCGGTGTAGTCGTGCAGGAACGTGATCTTGCCGTTTTTCATCAGCTCGTCCACCACGGTAACACGTTCTTCCAGATCGCCCACGGTCAAAATATCTGCCAGATATTCGATATAATCAATCATGTGGCAGGCTTCCACAAAGCGGTCATCCAGAGCATCGTCCGGTGTTTTGGGTGCATACCGCACTTTCCAATCTTCCAGCAGATGCAAATAATCCGTCAGCACTCGGAAGCAGAGCATTTCGTCCTCCCGGAACTGACGGATATAAGGATTCTTTGGCTTGAGGGGAGCTGTCGCAGGCTGTCCTTGTTCGGTGCTGATACCGAAGTCCGCAGCCAGTCTTTGCACCGCTTCATAGCTGCTCAGATCAAACAACCTTGCCACGAAGTCGATCACATCTCCCTTGGCTCCGCAGCCGAAGCAGAAGAAATATTCCTCGTTCAGCTTCAAGCTCGGATGCCTGTCATTGTGGAACGGGCAGCAAGCCATACCGTTGCGGCTCACTTTCAGCCCGTAGTGTTCGGCGGCTTGCTTTACGCTGACTGCCGCCTTGATGCTTTCATAAATGTTCATCGCATTCCTCCATAAATTTTTCTCGACGATTTTGTTCGTCTGCTTGAATATACGGAGAAAATGTCTATAGACCGAAAAATCACGCACAAATGCAAGAAAACAAAAAAGCCGCCCTGCAATTTTGCAAAAATGCAAAACACAGGACGGCGATTGTTCACAGTTATGATATTGATTTTATTCCACTTGTGGTATATAATATATAATATAGAGAAGTACAGGAATGGAGGTTGATACCGATGAAATATCTTTCTACCTTTGAGGTTGCCGAAAAATGGGGGATTTCCCACCGCCGTGTCGGTATCCTCTGCAATGAAAACCGCATTCCCGGCGCACAGAGGGCGGGTGGACGATGGATTATCCCCGAAGATGCAGAGAAGCCAGCCGATGCAAGGATCAAAAGCGGAAAATACGTCAAGACGAAAACGAAAGAATAACACAAACAGGAAAGGGGGCGCAGAGCATGGAGCGCAAATACTTATCCGGCAACATCAGAGAGCGTTTGCAGGATTTGATGAAAGAACGCAAGATCACACAGAGCGAACTTGCCGCAAAAATTGGAATGGATGTCAGCACACTCAGCAGATTTATCAGCAATGCAACAGGTAAGCTCGGTGACGAGAATATCAAAAAGATCGCAAAGGAATTTGAGGTATCTACCGACTTCCTGCTCGGCGTTACCGATATTCCCGACCGCATGAATTATGATATAGCCGAACTCGGCTTGTCGGTACAGGCGGCGAAAAATCTTTACACAGGCAAGGTCAATGCTGAGGTTGTCAATCGCTTGCTTGAAAACAAAAACTTCGCCGCAATGACCAATATGATCGCACACTATTTTGATGATACCCTTGCCGCCGGATATGCCGCACAAAATCAGATGTTCGCCACATTGAGTGCGCTGCTGATGGGAGAAGCGAAGCAGCATCCCGAAGATAGAGAAGCAATCGCAGAAGCCGCAAAGACGGTCAGCGTTTCAAAGATGCCGATGTACCAAGCTGATCTGACCGCTATTCAAAACGCCTTTACGAACGTGCTGAAAGAAATTAAGAAAGAGATCGGCTCCAATGTTTCGGACGCACAGACTATGAGCAAAGAAGCGGTACAGCAGATGTACGCAGAACTGACAAAGGGACAGGATGTGACAAAACCGAATGTCACGCCCGAAATGATTGCTGGAGCAATTACAGGCAGCGTCAGCGGCATGGATGGTGTTGACCCCGAAGCGTTGAAACAATTCAATCAGGCGTTGATCGGATTACTCACGGTCAAGCCAACAGAAGATGAACATGACGGCAGTTGATAACGAGAAACTGTGTGCGCTGGCGCAGACTGGGGATATGGATGCGCTGAACAGTTTGGTAGAAAACAATCTGCGATTTATCAAAATGACGGCGCATGAGATGTGGAGCGCACAGATAGAAGTCAATCGGACGCTCGGCGTTACCTTTGACGATCTTGTGCAGGAAGGCTGTTTGGGACTGATGGGATGTGTGGAGAAATTTAATCCCGATGGCGGCAACAAATTTCTGACATACGCAGCTCCGGCAATCCGCAATTCCATGATTGACTACATCCGAAGTCAGAGTACATCCTTTGAAGCAAAGCACATGGGCGAGATTGTCAGTCTGGATGAGGTGACAAAATTTGAAAATCGTGATCGTCATGCCTTTGTTCCCGATTCCAATATGACCAATCCCGCACAGATTTATATTGCCAAGGAAACGCACGAAGAAATTCACGCCGCCCTTGATGCAATCAGCAATCGAGAGCGAGAATACCTGCTGTACCGTTTTGGATTTGTGGACGATATAGAGCATCCCTTGACAGAGACAGCGGAGCATTTCTTCTTGTCGGAGAGCAGAGCGAAATCCACGGAAAAGCTGGCGTTGGATAATGTATGGTTGGAACTGCCGTGGTGGTTTCACTGACGGGAGATACGGACGCTGCGGCGGGTTTTTATATACCTCTTGCGCCCCCGTTGGCACAGAAAATCTTTCCGCGCAGCTTCAAGATTTCCTATGCCAACTACACACGAACAGCCGGGTTTTGCTCATGGCAAATTCCTTGTCTTTTGTTGCTTACAGCCCACAAAATCCGCCTGTTCTGCTGCCGCTTGAAATTGACTGTCGAGCGTGGGACAGCCCCTTTCCAGCGTCAGCGGTCGCAAAAGGTATAACACACTAGACTTTGCAAGCAAAATCGTGTGCCAACAGGGATGCTTCTCGCCCCTATTGGAAACCCAGAGCCAAGGAGTTGCACCCCTCTGGACACCCGCATATTTTCCTTGAAAATGGTACCCAAACTGTAAAAATGCAGTTTGACACCTTTCTTCGGAAAATACAAAACCGCTGTACTCTCCATCCTTGCGAGGATGAAAAATACAGCGGTTTCTCTTACAATCAACTCACAAAATCGCTAACGGAAATGCTTGTTCGTATTGACCGAATCGGCAAATACGATTGATTGTTCAATTCAAAGCTGAAACAATTTCAGCATATATTTCATTCCAAGCCTCCTGGTATTTGGTGACATTCTTGTGATCACCACATTCATCAACAGCAATGTTCATCGCTGCATCAAGTTCTTCGGCGGAGCGACTTTTAACCCAACAGGTAAGCTCTTCAACAATTTCCCGACGGTATACGGCGAGAGACCCGTAAACGGTATCATCAACACCTTCATGGGCAGGGAGCTGAATACTCTCACCCATATAACGCTCCAACAGGAGAAGCAGTTTGCCGCTGGTTAGAACCTCATTCTGTGCCAGGCCTTTCTCAAACATGGCTTTCAGATAAGGTACATCGTCAATTATGCCTGTACCGCTGGTAGCCCGGTGACTGCCATAGGATTGCGTCGGGCCGTCATCGTAGATCAGAATGTTAAACAGCTTTTCCTCATCATAAGGCATACCGGAATTTTCATTCGGATCATCAATGATGATATGCTCCACATTCGTCAGTTCCACAGGAAGTTCATCCACCAGAGAATGACCGAGGACACCGGGATTCTCTTCTGGCAAGCGGGTCGAGAACCCCTCCGGCATGGAATCGCCTTCATGGGCATAGGTAAACGCTCTTGTAATCTGGTCAATAGGAACGAGAATATCAGAGGTCACATGTGTAATCACAAACGGACTGCTGTAGCAGTTCGCCAAACCGACAGCAGAGAATGCCTCCCAACGCTCCGTATCATTTGCATCCGGGAAATTATCCAGTATTGGAGTAAAAGAGTCTCTGACCAATTTCAAGAAAAACGGAGCATCATCTCTTTGTGCCATCTGAAAATACTGGTAGAAATTGAAATATACATTTGCAATAGGAGCAGTTGCAATGGACGCACAATTACCCATTTGCAAAGCACTGAGCATCAGTGTTGTATAACCGCCAGCACTGCCACCAACGATAGCAATTCTCTGATTGTCAAATTCATCCATGTGTCGTAATGTGTAAAGTGCCGCATTGTTGAACACGAGGTCATCATCTGTCAGCAGACCGTTATGGGAGGGCAGCACCTCTGTCGGAGAAGCAACTGCCCAGCCTTGCTCCAGATACCTTCTCAGTTCCGCAGCATTCTCCGCCATTTCATAATGCGGAACATAAATGAGTGGCATTGGCTGGGAAATATTCTCCGGGACATATAATCGAATCGGGCGGCTATCCACATTTCCGACTTTGTTGATATACTGCACATCTACCGTATACTGTTCAATATTATCCAGCGGCGGCAAGTCCTTGCTCACCTCTGTTTGCAGGGTGAATGCATTCGCATAATCCTTCCAGTGATCTCCCAGTTCTGTTTTCAGAGAATGGAATACCCAGAATATTACTCCGGCGATCAGTAAAACAACAACAAGGATAACGACCATAATAACCTTAAATGCTTTTTTCATAGTTCCTCTTTTTTATGATGTCACGATTGCAGCGATACTTGCTGATCCTGGTACAATGGGTTTACCATGATTTCCGGGGTGTCTCCGATAAACGCCTTTGCGGCTTCCTCGTCACCTTGCAGCTGCCACAGGAACCAAGCCATTACATAACCGTCATTTACTGTGCCGTTGCTGCCGTGATCTGTATTCACCCTTCTGGCCATAACCTTGTTTCCTGAAATTTGGTCATAAATGGAGTTCAGACCCTCTAAGGTGATGACTGCATCATCCCCTCCACCGGCACCGGAAATCAGCATAATCGGCGTGTTGATCAAGGATGGATCAAATGGCCATTCCAATGCAAGTGCTAACGGCTGGTTCGTGGGCGACAGCGCGACAGCAGCTTTGTAGATGTCCCTGTGATCCGTATTCGTGATGGCATTGAAAACACCAACGCCGCCTTGCGAGTGACCGATAATTCCCACATGGTCAAGGTCCACCTTTTGATAGAAAATGCTTGTTTCCCCATTTTCTCCCGTGTAATCGTTCAGCCTCTCCAGATGCCGGACGCACATTTCAGCGCCAAATCCATTCCATGAATAGGTTTCCTCTGTTGCGATAACGATAAAACCGTAGGAGGCATAAAACTGATGCTGCGCTTTTGATAAGGAGCCTTTCCAGCCTGTACCATTGCAAACAACAATCACAGGGTATATTTTGTTTTCCGTCTCCAATTCTGTTGGATAACTGATCTCGTATTTTTCAAAGCCCTGCATCGTGGGTTCTTCATAATACGATGTGGCATAAGGGCCATCGGTCAGGTAAGCTGTTTCAACACTTCCGCCGGTCGCAATGCTTTCGCGGTAAGTATCCTTTACGGAAGCATCCCGGTGCGTAAGCCAGAAGAAGAATACGGCAATCAAAATGATGATCGAGGCAAGGATAATACCTATTATTTTCAGCACTTTTTTCATTTTTCCTCCTATCATTCAGCAACAGACATATATCTGTCCAGGTATTCAACAACTGCATTCATCCATTGCTTCGAGATTGCAGTATCATTCTGCAAGCCGTGACCGGAGTGGGGCAGCTCGAAATACCGGAAATCCACGCCGTTTTCCTCCAGTGCGGTTTTCAGCCGGAGGGAAGCCAGATAGGGCTGCACCCTGTCGTGAGTTCCGTAGGCCACAACGGAAGGTGCGGAGTTCTCGTCTACCCACATGGAGGCCGAGATCGGCTTGACCTTTTCCAGATAGGAGCCATCCTGGATCTCCTCCGGGGTGATCTCCACTCCGGCCATTACGCTGAACATCCCGGCACAAGCTTCATCGTTCTGGTCAAGGCCGTAGACGCCCCAATCCTCCTGATAGAAGCTGGCAGGTCCAACCGCTCCGAAGGTGAGAACCACCGGAACTGGTGCTTCGGCAGCGTCCCGGTAGGCGTAGATCATAGCCAGGGCATGACCGGCGGAACCGCCTGCCACGGTCATCTTGTCGATGGAATAGCCCAACTGCTTCGCCGCTTCGATCACCTTGGGGACAGCCGCTTTGATTTCGTTGGACTGGGTGAAGACACTGGCCGTATTGGTTTCGGTACGGAGGGTGTAGTTGATTCCGGCAGCCACATATCCCTTTGAGCAAAGCCATTTCAGCATATCGGCGTCATCGCTCTTGTCACCGCTGGTAAATCCGCCCGCATGGAGATAGACCACCAGGCCATAGCTTTCCTTCGTGTTATCTGCCGGAACATAGAGGTCGAATTTATTGGCCTCACCTTCACTGTAAGGAATATCCGCATGGATTGTCCCGACAGACTCGCTCCAATCGGCTTTGTATGCCCCGTGGGATGGGTCATACGTCATTTTGAATATAGCCGATGCTGCAAAGACAACGATAAAAGTAAGTACATAGATAAGTCCCCACATAACTCTGCCCTTTCTCTTTGCTTTACTCATAGGAGGTTTCCCCCAAACATTGTCCCTCCGAGCAGCAGATTCAGAACCGCTCTGACCGCCATGCGCCCCAATATTGCTGCAACGATGATAATGATCGCCAATATAATCAACCTTTTTGTAATCAATGACATTTTGCGTTCCTTTCCTCATATCTCTTGACATTTTATTTGCGTTGTCGTATAATGTATTTTGATGATACATTTGTTACGCCGATATAATTGTATTATGAAGGTGCATAATTTTCAAGAGGTTGAGATGAAATGAGACAGAACACGAAAAATGTATCACCGATGAGCAACGAAGGGCGCAATCAATATGTGGTAGAACACATTACGGATGCGTTGTTTGATTTGATAAAGCATAAACATATCAATGACATTTCCATAGGGGAACTATGCGATAAGGCCGGTGTGGGGCGGGCATCCTTTTATCGCAATTTTGAAAGCAAAGAGGATGTGATTTCACGAGAATTGAAAAAGAGGCTGGATGCGTGGTGGCTATCCGCAATCGTGCAGCCGGATTTCAATTTTGCCCGAGCGCTGTTCGAGCATTACTACGAGGAGCGGGAGATTTGCATTCTGCTGTATCGTCAGGGGCTGGCTCACCTGAGCTTACAAAGCATTAAGGAAGCCTGCGGACCTAAGTTGGAGCAAAGCAACATAGATGCGTACAAGTCTGCTTTTTTTGCCTATGGTCTGTATGGCTGGATTGAAGAATGGTTCAAGCGTGGGATGCAGGAAACACCATCTCAGATGGCGGCGCTTTTAGAACAGGCACAGACAGAAAAGTGAAATTAGCCACGGCTGCTATTCCTTTTTCAGAATAACAGCCGTGGCTAATCATTTAATCGAGGTAATTGTATTCAGTCACGTTTTTTAAGTAAGTTTCCGGATCACCGTTCAAAATCAGGTCGGCATATTCGAGTGGCGCATTGTAAATCAGATAGTCCAACTCCGACCGTTGATACATATTTTCGGCAATCTCGTTCTCCATGGCGATCGTGTCAATGGAAATCATGCTGCCATCGGAAAATTTCAGTTCAACACAGGCAGTATCCATGTTAAACTCACAAGAAATCAAATGCTTCATATCCGCCCTCCTTAAATCATGCCGAAATGCTTCAATGCCTCCTTGATTGCTTTTTCTTTATCCGGTGGGCATTGCGGCTGTTTTGCGTCCTCAGACTTCGGCTTATTGTAGTTTTCACGCTCAATAATGCCGCATTTCTGCTTCACCTGTGCGATATACAGGCTGCTGACCTTCAATCCGGTATGCTCCAGCACATAATCCTTGATCTCTTGATAGGTAGCTTTCTTCTCCGCATCGGTCAAGTCCAACTCGTCCATATCCAGCTCAACTTCGATATGCTGCGTCGATTTTAGTTTGGACAATAAACATACCGTCTCGACGGTTGTCTCAGATTCCAAGGACAATTCTTTTACTTCCCCGCCCTCAACAGGCATCGGGAAATTAAATACAATACTCCTGATCCAGCAGCCATCCTTCCTCTTTTCCGGGTACAGGTCAATTCTTTCGATGAAGGCCTTCATGAGTTCCTTCCGCTCGGCTTCTGTAGCGGAGTTGTAAACCGCATCGAAGGCCAGGAGCAGCCGATAGATATTGTCACCGGAGATTTTCTCCTGCCGGATACTGCGAATCTGACTTTGCAGCTCATCAATCTGAGATTCGATTTCTACCATGATATCATATTGTTCGTCATAACGGCGCTGCAAATCAGAAATTTTTCTGTCATAGTGCGGGTCGCCAATATCCAGCGTGTCCATTTGTCGCTCCAACCGGGTTTTCGTGCCGAAGGTTTGCTTCAGCCGCCCCTGCAAAACCTCCACCTGCTGTTCCAGCGCCGCAGTATCTACTGCCGTTCCGATCTTTGCTTGAATGGCTTCCGCAAACCGGGGCTTATTGACCATGGCGGAAATGATCTTGGCAACTGCATTGTTCAGCTCTGCCTGATCTATGTTCAGTCGGAAACTGCACTCATGGCCGGAAGCGGTAATGGTATTCTTGCAATAGTAGTAATACCGTGTTTTCTTGTCCCTGCCATGGGCTTTGGCGATGTTGCCGTACATACCTTTTCCACAGCATGGACATCTCAGAATGCCGGACAGGATGTGGGCATGGTCTGGATTGTTGACCTTTTCCCGCTTAAAGGAATTGATCTTGCGCTTTTCCTGTGCCAGATACCAATCTTCTTCGGAAATGATGGCCTCGTGCTGTCCGTCATAAACCGGAAACTCAGACTGTTCGACCACATGCATCTCATTGCGTGTGCCCTGCTTCTTTTCTGTCCTGCGTCTGCCGTAGGCAATCTTCCCCATGTAGATGGGATTGTCCAGCACATCCTGCACGAAATTTCTTGAGAAGCCGGGGATGGTATTGTTCTGCCGCAGTTTCTTTACAAAGCCATTTCGGTTCAGATATTTGGCAACTCCGGCAACGCCCTCGTTGGTGTGAATATAGCGATCATAGATGATGCGGATGACCTCAACCTCATCTTCTGCGATGACGAGATTTCCATTTTCCAGCTTGTAGCCGTAAGGGGCAAAACCACCGTTCCATTTTCCTTCACGGGCTTTCTGCTCCCGTCCTGCCATTGTCTGTGAGCGGATGTTCTCTCGCTCAATTTCTGCTACAGCAGATAGGACTGAGATCATCAGCTTACCGGCATCCTTGGAACTGTCAATGCCATCTTCCACGCAAATCAGATTGACACCGAAATCCTGCATAAGCTGCAAAGAGTTCAGAACGTCCGCCGCATTTCTGCCGAAACGGGAGAGCTTAAAGACCAGCACATAGGAAACGCCATCTTTACCATCCTGAATGTCGTTCAGCATCCGCTGGAACTCCGGTCTTCCCTGGATGTTCTTACCAGAGAAGCCTTCGTCAGAGTATTCACCGGCAACAACCATATCCTCGTAGTCAGCGTATTTGCGGAGCTTGTCACGCTGGGCATCTAAACTGTAGCCATCGACCTGCATGGTGGTGGACACTCTTGTGTAGAGGTAGCATTTACGTTGTTTCTTTTTCAATCATACCACCTCCTGCATTTGGATTCTGGGTAGCAAATCCCTCCTTGCGGATGAAGTATTCCAAAAGAAACAGCACATAGTCCGGCGCATGGCGGTTGCCCAACTCCCACTCCGTCATTGTCCGGTAGGGGATGTGAACCAGCTTGCAGAAGTCCTTTCGGTTCAGTCCTGTACTTTCCCGCAGTTTAATCATTCTGTTTTTACAATCCATAGTCTTTCTCCATAAATAGGAAATACACGTTGCGTACTTATTATAGCACAGCTACAACAAATACGCAACGTGTAAATCGAATTTTTACGCCGCTACCATACCTGGCGGCTTTGCTTGTGTATCATTCTCAGGGCACTTCGCTGTCTGGGGTGTGTCCTGCTCCAAATTATCCAGAACCTGATGACCGTATTTCTCGATCAGTCGGGCCATAACATCCACGCAGCGTTCAAATGCTGCGTTGTATTTTGCATCTTCATAGTATTTCTGCAATAGGCAATGTCCTCCGTCATATTTCCATATTCTGCTGCCTGCCATGGGTGGGCTGGCTGTGTTCCTGTTGCTGCCGTCCTCTGGCGAGGATGGCATTCAAAAAAGCCCGAACCCGTTCGGATGCGATTTCCAGTGCATCCAGATAGGGCTGGGCTTTCTTTTTGAGTTTCTGATATTTTTCGTTTACCGCTTCAAAGCGCTGCTTCCAGATGGTCGCGGACTGCTCTGCGGATGCCAGTTTCTCTTTCAGCCGCCTGTTGTCCGCCCTCGCAGCAATGCCATTGATGGCGTGCTGCTTGAGTGTGTCACACTCCTGCGGAGTGAGAGAAACATTTCCTGTGAGGGCATTTTTCTTGCCCATCGCCTCAATGTCCTGTATCGTCAGCGCGGCGGCCTTGGCGGTTTTGGTTTCCTTTTGCAGAACCGCAAGCCTTTTCTTTTGCCGGTCTGCCGCGGCCTGGGTATCTTCCAAAGTCTGCTCCGCCTGTGCAACCAGACTGGTCACAGCTTCCAGTCGCTCCTGCTCTGCCTGAACCTTAAACTGTGTCACCGTCAGATGCTCTTCGGTGCTGCCCCGCTCGCCGCGCTCCACATCCGTGTATCCGGCGGAACGCATGGCGTTGAAGAAATCATCTTGGAGGACGCTGTAGGATTTTTTCAGAACCGGCTTTCCCTTTGCGGTCAGCATGGGATTTCCATTCTCGTCAAGTGAAGGCTTGGACTGCCACTTCTTACTGCTGCTGACCTGCATGATGGTCTCCTTTACGGTGCCGACCAGCGATTTGTCCTTGCAGCGTTTGCTCCAAAGAATCTGTTTTTCAACTACAGGGATGTACACAACATGAAGATGGTAGTGGTACACATCTTCTCCCAGAGCTTCGGACATGGCCCGATTCCGTTCGTCTGCGTGCATTACAGCGGAGAGAATGTACTGCTCACCGCCCACGATTTCCACAGCGGCTTTGTAAGCATCGGCGTAGAACTGTTTTGCAAATTCGTAGCCGCCGTGATTGTAGAAGTAGGCGGAGTTCACATCGAAGATCAGCTCACCGTAAAGGTTGGCATCTTCTTTCAGACCCCGGGTGGAGATCACACCATCAGCCTTCATCTGTTCAAACATTTCAGCGTAACTGCCAGTTGGTGATTTGAAGTGGACATTGTAGGACAGGCGTTCCGGCACGATGTCCGGGTTCGTGTAGGATTCCTTTTCCCGCTCATTGTGCCGCTGAGCATTGGCGATTTTGGAAGCGGTCAGGTTTACATTTCTTGCTACGGTACGGTCAATACCGTCATTTCTTGCCATTGGGGGTTCAATCCTTTCTTTATTCATTTTTGGTTTCAGGAAGCCACGGGGGAGCACTTCTGCGGAAGTGTAATAACCCACTATGATACTTTCATCCTACGGCTGCAAAGTATCGTGGGCTCTCCCGAGGGGGAACGGAGAGTGCGGCACTTACGAGTGCCTCTGGGCGGCTTGCAGGTGGTATCCAAACTGCAAATCCGCCCCGGACAACGGTGATTTCCAATAGGAATTTTTCAATCACCGCCGTCCGCTGTCTGAGAGAAAGCCGTGATATTCTCTCAGACCGTCCACGCTGAACTCTGCGGATTTCACCGTGGGGACGGGGGATGCGCGGGGACAGGTTGCGTGTGGAGCTGCGGGCAAGAGCATGATTACTCCCTCTTTTTCTGCCAGACGATTTCATAGCCCAGCACATCGGCAAGCTCCAGCACCTCCTTGTAGCGGATGCTCTCCCGCTGGAGCTTGGCGGACAGGTTGGAAACGCTGTCGCTCCATCCGTACTCATCGGACAGCAGATCGACTACCTGCTGCATGGTCAAACCGGCACGCACGATCTGTGCCTTTAATTCATTGCGTACATTCATTGTGATAAACCTCCATAAAAATAGTGATGAAAATAGCGAAGTCGGTGCGCCCTACGGCGTATCCGCTTCGCTGGTGAGTGAAAAATGTGTAATTGGGGAAATCCGTTCAGAATTTCCATAATGATGTCCTGTTCACAAGTGAGCCTATCCCACTTTCCTGTTTCGTGGGATTTGGTTTGAAACAGTGAAAAGCCCCGCGATTCTGTGAAAATGGTTCACGATTCAAAGAAGCGCGATTTCATGAAATCGTTTTATTTGGCGGTGGAATACTTTCCGATTTCCACTACCCTTGATTTTCAAACCCCAGAAACAGGGAGATATCTGCGGTCTGCATAATTCTGCTGTTGGCGAACATAGGGTAAAATGCTGCGTACATACGTACAGAAGTCAGCTGGACACTCATGTGTCCCAGCCGTCTGGTACGTACGTACGCTGTGATTCACCGCAAAAACCATTTATATCAGGTCTTGCGATTGCCTCAATACCCATGAAGC
>CAMGIN010000009.1 GCA_946056135.1 uncultured bacterium | reverse complement strand
AGCCAAGCCCTCTCAGTCACGGCTGCGCCGTGCCAGCTCCCCCAAAGGGGGAGCCAAGCCCTCTCAGTCACGGCTGCGCCGTGCCAGCTCCCCCAAAGGGGGAGCCTGCTTCTCTCTGCCCTGGGGTGTTATGCCTGGGGAATCAATATTTCCGTAGTAAAGGCTCCGTCTTCGCTGTTGCGGCTTAGATAGCCGTCCAAACGCTCGATGATGCTGTCGATGCGCACCAGGCCGAAGCCGTGGCCCTCGCCCTTGGTGGTTCGGAACCGTTTGCCTACCTTGGGAAGCTTTTTGGCGGCGGTGAAGTTGGTAAAGGAAATGTACAGCTGGGAGCCCTTCATGTCCATGTATACCCGGATCAGGCGCTGCTCCTCCGGCAGAGCCAGGCTGGCGTCGATGGCGTTGTCAAAAAGGTTGCCCAGGATGCAGCACAGGTCCAACTCCGACATTTTCAGTTTCACTGGAATGTGGGCGTTCACCTGGACGGGGATGCCCCTGGACTTGGCCAGGGAGATTTTGCTGTTCAGGATCGCGTCGGCCATGGCGTTGCCGGTCTTCACCACGGTGTCCACGGTGTTCAGGTCCGTGTCCAGTTGGTCCAAATAGGCCTTGATCCCCTCCAGGTCTCCGTTGGCGGCCAGCACCTTCATCATCTGGATGTGATTTCGGTAGTCATGCCGCCAGCCCCGGACCTGCCGGTACATATTTTCCACTTCCCGATAGTGGGTCTCAATCAGCTCCCGCTGGTAGGCGGCAAGGCGCTTGTCAATCTGTTTGGAAAGAAAGGACATATAGGGTCCTCCTGATTAGGATATCCTGCAGGCCAGTTCAAAGGCCAGCAAAGCGATTTTCTCCTTGTCCTCCAGTCTGGCGGTTCCCGACAGACTTCTGGGGTCCCAGGAGGTGTGATCCAGATTGTCCCCGGCGTACAGAAAATGAAAAAACTCCACATTTCGGAAATTGCACATGGCCTGCATAGCGGCACATTCCATCTCTACACAGACTGCCCCCATTTTCTTCCGGCTGTCAACCTTGGCTTTGGTTTCCCGGTAAAATGCATCCGTGCTCCAGGTAATGCCTTTGATATAGGGATAGCCAAATTCCTCCAGAACCGAAACAAAGTCTTCCACATATTTTGTATTCACATCAATGTAGTCCTCGGCAGGGGCATAATGGTAGCTGGTGCCTTCGTCGCGGATGGCCTTGGTGGGGATGATAATACCGCAGTCTTTGATGCGCCTGTCCAGCACACCGCAGTTGCCCAGCAGGATGATCCGTTTTGCACCCATTGGGATCACATCCTCAAAAGAGCCGACGCAGGCAGGCGCTCCCAATCTGGCTTTATAAAACGCAAAGCGTTTTCCTTTGTAGGAAACCTCGTACACAGGCCAGATCCCGTCTACATCATGGGTCTGTGCGATGACTTTCCCTCCCAGAAAATTCAAAACAGACGCAAATAGATGATGGGAAAAAACGGAAACGACAGTTTCCGGAAAATCAGGTATTGCGTGATGCACCATATCAGGATCGATGATGGCATTTTTCGTTTCATCAAATTGTAATAACAGCATTCTCGTAACTCCCTTATGTATGCTGAATGATTGCCCGGTTCAGCGGCTCGTAGGCTCCTCTGGGCAGGGGTAGCACCGTGCCATCGGACAGGTGGACTTCCGTTTTTGTGACTCGTTGGATGAATGTCAGGTTCACGATCATTCCCCGGCCCACCCGGCAGAACCGCTGATCCAGCTCCTTCTCGAATTCGCCCAGGGAGCGCTTGACGGTGTAGTTCCGCTTGCCGTGGACGGTGACATAATTCTGATGCACGTCCAGATAGCGGATCTCATAGAAGGGGATGCGCACCAGCTCCCCGTAGGCCTCCAGATTCAGGCACCGCTCCTGCTGCTTCCGCTTTTCCAGGGCCCGGTCCAGGACGGACAGCAGCTTGTCCCGGTTCACGGGCTTCATCAGATAGTGCAGCGCCGCCACCTCGTACCCCTCCGCGATATAGTCGGAGTAGCCGGTGATGAAGACGATTTGCACTGCTTCGTTGTCCTGCCGCACCCGCTTCGCCATGGTCACGCCGTCCATGGCCCCCATTTCGATATCCAGCAGGAGAATGTCAAAGGCCTTGTCCTCGGCGTACCGGAACAGGAAGCTTTCTGCCGAAGGGAACACCTCCGTCTGAATGTCGATTTGCCGCTGATTTGCCCACTGCTCCAGAAGCTCCCGGACAAATTCCGCGTCCTCCCCGCTGTCGTCACAAATTGCCACCCGGTAGGCCATGGGTTTCCCTCCTTGTTCTCTTATTCGCTTTTCATCTCCTCTGCGATCCTGTCCAGCAGCAGCGCTTTGGCGAAATACATGGTTTCATAGCGGATGTACATGGCGGCATTTTCATCCCACAGTAGCCGCAGGTTCGGTGGGAATTCCTCGTCGCCCAGCCACAATTGGAGGGCAACAGGCAGCCCGTCGAACAGCTCAATGGCATAGGCGATATCCCCATTGGGAAGGGGCTTCCCACCCAGAGCGATGCAGGCCCGGCAAAACCCTTCCTGGTCTGCCTGGAACGCTTCCGCCCAGGTGTCCCGGGTGCCCTCCAGCAGATTTTGGTGGAACAGCAGTCCGAAGGCTGACATGTTTTTCCACCGGCCGCTGAGGTGGCGGTCCTCCCGGCTGTCGCAGACCAGATCCAGCAGGGTCATGACCTCTTCATAGCTGTTGGCGTCTACCCATGCGGTGCCGGTAAAGCGGTCGATATCTCCCGTGGCGCGGCGGATTCGGTAGGTTTGGCAAAGCATGGGGACATAGAGAAAATCTTCATCCGCTTTCAGGTTTAGTTTTCGGATCAGAGCCTGGGAATCGTAGGTCAGAAACCGCTGCTTCGCCTGCCGGGCCTGGATCAGATAGTTGTTGGTTCGGGCCATGGAAGCGCCTCCTTTTTCGTAAAACTCTGCATTCACTATACCAGCTTCCGTCTGCAAACGCAAGACGGAATCTTCCGCAGATTGTACAGCTCTGTGTCCGAAAAGGATTGACAACCCGAAAAAAACAGGCTACTCTATACCATAGAATTTACAGCCTGCCCACGACTTTTCCGCCTTCTCTGGTCAGAAAGCCGCAGGGCTGCTTCTTATTTTCTATGTGGGAAAGGGGACACCATCCATGAAAAACGCGATTCTGGCCGTGTCCTTCGGCACTGCCTATCCTGATGCATTGGCGTCGGCGATTTCTCCTACAGAGCAGGCTTTGGCCGCTGCCTGTCCGGGGTGGACCCTGCGCCGGGCGTTTACCAGTGAAACCATCCGCCAGAAACTCATGCGGAGCGGCCTCGCGGTTGACAGCGTACCCCAGGCGATGGAGCGTCTGGCGGCGGAGGGCATCACCTACGTGGCTGTGCAGCCCCTCTATGTTACCCAGGGTGCCGAATACCAACGGCTCATGGATCAGCTGATACCATACCGGCAGCGGATGCGGATTGCCGTGGGGACGCCCCTTCTCTATACCGATGCGGACTTTGAAACCACGGCGGATGCGCTAATGGAATGGCTGCCGCCGTTGGAGAAGGAAGAAGCCCTCGTGCTTATGGGCCACGGCGGCGAGGGCTCCGGAAACGCTGCCTATGTCCGGTTGGAACAGGTCTTGCAAAGACGGTGTGACAGGCTCTATGTGGCCGCCATGAAGGGAGCACCCACGTTGGAAGAAAAGAAACAGATGCTTTCCACGCGGCCGGAGATTCGGAAGCTGATGCTGGCCCCGTTCCTGATTACCTCAGGTGGCCACGCCAGAAAAGACTTGGTTATTTGGGAAGGTTTGTTGAGAAACGACGGATATTCGGTGCGCTGCGTAAATCGGGGACTTGGGGTATGTCCCCGGATAAGAGAATTGTTTGCTGCCCACTGTCTGGCGGCTGTGAAAACGCTGGAGCAAGGAGGAAATTCATGAATCTAATCATGTCCGGCCTGGACTGCCACCGGGCGTCTATTGATTTACGGGAACGTCTGGCCTTTTCCAGGCAGCAGGTGTTGGTGTTGCTTTCCTGGCTCCGGCAGCAGCCGGGAGTGGAAGGGGGCGTGCTGCTGTCCACCTGTAACCGGACGGAGCTGTATGTAACCGGGTCCGCACAGCCCCCCTGGCGGCTGCTGTGCCGGGGTGCGGGTGTCCCCGAGGCGGAGCTGGAGCCCTATTTCACCACCCGCTGTGGGGAGGACGCGGCAAGCCACCTACTGGAGGTGGCCTGCGGCCTACATTCCCAGATTCTGGGGGAGGACCAGATCATTACCCAGGTGCGCACCGCCATGGAGCTGGCCCAAGAGGTGAAAACCGCGGACCCCACCCTATCTGCCCTGTTCCGCAGGGCCGTCACCGCCGGGAAACGGGCCAGGACGGAAGTCACCGTGACCCGGGGCACCCCCTCCATGGGAAAGCGGTGCCGGGAGATTCTGACCCAGGAGTTGGGCTCTCTGCAGGGGAAACGGATTCTTGTGGTGGGCAATGGGCAGATGGGCCGTCTTGCGGCGGAGCTTCTGCAGCAGTCCGGGGCGCAGGTCCAAGTGACTCTGCGCAGCTACCGCCATGGAGAAACGGTGGTTCCTGCCGGGTGCTCCGTGGTGGCCTTTGAGGACCGAATAAAAGCATTGGAGGGACTGGATGCGCTGGTTTCGGCAACGTCCAGTCCCCACTATACACTGACTTTGGCGCAGTTGAAAACCGTGGCCAATCCTCCCAAGGTGGCCGTGGATCTGGCGGTGCCCAGGGACATTGATCCGGCCTGCGCCTGCCGTCTCCAGTGCTACGACACGGATACCCTGGGCACTGGCGGGCCGGGCCGGCCGGAGGAATTGGCGCAGATGCGTGCCATCGTCCTGGAGGAACTGGACAAGTTCCATAAATGGCAGCAGCGGCAGGCCGTATCGGATCGCGTGCCCCGGTTCCCGCTGTTTTTGGACCTCACCGGGAAAACCGTGGTACTGATTGGCGGCGGGAACATTGCAGCCCGAAGAATCGGCACCCTGCGGCTGTTCGGCTGTCAGATAAAAGTGATCGCCCCGGAGTTGAAATGCAAGGCTGACGGGCTCACCTGGCTCCGGCGGCCCTACCAGCCGGGGGATCTGGAAGGGGCCTTTCTCGCCATCGCCGCCACAGCGGACCGTCAGGTCAACCATGCGGTGTGGGAGGAAGCGTCCGGCAGGGGCATCCCCATATCCGTGGCAGACTGTGAAGCGGAGTGCAGCTTCTACTTCCCCGCTATCTGCGCCGGGGAGGACCTGATCGCGGGGGTGGTATCCACTGGAAAGGACCACCACAAAACCGCTCGGGCGGCAAAAGAAATCCGCCGGGTATTGGAGGAACTGGAATGAAAATCAGAATCGGCAGCCGGGAAAGCAAGCTGGCGGTGATCCAGAGCCAAATGGTTATGGATGCGATTTCCAAAGCCATGTCGGAAGCGGAGCTGGAGCTGGTGACTATGAAGACCACCGGTGACAAAATCCTGAATAAAACTCTGGACCAGATCGGCGGCAAAGGGCTGTTCGTCCGGGAGCTGGACCAGGCATTGCGGGAAAACAGAGTGGATTTTACCGTCCATTCCCTGAAGGACATGCCCATGGAGGTGCCGGAGGATCTGCCTCTCGCGGCCTTCTCCCAGCGGGAGGACCCCAGGGATGTGCTGGTGCTGCCGGAGGGGGTAAGGTCACTGGACCCCAGAAAGCCCATCGGCTGCTCCTCTCGGCGGCGGCAGCTGCAGCTGAAGGCCCTGTTCCCCGAAATGGAAGTTCGGCCAATCCGGGGCAATGTCCAGACAAGACTGGCAAAGCTGGATGCCGGGGAGTTTTCCGCCCTGGTGCTGGCGGCAGCGGGTCTGAAACGGCTGGGGATGGAGAGCCGGATCAGCCGTTACTTTTCCCCGGAGGAAATGCTTCCCGCAGCCGGTCAGGGAATTCTGGTGGTGCAGACCCGTTTGGGGATGGACACCCGGTGCCTGGCATCGGTTCAGGACCCCGATGCCGCTTCCTGCGCCCAGGCGGAGCGGGCCTTTGTCCGGGAATTGAATGGAGGATGCAGCTCCCCCGTGGCAGCCTATGCTGTGACGGAAGGCGAGCAATTGACAGTAACGGGATTGTATGTCAGTCCCGATGAAACGGTGATTCGGAAAGGGAACCTGACCGGCTCCAAGTCGGACGCCGAAGCCTTGGGCCGGGAACTGGCTCGGAAGCTGAAAGAAGGGACGTGAAAAGCCCATGAACGGAAATGTGATTTTGGTGGGGGCAGGCCCCGGGGACCCCGGCCTGCTGACCCCAAAAGGACGCCAGGCCCTGGAGCAGGCGGAAGTAGTGGTCTATGACCGCCTGGTGAGTCCGGACATTCTGGCGTTGATTCCTTCCCATGCAGAGCGGATTGACGTGGGCAAGGAAGCCAGCCATCATAAGGTTCCCCAGGAGCAAATCAATCGGATCCTTCTGGACAAGGCGCTGGAGGGGAAGTGTGTCGTGCGGCTGAAGGGCGGCGATCCCTTCCTGTTCGGCAGGGGCGGCGAGGAGCTGGAGCTGCTGGAGGAATATGGGATTCCCTATCAGGTGGTGCCCGGCGTTACCTCGGCGCTGTCGGTACCGGCCTACGCGGGAATCCCCGTGACTCACCGGGACTACTGTTCCTCCGTACACATCATCACCGGCCACGCCAGAGCCGGTTCCGCGCTTCGGATTGACTATGAAGCCCTTTGCCGCACCGGCGGGACCCTGGTATTTCTCATGGGCGTCAACGCACTGCCAAAAATTTGCCAGGGTCTGCTGGATGCGGGCATGGAGCCGAAAATGCCCGCAGCCATTGTAGAGCAGGGCACGCTTCCCCGGCAGCGGAAGGTGATCGCCACACTGGAGCAGCTTCCCCGGGAAGCGGAGCAGGCACAGATTCAAAGTCCGGCTATCATTGTAGTGGGCAAGGTCTGCGAATTGTCGGACCGGTTTGACTGGTTTGACCACCTGCCCTTGAAGGGAAAGGAGATCATCGTCACCCGTCCGGCGGACCGCAGCGGCACCCTCTGTGACCGGCTGCGGCAGCTTGGGGCCAATGTGACCAGCTATCCCTGCATCCGCACAGTGGAACGGGCGAACTGCCCGGAACTGGATCGTGCCATTGAAAAGATCGGCACTTATCGCTATCTGGTGTTCACCAGTCCAGCGGGACCGGAGATTTTCTTCCAGCGTTTGTTTGCCGCCGGGCGGGACGCCAGAGCCCTGGCCGGGGTGAAGCTGGCGGCCATCGGCCCCAAAACCGCGTCCGTTCTGGAAAAATACGGCCTACGGGCGGACCTGGTACCGAAGACCTACGACTCAGACCATCTGGCCCAGCTTATGGCCCAGGCGGAAGGACCGGTGCTGCTGTGCCGGGCCAGCCGGGGCAGCGATGCCCTGCCGGAACTGTTTACCAAAAATGGAATTCCCTTCGAGGATGTTCCGTGCTATGATACTGTTTATGAAGCACCGGACTCTGATAAAGTTTTGGAACTGCTGAAACGCAAGGTACTGGTGACCTTCACCAGCGCCTCCACCGTCCGGGGCTTTGTGAAAAGCCTGCCGGGCGCGGACTTTTCCAATGTGCTGGGCTGCTGCATCGGGCCCCAGACGGCTAAGGAAGCAGAAAAATACGGCATTGCCGTTGTCACTGCCGGAGAAGCCACCATGGATTCTCTGATCGAATGCATCAAAGGAGTGTAAACATATGGATCTTGTCATTCGTCCCCGCAGACTGCGGACCAGCGATACCCTGCGCCGTATGGTACGGGAGACCAGGGTGTCCCCGGACAGCCTGGTCTACCCCCTGTTTTTGGTAGAAGGAACTGACATCCGGGAGCCGATTCCTTCTCTGGACGGTCAGTGGCGCTATTCCCCAGACCGGGTCTGTGAGGAGATCGCTCGGTGCCGGGAGGCCGGGGTTAACCGGGTGCTGCTGTTCGGCATCCCCGCCCATAAGGACGCATGCGGTTCCTCCGCTTGGGACCCGGAGGGCGTTGTGCAGCAGGGCATCCGTGCCATCAAGGAACAATATCCTGACTGCTATGTCATCACCGACGTGTGTATGTGCGAGTACACTGACCACGGACACTGCGGTATTCTACACGGTCATACTGTGGACAATGATAAAACGCTGGAGGTTCTGGCCAAAACCGCCCTGTCCCATGTCCAGGCGGGCGCGGATATGGTGGCCCCTTCCGACATGATGGACGGACGGGTTGCCGCCATCCGGGCGGTGCTGGATGAAAACGGCTTTGAGACCATCCCCATTATGTCCTATTCCGCCAAATACGCCTCCGCTTTCTACGGTCCCTTCCGGGAAGCCGCCGGGTCCGCCCCTGCCTTCGGGGACCGCCGTGGCTATCAGATGGACCCCCACAACCGGAAGGAAGCGTTAAAGGAGTGCGCTCTGGACGTTCAGGAGGGTGCGGATATTCTGATGGTCAAGCCCGCCCTGAGCTATCTGGACATCATCCGGGAGTGCGCGGACGCCTTTGACCTGCCTCTGGCAGCTTACTCCGTCAGCGGCGAATACGCCATGATCAAGGCTGCCGGAAAGGCCGGGCTCATTGATGAGTACCGAGTCATGTGCGAAAGCGCCCTGTCCGTCTACCGGGCCGGTGCGGACATCCTTATCACCTACTTTGCCAAGGAGCTGGCCCAGGCCATGAAAAAAGGAGATTTGGGATAATGACGAAATCGGAACAGTTGTTTGAAGATGCCCAGAAGGTCCTGCCCGGCGGTGTCAATTCCCCGGTGCGGGCCTGCCGAGGCGTGGGCACCTATCCCCGGTTTCTGGACCGGGGCTTGGGAAGCCATGTCTGGGACGTGGATGGAAAGGAATATATCGACCTGATCTGCTCCTGGGGTCCTCTGATCCTGGGCCACTGCCGGGAGGAAGTGGAGCGTGCCGTGGTGGAGGCCGTGAAGAAGAGTCTCAGCTTCGGCGCGCCTACGGCGGTGGAGGTGGAGATGGCGGAGCTGGCCTGCCAGATGACCGGTGTGGAGATGGTCCGCATGGTCAACTCCGGCACCGAGGCGGTTATGTCTGCCCTGCGGCTGGCCCGTGGAGCCACTGGCCGCAGCAAAATCATCAAATTTGCGGGCTGCTATCACGGTCATTCCGACTCCATGCTGGTGAAAGCCGGTTCCGGTGCCCTCACCGGCGGCGCGCCGGACTCCGCCGGTGTGCCCAGAGAGATTGCCGGGGACACCCTGACCGCTTCCTATAATGACCTTGCCAGCGTGGAGGGACTGCTGAAGGCCAATCCCGGACAGGTGGCGGCGGTGATCGTGGAGCCGGTGGCAGCGAACATGGGCGTGGTGCCGCCTCAGCCCGGCTTCCTGCAGGGCCTGCGCAGACTCTGCGACGAATCCGGGGCCCTGCTGATCCTGGACGAGGTCATCACCGGATTCCGTCTGGCCCCCGGCGGCGCTCAGGAATACTACGGCGTCCGGGCGGATCTGGTGACCTACGGCAAGATCATCGGCGGCGGCATGCCGGTAGGCGCCTACGGCGGCAGCCGGAAGCTGATGGAGCTGGTGGCTCCCCTGGGCCCTGTGTATCAGGCGGGCACCCTGTCCGGCAACCCCGTGGCCATGGCGGCGGGCCTGGCTCAGCTGAAAATTCTGAACAGCAGCCCGGAAATCTACACTGGGCTGGACCGGAAGGGTGCCATGCTGGAAACGGGACTGAAGGAAGCCCTGTCCGGCATCCCGTCCCAGGTGAACCGGGTGGGTTCCCTGCTGACGGTGTTCTTCACGGAGCAGAGCGTTATCGGCTACGATCAGGCCCGTTCCTCCGATCCGGAGCGCTTCCGTCTGTGGTACAACGGCCTGCTGCAGCGGGGCATCTACGCCGCTCCCAGCCAGTTCGAGGCCATGTTCCTGAGTAGTGCCCACACGGACGAGGACATCCAACGGATCATCGACGCGGCCCAAAAAATCTTCCGATAGAGTTATGTTAACCTATGAGCTGAAAAAATCCCCCGGCGTGCCGCTGTATGAGGCGCTGTACCGCTGTATCCGGGGCGACATTCTCTCCGGCAGCCTGAACCCCGGGGAAAAGCTGCCCTCCAAGCGAACCCTGGCCCAAAATCTGGAGGTCAGCCGGATCACTGTGGAGACTGCCTACAACCAGCTGCTCTCCGAGGGCTATATCCGCTCCCAGGAAAAGGTGGGCTACTTCGTGGAAGCGGTGGAGCGCCGGGTCCAATCCCTGCCCAGCCAGCCCCTCCAGGCGGCGGTTCCCCGGGAATACCTGCTGGACCTGACCGCCAACGGCACGGAGCAGTTTCCCTTCTCCGTTTGGTCCCGGCTGCAGCGGGAGGTCATGCTGGACTATGGGGAAGCCCTGCTGCTGCCCCTGCCCAATCGGGGAATCCCAGAACTGCGGCAGGCCATCGCAGACCACCTGGCAGCCTTCCGGGGGATGCATGTGGACCCGGACAATATCCTCATCGGCGCGGGTACGGATTTTCTGTACAATCTGCTGATCCAGCTGCTGGGCCGGGACAAGACCTACGCCGTGGAGGAACCAGGCTATGACAAGATCCGAAAGATCTATGCTGCCGGTGGCGTCCGCTGCGTCAGCGCTCCTATGGACAGCCGGGGCGTGGTGCCGGAAAGCCTGCGGGACGCCGATGTGCTGCACTTCTCTCCTTCCCACCATTTTCCCACAGGTTTGGTGACTCCGGTCAGCCGCCGGACGGAGCTGCTGGACTGGGCCAAAGCGGGAAAGTGGATCATCGAGGACGACTATGACAGTGAGTTCCGGTTCGACGCCCATCCCAAACCCGCCATGCAGTCCCTGGACAGCAGCGGCCGGGTGATCTACATGAACACCTTCTCCAAGAGCCTGGCTCCGTCCATCCGTATCAGCTATATGGTTCTGCCCACAGGCCTGATGGAGCAGTTCCAGGCCCAGCTGGGGTTCTACAGCTGCACGGTGCCCAGCTTTGAACAGTACACGCTGGCCCGGTTTCTCAGCCGGGGCTATTTTGAAAAGCACATCAACCGCATGCGGAAATTTTACAGAAACCGCCGGAATACCCTGGTGGCCAGTCTGGAAGCGTGTGCTTTTTCCAGTCGTCTGACGATCCAGGAGCAGGATGCGGGACTGCATTTTCTGCTGAAGGTGGACACGTTTCTTTCGGACCATGCCTTGACAGAACGGCTGGAGACGGCAGGGATCCGGGTAAAGGCCCTGAGCGAATACTATCACGATGGAGCTGAGGATCAGCATTGCCTTGTGGTGAACTATTCTGGCCTGAAGGAGGAGCAGCTGCAAAAGGCGCTGGTGGTTCTCAAAAATATTATGTAAACAAATGATTCCCGAAGAGGCATATTTTCCTTGCCTTTTCCCGGGAAGACAGCTATAATAAAAATAACGTTTTGGGGAGGAGGGGACTGTTCAATGGCTGTTTCGCAATCGTCCTACCGGGGGTGCCTGCTGGGAATGGCAGTGGGCGATGCCATGGGCTATACCGTGGATAACCGCAGCTGGCAGGAGATCCAGGAGGACTACGGTCCCCACGGCCTACTGGGCTATGACTTGGTCAACGGCTATGCCGACGTCACCTCCTATACTCAGCTGGCGGCGTTTACCTGCAACGGTCTGCTCCTGGGGCTGACCCGGGGTCAGATGCTGGGGAAAATGGCGCCCTTCATCAAATATATCGGCGTGAGCAGCCGGGAATGGGTAGCGTCCCAGCGTTCCTGGGGCCGTCCCAGCAAAACCTACTGCTGGCTTCTTCGTCGCGCTGAGCTGTGCCGCCGGCACTGCATGGACACCCGGATGCTGGACACCCTGAACCGCCCCAACCTGGGAACCCTGGAGGCGCCCGTCAACAGTGACGGCTCTCCCTGCGCCCTCACCACCGCTATCGGTGTGGGATTGTTCTTCCATGAGGACCGGATGGACCAGCAGGAGATTGACCGGCTGGGGGCGGAAGCTGTAGCCCTGACCCATGGCAGTCCCACAGCTTTTCTTTCGGGAGCGGTGCTGGCCCACCTCATGAGCAGACTTCTGCGAAATCCGGGGGCGCCCTTAAAGCCCCTGGTCAACGAAGCAGTGGAAGCCATGAAGGAGCAGTTTGGCCACCAGTACAGTCAAGCCTTTGAAATCGCCACCCTGGTGCGCCACGCCATCACCTATGCCGAGTCCCCGGGACTGAACCAGGTGGAGGTCATGGAGCGGCTGGGATGTGATTCCGCGGCTCAGGTGCTTGCGGGAGCGGTTTACGCCTGCCTGACCAGCGGCGGGGATTTCGACAGCGCCATGATTACTGCCGTAAATCACTCCGGCCGCAGTGCTGCGGTGGGGGCCATCGCGGGTGCGATTCTGGGGCTGCGTCTGGGTGAGGAAGCTCTGCCGGATTTCTACATGGAATGTCTGGAGCCTGCGGAGGTCCTGCGGGAGCTGGCGGACGATCTGTATACCGGCTGCCCCATGGAGAAGGGCAACAAGCTTTTCGACTTGGATTGGGACTATAAGTATCTCCACGGCGGACAATAAAAAATGGGTATAATCCCCTCCTTTGGGCATAGATTGTCCCTAAGGAGGGGATTTTTTATGAGGAAACGGGATCTGATGATCTTACTTCTGGCCCTGGCTGTGGCGATCACGGTAGCCATTGGGGTATTTACCGGCAGCGCGCTGGAAACCGGCTCCTGGGGCCTGAGCTTCCGTCAGGAGGGTGCGGCCCCCATTGGCAACGCAGGCGTGGACCAGCTGAAGCGCTACGATGCTGCCTACATCGGGGACACAGGGGAGAAGGTGCTGTACCTGACCTTCGACGCCGGCTATGAAAACGGCTGCACGGAGAAGATTCTGGACACGCTGAAAAAGCACCAGGTGTCCGCCGCTTTTTTCCTGGTGGGCAACTACATCCAGCGGAACGCCGACCTGGTGCGGCGAATGGTGGAGGAAGGCCACACCGTAGGCAACCACACCATGCACCACTATGACATGAGCAGGATCTCCGACAAGGAAACCTTTGCCAAGGAGCTGCGGGATCTGGAAGCACTGTACAAGGAGATCACCGGACAGGAGCTGCCCAAATACTACCGCCCGCCCCAGGGAATCTACAGTGAGGAAAACCTGAAAATGGCCCAGGAACTGGGCTATAAGACGGTATTCTGGAGCCTCGCCTATGTGGACTGGAACAACGATGCTCAGCCCACAGCGGAGCAGGCCTTTGCCAAACTGCTGCCAAGGACCCACAGCGGCGCAGTGGTGCTGCTGCATTCCACGTCCAAAACCAACGCGGAAATTCTGGATGAACTGCTGACCAAATGGGAGGAAGAAGGCTACCGCTTCGGGACTCTGGACGAATTGTTCGCGGTATGACCGGCAAAGATTCGAATCAAGGAGAGGAACGAGGAGTCGGAGAAGCTCCGCCGTATCACCATCATGGACCTGGTGGCTCTGGCTAACCCGGGCAGACACCGGAAGCTTTGTTCCGCATAACCATAAAAAATCGCGCGCTGGGAATCCCCTCCCGGCGCGCGGTTTCGTATGTTTATTCTTCTTCACGGAATTCTTCCATCAGTGCCGCAAACACGGGCAAGCTCCGCTGGATCATCTCATAGCTGACGCAGTAGCAGATCCGGAAATATCCGGGACAGCCGAAGCCGTCTCCCGGCACCAGCAGCAGGTCCTTTTCCTTGGCGCATTCGGAGAAGTAATTGGCGTCTCCACCGGGGGCTTTGATGAACAGGTAGAAGGCGCCGTCGGGCTTGGCCATTTCGTAGCCCATGGCTGTCAGCCCCTCGTACAGGGCTTTCCGGTTGCGGTCATAGCTCTTAAGGTCCGGCCGCAGGTGGGCACACCGGGCAATAACCTTCTGCCACAGGCTGGGGGCGCAGACATGACCTGCCGCCCGAGCCGCACCGGCGATGGCAGCATAAAGACGCTTGCTCTCGGTGGCGTCGCCGGGCACATAGATATAGCCGATCCGTTCGCCGGGCAGGGACAAGGACTTGGAGTAGGAGTAGCAGATGATGGTGTCGGAATAGATGTGGGGGATGAAGGGAACCTCCACGCCGTAGGCCAGCTCCCGGTAGGGTTCGTCCGCAATCAGGTAGATGGTGTGTCCGTACTCCATGATCTTTTCGGTAATGACTCTGCGCAGGGCTATCAGGGTCTCCCGGGTGTAAACCACACCGGAGGGATTGTTGGGGGAGTTAATCAGAATAGCCTGGGTGTTGGGGGTAATCATCCGCTTTACGGCATCCAAATCGATCTGGAAGGAAGGTACGTCTGGAGGAACGACCTGGAAGGTCAGTCCCGCCTCCTCCGCGAAGGGCTTGTACTCCGGAAAATAGGGGGCAATGGCCAGGAGTTCCCCACCGGGAATTGCCAGGGCCCGGAACACCGCCACCAGCTCCGGCGCGGCACCGCAGCCGATGAAGAAATCCTCCGGAGCAGTCAGCGCACCGTACCGGGCATTCAGATCGTCGGAAATGGCCTTCCGGGTGGCATAGTCACCCACCGCGGAGGTGTAGCCATGGACCAGCAGGGAGTCGGTATCCTGGAGAATTGCATGGACGGTCTCATTTACTTCCGGGGGCGAGGGAATGGAGGGGTTGCCAAGGGAATAGTCGAAGACATTTTCCTCTCCCACCACAGCGGCCCGCTGACGGCCGTATTCGAACAGGTCCCGGATGCAGGAGCGGTTGGCGCCCAAAGCGTAGGCGGATTCATTTAACATAAAGTTACCTCCCATATGTATCGATTTATGCTTCGTACAGGGGACGTTTGGGGTTATAGGGCTGGGGCTTGTAGGTCACGGAGCTGATGGCTTTTCCCTCAATGCCATATTTGGGGTTGTAGCCAAATAGGTTGACATAACAATCTAAGTCGTCCCTTTCCTTTTCCATTTCCTCCATGACGGCTACCGTAGCAATAACATCGTCCACCGCCCGGTGAGAGTTGACTACCTTGCCGGAGAGACCATACTGCTCGATGGCATTGCACAGCCGGTGGGGGTAGCTGTGGCGGTCCCGGTAGACGGTCAGCAGATCCAGTTTGTCCTTCCCCTTCAGGATAGCGGGATCCCCGTCCCTGAGCAGCATGTAGAACAGGAAGCTCAGGTCGAAATGGGCATTGTAGGCAAGCAATAGGGTGTTGCCCTGGATCAGCTCCGCGATATCCCGGCAGACCCGGGTTTTGGGCAGGCCCCGCTCCCGCAGATCCTGGGTGGAGATGCCGGTGAGCTGCTCGATCTTCGGGGGAACAAAACCGCCGGGGGACAGAGCCACCAGCTCGTCATACTCCCGGACAATCTGAGGCTCGCCGCCAACCAGCTCCACAGCCACGGCGGCAAATTCAATGATCTCATCCCGGCTGTAGTACAGGCCGGTGGTCTCTGTGTCGAACAGAACAAGACGGTCATACTTGGAAAACAGTTTCTCTAGGTTTGCCATGCTTTTTCTCCTGTTTTATTCATTTTTCCGGATTACTCTGCAAGGGACGCCGCAGGCAATTGTGTTGGCAGGAATATCCCGCGTCACAACACTTCCGGCTCCGATGACAACGTTATCCCCGATGGTAACGCCGGGCATGAGGATTGCGCCGCCTCCGATCCATACGTTCTTGCCGATGATGACCGGGGCGGTCTGTGTTTTGCAGAAGGCAAAGGAGCCATCCGCTTTTGGGCCCCCGAAGCGGTCTGCCGCATTGGTGGGATGAAAGGCGGTGTAGATTTGGACGTTCGGGGCGATCAGAGCATTGTCACCGATCACGATGCGGTTGTCATCCAGAAAGGTGCAGTTCATGTTGACTTCGCAGTTATTGCCAAAGTAGATGTTGCTGCCGTAATCCACATAAAAGGGGGCGGTGATCCAAAGGTTTTTGCCTCTGCCGCCCAGTAGTTCTGACAAAATGCGATCCTTCCGTTCGGTGTCGGTACTGTCTGTCAGGTTGTAATCCCGGATCAGGTCTTTTGCTCTGTGCCAGCGGCTCAGCAGCTCTGGATCGCCGCAGTCATACAGCTCCCCCGCCAGCATTTTTTCCCGCTGCGTCATGTTCGACCTTCCGCCTGCGCTGCCAGTACCATGGCCCGCTGCACCTTGCTCAGCGGCTCGGTAACCAGTCCGAATTTCTTCGCCAGATTTTCCGCGAACGCAACACAGGCAGTGTCACTGCCGTCTTTCAGTTCCACCTCTACTTCGGCAAAAGGCAGCTCCTTTCCGCCGCCCAACAAGAACCCCTGATCCAAGGCCAGCTCTACCGTGCAGCCGGAGAGTTCTATGGTTGTGGCCAATCGGGTAAATCGGGCGGCGCAGACCTCCATCAGTCCGGAGGCAGTCAAAATCAGCAGCTCCTCGGGGGCGCCAAGATGACATAACTCTGGAACCGCATGGGTGATGGAGGGGCATTCCAGCTCCCATTCTCCCCGGCTGCCGTCCGGCTTTGGAGTTTTCACGGTGCATATGGACCGGCCGTTTTCCAACCGCCGCCGCAGAGTCCAATGACGCTGCCGCAGAGTCCACTCCGGAGTGTCGTAGTAGGCGGTCACCATAGTAATGGTGGTGAATTCACCAAATGTGCGCTGAATGGCGTCGATTTTTCCCGGATCTGCCTTGTATTTTAGTTCAAATTCCCTGCCCATGGGTGCGCCTCCTTTTCCATAACAGTTGTATTATACAACGGCGGTGCCTGGGATGCAAGAAACTTTCTGCCCATTCTGATTACGACGGAATATTTTTCTCTGGCGTGATAGGATTTCCCTATCTTAAGGAAAGGCAGTGGTATACGAATGATGGTGTCCATGGAAGCGTATTTCCGCCGGGGGCAGCGGATCCTCCAGCGCATGATGCTGGATCCCAAAGTCCGGTCTGTGGGGACGGTCCTGGCCTGTGCGGGCAGCGGATTCCTGTTCAGTGCGGCCAGCCTGATGCATGCGCCCCAGCCTCTGGCCATGGGGCTGATCTGCTCGACAACCGGCTGGCGGGCGCTGGTGATCTGTCTGGGAGCTATGGTTGGCTACCCAACCTTTTGGGGCGCGGCGGGAAACCAAGGGATCGTATGGTCTGCGGCGGGAGGCTTGCTGGCGCTGCTGCTGGGCAAGCGGGAGGAGAGCAAGGATCAGCCGCTGATGATCCCCGCTATCGCTGCCTTTCTCACAGCGGTGACGGGGCTGACCTTCTGGATCGTCTTGAAGGAGGAAGCGCCGGTGCCAATCTTTCTGCTGCGGCTGGCGATGGCCCTCTTGACCTGCATGTTGTTCACCCAGGCGGGGATGTGCCGGGACGCCGTTACAGACTGGTTGGTAATTGGTGTGACGGTACTGTCCCTGGCGCAGGTGACATTGGGGCCTTATCTGGGACTTGGGTACATTGCCGCAGGGATCTTGGCAGTCAGTGGGGTCTTTCCGGCGGCGGCATTGGCAGGGCTGGGATTGGACCTGGCTCAGATTACCAAGGTCCCAATGACGGCGGTGATGTGTATGGCTTATTTTGTACGGATGATTCCCTTCGACAAGAAATGGCAGCGCTATGCGTCTCCGGGGGCGGTCTGCATTGTGGTCATGCTGGTGTGTGGAGCATGGGATATGACGCCTCTGCCTGGGCTTTTTCTGGGGGCCGCACTGGGGGCGCTGCTTCCTGCCAGGCCGGAGATTGTCCACAGGCGTGGGGAAACAGGGGTAGCCCAGGTTCGGTTGGAGCTTGGGGCGGAGGTGATGAACACTGTCCAGCGGATGATCTTGGAGATCGAGCCGCCGTCCATTGACCGGGAGGCGCTGCTGGAGAAGGTTAAGCAGCGCGCCTGTGCCAGTTGTTCCGCCCGAAAGAACTGCACAGAGCAGTCCCAGCTGACAGTGGACATGCTGCAGCATCCCCTGGATGCGGATTGCCGGAAGTCCGGACGGTTGATTCCGGAGCTGCGCAGGGCTCAGGAGCAGCTGCGGAACCTGCAAGCAGACCGGGAGCGCCAGCGGGAGTACCGGGCGGCGTTGGTGCAGCAGTACCGATTCCTGGGGGACTACCTGCGGGGGCTGTCGGATAAGCTGGCCCGCCGTGGGGAGCGGACAGAGATTGCCTTTCGCATCGAGGTTTCCGCCCGATCCCGGGGGAAGGAGCGGGCCAACGGAGATAAGTGTCTGGCCTTTGCCGGACCGGGCTGTCGGTACTATGTGCTTCTGTGCGACGGCATGGGTACCGGGCTGGGGGCTGCCCAGGAGGGGCACACGGCAGGGACGCTGTTGCGGAAAATGCTGACGGCGGGATTTCCGGCGGACCATTCCCTCCGGTCCCTGAACAGTCTCCTTGCCCTCCGGGGCAGCGCTGGGGCAGTGACGGTAGATCTTGCGGAAATATCTCTGGAAGCGGGGACAGCGGCGGTCTATAAATGGGGAGCGGCTCCAAGCTGGGTTCTGACACGGCGAGGGGCAGAAAAAATCGGGACAGCTACGCCGCCGCCGGGGATCTCAGTCGCGCAGACCCGGGAAACGGTGGAGAAGCTGTCCCTGCGTCGGGGGGAGGTGCTGATTTTACTCAGCGATGGCGTGGACGGAGAGGATGCCCTGCGCCAATCTGTTCTGACTCCGGATGCACCGCCTGGGGAGTTGGCGGCGAAAATTCTGGAGAGGGGCTGTGGGAACGGAGAAGATGATGCTACAGCAGCGGTCATTCGCCTCCGCCCCACCAGCTTGGGGATATCATAGCATAAGGAAAGCGAAAAAACTGTCGAAACACAAGATGTAGGATGAAAAATAGAAGAAAAATCACAAGATGTAGGAGATGGTGTAAAAGCAAGGGGAATTTCGGGTAAAAAGCGGTGTTGGGATGAGAGAAGTGTGTCGAAATAGGTTTCCTGCGACGGTAATGGATATCTGCCAACAGCCCTACGGGCTGCCGTCAGATATCCATGGGACTCTCCCACGGGCTAAAAAAGTGTCCACCGGACACTTTTTTACCTCGGCGTCGCCTCAGCCGCCCGTTCGAGTCCCATTATCCACCCCATAAAAAATACCCGAGGCTTTGCCTCAGGTATTTTTTATGGGGTGGATAATGGGACTCGAACCCACGATCTTCAGAGCCACAATCTGACGCCTTAGCCAACTAGGCCATATCCACCATATATCTTCACTTGCAGCTGAATGGCACGCCAGGAGGGACTCGAACCCCCGACCTACTGCTTAGAAGGCAGTTGCTCTATCCAGCTGAGCTACTGGCGCATTTCTATGGAGCGGGTGACGGGAATCGGACCCGCGTATCCAGCTTGGAAGGCTGGTGTTCTACCATTGAACTACACCCGCGAATTCGTTTCACTAGCTGATTCAGCCATAGAATTTTAACATGAATGTGCCAATCTGTCAAGCGTCTTTTTTCAAAATCTCCGGAATTTTTTCGTAAACCACATCTGCTACCGCACCGTCGGCACACTTACATACGTTCTCGAACCGGTCAGCCACGATGCCGTCGGCGGGGCAGTAGGCATAATCTATGTCCAGCAGCATGGGCAGGTCATTTTCCGCATCGCCCACGCAGACCAGGATCTTTCTGCCCAGCCGCCGCTGCAGCTCCCGGGCAGCGCGGCCCTTGGAGACACCCTTTGCGTGCACGTCGATGATTCTGGCGGCGGCCCGGAAGACCTCACAGGATCCTCCGAAACGCTGCTTCAGCTGCTGCTCTGCCTCGTCCATCCGGCGGCGCTCCTCCTCAGAACCCTCAAACAGGGAGGCCACGGTGACGTCCCGGATCTCACCGTAGAGGGAGAACTTCAGGAAAGGACCTAAGTCGTCTCCGCGTTTGGCGAAGCCCCGGGCGCAGTGGTTATTGTCACTGAAAGCGTCCCAGGCCGGATTTTCGGCAAAGCGGTAGTGGGCATCCAGACCCTGGACCTCCACGGTCAGGTCGGGGAACAGCGCCATGCAGTTGTGCACCGTCTCCCACATGTCCAGCTGGATTTCGTGGCAGAATTCCAGCTGCCCCCGACCCAGATCATAAGCTGCGGAGCCGTTGTACAGCAGCAGGGGCGCGTTCACCGGCACCTTGTCCCGGAAGACCTTGGTCATGGGCACACTGCGCCCGGTATTGACAGTAAACGCACCTCCGTTGTCAATAAAATACCGGATGGCTTCCAGATTCCGCTCAGGAATGGAGGAGTCGGGAGCTGTCAGAGTCCGGTCATAATCCACGGTGAGAAGAACATCCGAAAAAAGTGCCATGCGTTAACCTCTTTTACAATTATCCGTTGATTCGTTCCAGTTTGTCCAGCACATCCTGAAAATACTGGGGCAGCTCCGCGAAGACCATCACCGGCCGCCCGTCTCTGGGATGGCGAAAGCACAGAGCGCCTGCGTGGAGGCACTGGCTGTCCTGGCCCAGTTCTGCCTTTTTGTGGCCGTATACCGTGTCCCCCAGAATCGGATGACCGATATAGGCCATATGGACCCGGATCTGATGGGTTCGCCCGGTCTCCAGATGGCAGCGGATGTGGGTGTAGCCCCGGTAGCGTTTCACCACCTCCCAGTGGGTTACGGCAGGTTTGGAATTGCGCTGGGTGACGCACATTCTCTTCCGGTCCGTGGGATGGCGCCCGATGGGAGCATCCACAGTGCCGCTGTCCTCCCGAAGGCTGCCGCAGACAATGGCATCGTAGGTTCTTGCCATGGTGTGATCCTTCAGCTGAGAGGCCAGCATGGTGTGGGCATAGTCGTTCTTTGCCACGGCCAACAGGCCGGAGGTGTCCTTGTCGATGCGGTGGACGATGCCGGGCCGGAGTTCCCCGTTGATGCCGCTTAAGGAGTCCCCCAGGGCGTACAGCAGTCCGTTGACCAGGGTGTCATCCGCATGTCCCGCCGCGGGATGGACCACCAAACCCTTGGGCTTGTTGATTACCAGCAGATCGTCGTCCTCGTAGACGATGTCCAGAGGAATCTCGGTGGGGACGATGTCTACGGGCCTGGCTTCGGGAACGGTATAGGTGATGCTGTCGCCGATATTCAGCTTATCATTTTTCCGGCCGGGCTTGCCATTGCGGGTCACCAGGCCGTCTTCAATCAACTTCTGGGCAGCGCTCCGGCTCATATTCCCCGCCCGCCGGGCCAGGAAAGCGTCCAGCCGTTCCCCGGCAATATCCGCAATCAGGGTCATTTCTTCTTCTCGTCCTTCCAGAAGGTCTTGTTGAACAGAATCAAATGGAGCATCAGCAGCACACAGCCGCAGGTGATGAAGCAGTCGGCCACATTGAACACGGGAAACTCCATGAAGGTGGTCTCGATCATGTCCACTACATAGCCCTGGCGTACCCGGTCAATCATATTGCCCAGGCCGCCGCCGTAAATGGCCGCGATGCAGAACCGCTCCAGAATCGTAAAGGGCATGGGCTTTTTGAAATATTCATACAGAAGCACCCCGGTAAAGACCACAAAAATAATTGCGAACAACCACTGTTGGCCCTCGAAAGAGGAGAACGCCGCGCCGGTATTTTGTACATAGGTCAGCTGCAGCAGACCGGGAAGAAAGGGCACCGATCCGTGCAGCGGAATGTAGGCTACGGTCAGATATTTCGCAATCTGGTCCAGTACCACCACAAGGGCGGCAAAGAGGGAAAAGAATAGAAATTGCATAGGAACATCCTCCTGAAGACGTGCAACTCATTATACCATGGCGCGGACGGAAAAGTCAATTAGAGAGTGGAGTGTGGAGTTGAGAGTGGAGTTGGCAGTTTTTTTAGATACGCCCTAAAGTATCAGCGCAAGGAAATCTCTTTTGAGAACAACTCCACTCTCCACACTCCAAACTCTACACTGAATAAAAAACCCGCCCCGAGTATTCCCAGGACGGTGCTACTAGAGCCATATTTATTTGGTGACCAGGAACCGCTGGGCGGCAGTGCGGAATTGCTCGAATTCGGCGTCGCTGCATTCGGCGGAAGCGGTCAGGGGATGGGTAAAGTCCAGGCAGAACATTTCCATAAAGCTCTTGCCGTTGACCCGATGGTGATTGTCATCCACCAGAACGGTGAAGGTCATGGTAGTGGCGAGCCCCACAAATTCCTGGACATCCTGAACCGATCGAAGGCTGATTTGAAATTCCCGCATAAAAGTCCCCCCGGAAACTGTACAAAAATATTTTTTTCGTGTATAATGGGGAGAACAATCTAGGATCGACTCCAATCTACCTGCCAGATGGTAGATGTAAAACATTATAGCATTATTTTGGGAAAATGCAACTGTCGGTTTGGACGATTAACACAATTAATGACTTAAAATATTGGTGGTTTTAACAAATGAAGATCGCATTTTATACCTTAGGCTGCAAGACAAATCAATATGAGACCCAGGCCATGGAGCGATTGCTGCTGGAACGGGGCCAGGAAATCGGGCATTTTGACGAGCCATGTGACGGCTATGTGATCAATACCTGCTCCGTCACGGCGGTGGCGGACAAGAAAAACCGGGCGGTCATCCGCCGGTGCCGCCGGGAGCACCCAGAGGCAGTAATTGCCGTCTGTGGATGCTACTCCCAGCATGAACCGGAGGTGATCCGGGAGCTGGGCATTGATGTCATCGGCGGCAGCGGCAGCCGGCAGGAATTTTTGGACATGCTTCTGTCCGCCCTGGAAAACAGGTCCCATCAAGAGAATCTGGATAATGCCCTTCGCCGCCGGGAATTTGAGGTTCTTCCTGCCGGAGGGTTGGAGGAGAGAACCCGGGCTATGCTGAAGGTCCAGGACGGCTGTGTGAATTTCTGCTCCTACTGCATCATCCCCTACACCCGAGGCCCCATCCGCTCCGCACCGCTGGGGGTGGCAGTGGCGCAGGCCAGGGAACTGGCGGACCGGGGCTACCGGGAGATCGTGGTGACAGGCATTGAGATCGCCAGCTGGGGGGCAGACCTGCCCGGAAAGCCGGAGGTCACGCTGCTGATCGAGGCGATCTGCCGTGCGGTTCCGGAGCTGCGGATCCGGCTGGGCTCTCTGGAGCCGCGGATTGTCACGGAGGACTTCTGCAGCAGACTGACGAAGCTACCGAACCTGTGCCCCCAGTTCCATCTGAGCATGCAGAGCGGCTGCGACACGGTGCTGCAGCGGATGAAGCGTAAGTACGATACTGCCCGTTATTATGAAAGTGTCTGCCTGCTGAAATCCTATTTCCCTGATTGTGCCGTTACTACGGACATGATCGTGGCGTTCCCGGGGGAGTCGGAGGAGGAGTTTGCCGATAGCCTGGCCTTTATCCGTAAGTGCGGTTTTGCGGACATGCATATCTTCCCCTATTCCCGCCGTCCCGGCACAGTGGCGGACAAGATGCCGGGGCAGCACAACAATGCCACCAAGGAGCAGCGCAGCCGGGAGGCCATTGCTGTGGCGGAGGAAATGAGCTTGGACTACCGGGAAAGATTAGTGGGGTCTGTCCAGCGTGTTCTGTTTGAGGAAAAGGACGGGAGGTATTTTACCGGCCACGCTCCCAACTATGTGAAGATTTACATGGAATGCGGAGAAGAGGAAGACCTGCATAACCAGCTCCGGGACGTCACTGTGACCGGAATCTACGCGGACGGAGTGCTTGGAAAAATGCAGAATGTAAAATGAAAGGGGTAAAGGATCGTTTCCTGTGCGTAGGGGGCGGCATCTGCCTTTGATACCACTATCGTAAACGCTGTGATTAACGATTATTTTCCGCCCATTCCTTGTCATAGCTTCAGGATTGTGGTATGATAGGCCCAAACTGTTTCGGGAGGCTTCTATGAAAACCCTGCTTCACATCTGCTGTGCGCCCTGCGCAAATCAGCCAATTGAAATACTCCGTGCCGACGGGATCGAGGTCACGGGGTTCTGGTATAATCCCAATATCCATCCCTTCACCGAGTACCGGGCCAGACGCAACTGTTTGCAGGAGTACGCGGCCACCATCGAGCTGCCTCTGATCCTGCGGGACGACTATGCCCTGCGGCCTTTTGTCCGGGAGGTTGCGGAGGACATTGCCCACCGCTGCGTGAAATGCTATCAGATCCGCTTGTATGAAGCGGCCCGTCAGGCAGCGGAGGGAGGCTTCGACAGCTTCACTTCTTCTCTGTTCATCAGCCCCTATCAGAATCACGAACTGATGCGGGAGACGGCGGAGCAGGCGGCAGCGGAATATGGCGTCCAGTTCCTGTACCGGGATTTCCGCCCCTATTTCCGGGACGGACAGAATTTTGCCCGGGAGCATGGATTTTACATGCAGAAATACTGCGGCTGCGTCTTCTCTGAGGAAGAACGATACATCAAGGCCAAGAAGATCATTCCTTGACCTTCTGTTTTGGAGGAATTATGTCAACTTATGAATTTTCTGTCCCCTGCCTGTTTGGGCTGGAGGGAATCGCGGGAGAGGAGCTGCGTCGGCTTGACCTGGAGAATGTCCGGGTGGAGAACGGACGGGTCTTGTTCTCCGGAGACCAGCGGGCTATGGCGAAAGCCAATGTCTGCCTGCGCACCGGTGAGCGGATTCTCATCGTCCTGGCGGATTTTCCGGCAAAGACCTTTGAGGAGTTGTTTCAGGGGGTCTACAGGGCCAACCTGGAGGACTTTATACCCAAAGACGGCAGCTTCCCCGTCAAGGGCCACTGCCTGAACAGTCAGCTCATGTCCGTCCCTGATTGCCAGGCCATTGTCAAGAAGGCGGCGTCCCGGCGGCTGGGAGAAAAATACAGTGTCTCCTGGCTCCCCGAGACCGGGGCGAAATATCAGCTGCAATTTTCCATCATGAACGACCGGGTACAGCTGTATCTGGACACCTCTGGGCCGGGTCTGCACAAGCGGGGCTACCGGGCCGTCGGCAACGACGCGCCCCTGCGGGAGACCCTTGCCGCTGCCATGGTGCAGCTGACCCGTTACCGGGGCCGGGAATATTTGTGGGACCCCTTCTGCGGCTCCGGCACCATTCCCATTGAAGCCGCCCTGATTGCTAGAAACAAAGCCCCCGGCATGTACCGCCGCTTTGCGGGGGAGGCCTTCGCCTGGGTGGACCCCAAGGTCTGGGGGGAGGTCCGGGCGGAAGCCAAGGACCGGGAGTTCAAGGGAAATTACCGAATCCTGGGCTCCGATAACGATCCCAAGTGCGTCTCATTGTCCATGGCCAACGCAAAAAAGGCCGGGGTGGGGGATCTCATCGAGTTCCGGGACGGCGATGCCACGAAAATGAGCATGCCCACGGACAGCGGTATTCTCATCTGCAATCCGCCCTACGGCCAGCGGATGCTGGAGCAGCAGAGCGCCCAGCGCCTCTACGCCGCATTGGGACGGCACCTGAAATACGCCGATGGCTGGAAAAAGTATATTATCACCTCGGAGCCGGAGTTTGAGCATTATTTCGGCCAACGTGCCACCAAGAAGCGCAAGCTCTACAACGGCATGATTAAGTGCGACTACTATATGTACACGGAAAGCGGAAGAAAGAGATAAAAAGATATGAGATAGAAGATACAAGATATAAGATAGGGGAGCTTTTGCGTTATCTTATATCTTAAAAAAGAGAGAGGTTTTTATGAAGCATCTGTTCATCATCAATCCTGCAGCGGGGAGCAGGGACCGCACGGCGGACTATACCGCCGCCATCCGTGATACCTGCGGCAGCCGGGGGCTGGACTACCGGATCGCGGTGTCTCAGGCGCCGGGGGAGTGCAGGCGGCTTGCCCGGGAGGCGGCCCAAACCGGAGAAGATGTGCGTATTTATGCCTGCGGCGGAGACGGCACGTTGAACGAAGTGGCTTCGGGGGCAGCGGGGTTTGACAATGCAGCGGTGACGGTGCTGTCCGGCGGCAGCGGCAATGATTTTGTCCGGATTTTCAGCGATCCCAAGGCTTTCTTTGATCTGGAGCGGCTGATGGATGCCGAGGAGATCACCCTGGATTTGATCCGCTGCAATGAGGACTTCGCCCTGAATATATGCTCTGTGGGACTGGACGCCCGGATCGGCACCGATGTGGCCCGGTATAAGCGGCTGCCGCTGCTGGACGGCTTCCGGGCCTATGCCGCGTCCACGGTGGTGAATGTGATCCGGGGTATTGGGGAGCACTACATAGTGGAAATCGACGGCCAACAGATCGACGGGGAGCAAACCTTCGTCTGCGTCTGCAACGGGCGGTACTACGGCGGCGGCTTTAATCCCGTGCCGGAGGCGGATCCCACGGACGGTTCGCTGGATGTGCTGCTGGTCAAGAAGGTTCGCCGGCTACAGGTTCCCGCTATCATCGGGAAATATAAGAACGGACGATACCGGGAATTGCCGGAGCTGATCCGCTATTTTAAGACGGACCGCCTGAAGATTACCTGTGACAGACCCAATGCCATCAACCTGGACGGGGAACTGCGGACGGCGCAGACCATGGACATTTTCGTTGCCAAAGAAAAGCTCCGCTTCTTCTACCCAAAGGGATTGACATGGAAGGCGAGAGTAGAAATGCAGAATGCTAAATGCTGAATGCAGAATGCAAGGGCTTTGCATGAAAAATACCGCAGGCGCAAAAAACGCGTCTGCGGTTCATTTTCTTCAGCCTGGCATATAAACGTTCAGATCCACGGGGCCATAGATGCCGGGGACACTGCCCTTGTCAGAATACTGCCACATTTCCACCTTCCAGGGGTAGGTCATCCGGTCCTGATACAGCGCCAGCCAGAAGGGGTAGTCCTCCAGCTCGCTGAGGTAGTACAGGTGCTCCGACTGGTACCAGTTAAAGTAGATCATGGGCTGGTAGCCCTTCTCTTCCATGACCTGGCAGAAGTGCAGCTGAATGTCGGTCAGGGTTCGGATATCCATTTTTGCGGTGCGGGCATCCGAGGTGGGGATCTCCCAGTCCAAAATGATGGGCATATCCAGGTGCTGCTCTCCCAGAATTTTCAGCATGAACGTGATTTCTTCGCCCACTTCCTGAATGTTCAGCGCCTGGGAGAAGAAGTAAGCGCCTACCTTCAGCCCCGCGTCTGCGGCGCCGGTCAGATTCTTTTTGGCGTAGTCATCCTCCACCAGTTTGCCGCTGCCATAGCCCCGGTAGCCAAGGCGGATAATGGCAAAGTCAATGCCGGAGGATTTCACAGCTTTCCAGTTGATGTCACCTTGGTAGGCGGAGACATCCACACCGGGATAGCTTTTCAGATTTTGCAGCAGCAGATAGTTGTTGCGGTTATACTGAAAATCATATCGGTCATAAGGGTTGGGATCCGGGGGTATGGTGGGGTTTTCCGGCTCTGTTTCCGAGATGGTGGGTTCCAGAATCGTTTCGGGCAGGGCTTCCGTGTTTCTCACCGGATCGTGCCGCTGGGGCAGAGCCTCTGGATCTTCGCTGGGGTTAAAATAGGGAATGCACAGCACCGCCATGGTCAGCAGCAGCGCGGCGGACAAAATGGCGATGATCCCCATAATCCATTCGGGACGCACCCGTTTCGGCGGGGCTATGTTTTCCGGGACCAGAGCGGCAGGGTCCGACGATTCTGCTCCCACAAATAGCGGCGCTTCTCCTACAGGGATATCGGCGTTTTCTGCTTCGGAAATTTCCTGCGCGTTGGGGGTCTGCATTGCCTCGCCTCCTTTCAAAAAATAGTATTCTCGACACAGTATAACATATTTTGCACGGTTCGCCAAGGGGGAACCACTGGAATTTCCCGCTTAATGAAATCTTAAACAATCCGTTAACTTTATACAAACGCAGTTGCATTCGGCATATTTTGCAATATAATAAGAAAAGGAATCTGTACGCAAAGGTGATATTTCTATGAGTGGAATCAGCGGTTGGTTTCAACGGTTTACTGCAAAGGTATCGGCAGGACTCCGCAGCTTTATGGCCGGACGCTACGGTACAGACCGGCTGAACATGGTGATCCTGGGTTCCGGGTTGATTGCCAGTCTGATATCGGTAGGATGCCAGTCGGCTTGGCTGAACATGATTTTTTTTGTGCTCAGTTACGGCCTGATGATCTGGGCAATCTATCGCAGCCTGTCCCGCAATACCTATCAGCGCTATCAGGAGAACCGGAGGTTTTGGGCGTTCTTTGACCGACTGAAAGACCGGCAGCACCGCTATTTTGACTGCCCCAAGTGCCATCAGATGGTCCGGGTTCCCAGAGGGAAGGGTAAGATCTCCATTACCTGCCCCCGATGCAAGGAAAAATTTGTCCGAAAAACCTGAGAGAAACCGATCTTTTCATACTGACATTCAATTAAAAACTATAATTCGCAAGAATTGAAGTTTTTAATATGAAGATCATCATGAGACGGATATCCATGATTTTCTATTCCGAAAATCATGGATACGACAACGCCATTTGGCGGTGTCTTCTTGATTAAAAATACAGATTTCAATCAAGAAATAGTATCAAAAAAGAATGCCGTTCCCGCCGAACGGCATTTTTCACGTTTGTATGGCAATGCTGCTGGAAGCAATGGGGATGTCAGGGTATGTCCCGGATCAGCACCTCGTCTACTTCCGAATGGCACGCATTGGCCTGCACGCTTTCAATGCCGCCTCGGCATACTGCCTTGGTGCTGTAGGGCTCGGAGACGGCGATGATCTGCCCATTGCGGGCTTTCAGCCGGAAACGGAAAGCGCCGCTTTTGTCCGTGTACAGCTCAAATTTGGGGTGGGGCACGGCCCGGGAAGCGACACCGGTTTGATCTTCAATGTTTGCTTTGGGTGCGTTTTTGCGGACGCTTTCAATCCCCTTGCGGCAGGCAGCGGCGGTGCGGTAGACTTCCGAGGTCAGGATTGTCTGCCCATTGGCGGCATACAGGTCGAATTTCACGCCGGAAGGGACAGTGCGCATGACAAAGGTTCCCATGAGATTCCCTCCTTTTTCGGACTATGATAGCATAAAAAAGATTGCCCATCAACCGAAAACTGCCGCTTCGCGTCTGCGAAGCGGCAGTGGTTTTTCAGCTTACTTTGGTCACGATCTTCGGTACCTTGGCAATCAACAGCGCGGCGATGGCGGTGAGAATCATCTCTGGCACCATGTAGATCCCGTTGTAGACGATGGAGTAGACCCAGCCCAGCACGGAGGGGGACAGAGACTGCACCAGACTTGCGCCCCAGGCAGGAAAGCCGTCCTGGGTGAAGAACCACTCGGCCCAGCCGGAGAACAGGATATATCCGGACAGAACGTGGGCAAGATATCTTGCGCCCAGGGCCACCAGGGAGCCGCACATCAGGGACACGCCGGGATTTTTGATTTTATTGCGGAACACACCGCCCAGACCCAGCAGGGTGAAGGCCAGCACGTAGTCCAGCAGGCACATGAGGATGGCGTTGAGGATCATGGTTTCGTCGCCGAAATAGCCGGGCTGGAAGGCGGCGGCCACGGTTTTGGCGCCCAGGGCCATTTCGATCAGGGCGTAGCAGAAGCCGGATACCAGGCCCCACTTCACGCCATGGCGGTAGGAGATCAGCACCACCGGCAGCATACTCACCAGGGTCACCTGGCCGCCGAAGGGCATTTCGGGGATGAAGGCCTTGGACACGACCTCCAGAACGATGGCCATGGCCAGCAGCATGGCGCTTTCTGTCAAGCGCTTGGTTTTGGTTTGCATAGAAGCAACCTCCAAAAGAAAAGTATCGCATTGCAATCCGTCAAGATACAATGCGATACGTTTCGATTTCCTCATATCCGCATCTTTTCCTACGACGGTATTAACCGTATCAGGTTCACGGGTCAGGACCACTGAGTCCAATCTCAGCCGGATATGTCCGGCTCCCCGAAGATTGCTGTGCGATCTGAGAGTATTATAGCGCAAAGAAAACTGTTGTCAAGCCATTTCCAGAGTAAGCTGCTTTCCGCCCAAAATATGGAAATGCAGATGCGGTACGGTCTGGCCGGCGTCAGGGCCGCAGTTGCTGACCACCCGATAGCCGCCGGTTAGGCCTTCCGCCTGGGCGATCTGGGGAATGACGGCAAAGATATGGGCCACCACAGCGCTGTTATCGACGGTAACGCCGTTACAGCCGGAAATGTGCTCTTTGGGGATCACCAGAATGTGGGTAGGTGCCTGGGGGGCGATATCCCGGAAGGCATAGACGGTTTCATCCTCGTAGACCTTATTGGAGGGGATCTCCCCGGAAATGATTTTGCAGAATAAGCAGTCAGACATAAGTAATTCCTCCTGATTTAGTATATCGGTTTACAGACCGAACACATGCACGCCGGTCAGACTGACCACGCCCATGATGATGCCAGCCATAATGACACCCAGGCAGACGGCGCTGATGGTGGACTTGAAGCCCATGTCCAGGAAGGATGCTGCCAGAGTCCCTGTCCAGGCGCCGGTTCCGGGAATGGGAATGCCTACAAAGAGTATCAGCGCTAAAAACAGTCCGCCACGGCCAGCTTTTTTTTTAAGCTTGTGACCGCCCCGTTCCCCCTTTTCATAGAAGGAGGTAAAGAATTTTCCAATGTATTTTTTGTCACATCCCCAAATCAGGACCTTTCGGGCAAACAGGTAGATAATGGGAACCGGCAGCATGTTACCGATCACACAAATCCCCAGGGCTGTGAAGTAGTTTAGCCCCATGCCCACCGCGATGGGGACGCCGCCCCGCAGCTCGATAAAGGGTACCATGGAGACAAGAAAGCAGAACAGGTATTTTTTAAACATGTGTCTCCCCCAAAATAATTTTTATCATTGTACCATAGAAAAAACCGCTTTGCAACGAAAAAACCGATTTATTCCTTAATTTTTGGTTAAGGGGAAAAGCAGTGTGGAGTGTGGAGTTAGGGTATCCACTTCGTGGATGATAATAAATCATATTTGAACTTGTGACTTGATGCATAAAATGAAAAGCTTCCTTTCTATCTCAATCATTTCCGAAGGAAATACTACAACTCCACACTCCACACTCCTAACTCCAAACTATTTTGAACGTGTCTTTAAATTTTCTTGAATTCTGCCGGAAAGGCTGGAAGTTTTCTGCTTGCTGTGCTATAATGTGCGCAAGTATAAAGTGCGATAGTATACCCAGGCGGCTTAAGCCTGTTTGGAATGGAGAGAGAATTATGTTGGAATTACTGGCACCCGCGGGATCCATGGAGGCCTTGCGCGCCGCGGTGCAGAATGGAGCCAATGCGGTTTATCTGGGCTGCGGCAGCTTTAATGCCCGCCAGAGCGCGAAAAATTTTACCCCCCAGACCCTGGTGGATGCGGTGAAATACTGCCATATCCGGGGTGTCCAGGTCCATCTGACCCTGAACACCCTGGTGACCGACCGGGAAATGAAAGAGGTGGCGGAGATGATCCGGCATGCCGCCCAGAACAATGTGGACGCATTCATCGTCCAGGATCTGGGCGTGGTGCAGTTGTGCCACCAGATCGCGCCCCACATCCCCGTCCACGGTTCCACCCAGATGACCGTCCATTCCCTGCCCGGTGTCCAGATGTGTGCCGCTATGGGCATGAAGCGGGTAGTGCTGAGCCGGGAACTGAGCCGGGAGGAGATCCGCTATATCTGCGCCAATTCTCCCATTGAGATTGAGGTTTTCGGCCATGGCGCGCTGTGCATGTGTTATTCCGGCCAATGCTATATGTCTGCGGTCATCGGCGGCCGTTCCGGCAACCGGGGTCGCTGCGCACAGCCCTGCCGTCAGAGCTACGGCTACACCCACTGGGAAAACAAGTACCCTCTGAGTCTGAAGGACAATTGCCTGGTGGCATACCTGCAGGAGCTGCAGGAGATGGGTGTTGCCTCATTGAAGCTGGAGGGCCGTATGAAGCGGCCGGAATATGTGGCTACTGTCACTGCGGTCTACCGCAAGGCCCTGGACGAGGGGACAGTGACAAAGCCCATGGTGGAGGCGCTGTACGCTTCCTTCAACCGCCAGGGCTTTACCGACGGTTATTACACCGGACGGGTGGACCGGAAGATGTTCGGCGTGCGCCAGGAGACCCAGGAGGATCCCCAGTGGCTCCAGTCCGCCCGGCAGTCCTATGAGGCCGGGGAGACCCAATTGGTGGACCTGTCCTTCCGAGCGGTGGTGTCTGTGGATGGAAGTTCTCTGACGGCTACGGACCCGGAGGGACGGACCTGCCGGGTGGAAGGCCCCATGCCGGAGCTGGCCCGGAATGTGCCGCTGACCGGTGCGGCATTGGCCCAGCGGATAGCCAAGACCGGCGGCACGCCTTACCGCTGCGCCGAGGTGCGTACTCATGTGGATCCGGGCCTGACCATCTCCGCTGCGGCTGTCAATGCCATGCGCAGGGATGCGCTGAACCAGCTCACCGCCCTGCGGGCAAGACGGGAGGAGCATCCCCTGCGTAAGCCCAAGGCCATCCCGGCGTTCAAAGGCCCCAGCGGTTTGCCGGGGCTGACGGTGCAGGTCACTTCCCGGGAGCAGCTGACGCCAGGACTGCTGAATCTGGAGACGGCCATGCTGTATGTCCCCATGCACATTCTGTTAGGGGACAGCGCCATGACGGCGCGTCTTGTGCAGCGAGGCCGCCTGGCGGTAGTGCTGCCCCGGATCGTTCACGATGGCGAACTGCCCAAAATCAATGTGGGGCTTGCTACACTGCGGGAACTGGGGGTCAAGGATGCCTTAGTGGGCAATCTGGGCCTGCTGCTCCCGGTGCGGGAGGCGGGAATGCGCATTCACGGCGATTTCGGCCTGAATATTTTCAATTCCGGCTCTATGAACGTGCTGCGTTCCCTGGAGCTGTCCTCGGCCACGGTGAGCTTTGAGATGACCCTGCCCCAGATCCGGGATCTGAGTAAGGCGGTGAATACGGAGCTTCTCGCCTATGGCCGCCTGCCTTTGATGATTACGGAGCATTGCCTTATCCGGAACCGCACCGGCGAGTGCGACTGTCATTTGCGGACTACCAAGCTCACAGACAAAACCGGCGCGGAGTTCCCCATCATCAAGGATGGCGACAGCTGCCGCAGCGTTTTGCTCAACGGCAGAAAGCTCAGCTGGCTGGACCGGCAGGATGATCTTGCCAAGCTTGGCCTATGGGCGCTGCGTCTGTACTTCACCACGGAAAATGGAAAAGAAGTGGACAGAATTCTGGGCGAGTATTTGAATCCCGACGGATTTGATCCCGGAGCCTGCACGCGGGGACTATACCTGCGGGGAGTCGAATAAAAAATGCTGAATGCTGAATGCTAAATGAGAGAATTATGGACGGAAATGCTGTTGTAGAAAAAAGTATCGAATTTGCGGTGCGAATTGTGAATTTGTATAAATATCTGACGAGAGAGCACAAAGAATATGTCCTTTCAAAGCAACTTTTACGCAGCGGGACGAGTATTGGTGCAAACATTGCCGAAGCGCAACGAGGTCAAAGCAAAGCGGATTTCCTTGCGAAAATGAGCATTGCGCTCAAAGAAGCGAACGAAACGCATTATTGGCTGACACTGTTGTATAGAACAGACTATTTGCGAAAAGCGCAGTATGAAAGTCTGGATCAGGATGTTTCCGAACTGTTGAGCATCCTGACAGCAATATGTAAAACTGCAAAACCAGTATAATTCAGCATTTAGCATTTAGCATTCAGCATTCAGCATTACGGAAAGGACGTTTACAATACTATGCAACTGATTTTAGCCTCCGGTTCCCCCCGGCGGAAAGAGCTTTTGGGCCTGTTCGGCATTCCCTTTGTGGTTCGGGCGGCGGATATTGACGAAACCATGGACCCGGAGAAAGCGCCCTTTGACGAGGTGGCACGGGTCAGCCGGACGAAGGCAATGGCGGTCCCGCGGCAGCAGGAGGATGTTGTCATTGCTGCGGACACCATTGTGGTCTGCCAGGGAAAGGTTCTGGGGAAACCTGCGGATCCGGCGGAAGCGGTCAAAATGCTGACCCTGCTCTCCGGGCGGGATCATCAGGTGATGACCGGCTGCACCGTGCTCCGGGGGGAAAAAAGCGAGACCTTTACGGAGGTCACCGACCTGCATTTCCGCCCCCTGAGCCAGAAAGAGATCGAAAAATATGTCGCCACCGGCGAGCCCATGGATAAGGCCGGGGCTTACGGCATCCAGGGCGGCGCTGCGCTGTTCTGCGAGAGAATGGTGGGCGATTATTATAATGTAATGGGACTTCCTGTGTGCCGTTTGGGGCAGACGCTGCGTTCTGTGGCGCCGGAAGTCATGGAGGGTGTACTATGAGAAATTTGTTTACGACCCGGGTGAAGATCATCCTGGTCATTGCGGGACTGTTGACCGTGGCCCTGGCCATAGCCAGCGGCATCACCAATACCACCATCCCCGACCTGCTGGTCAAGGGCGCCCTGGCCCCCTTCCGGGCAGCTGGTACCGCGCTGACCTCTACGGCGGAGAAATACTACAGCTATATGTTCCGCTATGAGGCACTGGAAGCGGAAAATGAGGTGCTGGAGAAACGAATCGCGGAAATGGAGGACGTGGCCCGTCAGGCGGATGCTGTCTCCCGTGAAAACGAGCGCCTGCGGCAGCTGACTGGCCTGCAGGAGACTCATGAGGACTACAAGATGGTGGATGCTTATATCATCGGCTGGAGTTCCACCGACTGGGAGAACACCTTCACCATCAACCGGGGTACCGCCGCTGGAATTCAGGAGAACATGTGCGCCATCACCGCCAACGGCGAAGTGGTGGGCCTGGTCACCGAGGTCGGTATCAACTACGCGGAGGTGACCACCGTACTGGACTCCACCCTGGAGATTTCCGGCACCATCGCTACCTCCGGCTACAACGGCATGGTAAAGGGCGGCTACTCCAGCGGCAACGAGTCACTGCTGCGGATGAACTATTTGCCCTCCTCCGCCATTATCCGCAACAAGGACCAGGTGGTCACCTCCGGTTCTACCGTGTACCCCCGGGGCCTGATTATGGGCTATGTGGTGGACGCGGGCTTTGAGGAGACCGGCGTGGCAAAATACGCTCTGCTGGATCCCGCGGCGGAGATCAGCTCCCTGGAACAGGTCTTCATTATTACGGAATACACCACGGAGGTCAGTACGGTTGCCTCGTCAACGCAGACGACGGAGCCTGTCCAGGCAGCTACCGAGGCAACGGTACCGGCGGCTTCTGAAGGCTCGGTGGGGTGAGGCGGCGCTATGGCTAAGAAAACGCGAAGAAAAAGCGTGGAATTCAAGCCGGATGCCCGGTCCGCTACCTGGCTCAAGACAATGCACCTGACGCAGCAGCAGCGAAAGCGGCTGCTGAAATGGGGGCTGTATATCCTGATGATTGTGCTGGCGCTGGTGATCCAGGACGTAATCATGAGTCAGGTCAGCATCTTTGGGGCAACCACGGAGCTGGCGGTCTGCGAGATCCTGCTGATTACCGTCATTGAGGGCACCGAAGTAGGCAGCCTGTTTGTGCTGATCGCGTCTGTGCTGTATTTTTATTCCGGAACCGCGCCAAACGCCTATTCTATCGGCTTGCTGACGTTTCTGGGCATCGGCGCGGCCATGTTCCGGCAGATGTACTGGAACCGGAGCAGAGGTGCCATTGTGCTGTGCGCGGGACTGGCGCAGGTGCTTTATGAGATCGGTCTGTTTGTCGTGGGAATGCTCATGGGCCTGACCCATTGGGGCCGCCTGGGCGCGTTCCTGTTTACCGGCATTTTCAGTGCCGTGATCATGATTCCGCTTTACCCCCTGATCTATAAGATCGGCCAGATTGGAGGAAACACATGGAAAGAATAAGCCGCTTCCGGGCCGTTTTGCTTGTGGTCCTGTTTGCGTTTGTCCTGGTGCTCTTTGCGGGCAAGCTTTTCGTCCTGCAGATCATCGAGACCGACGGCAATACCGACAATACCCAGACCTACACCACTCTGACCACGGTTCGTGCTGCTCGGGGCGATCTTCTGGACCGCAACGGCAATGTGCTGGTGGGCAACCGGGCCTCCTACGACCTGGTGTTCAACCACTATGTTATCAAGTCCTATGACGAAACCAACGAGGCACTGTACCGTCTGGTGCATAAGTGCAGGGAGCTGGGGATTGAATACTCGGACCATTTCCCGGTTACCAGAACTCGCCCCTTTGAATACACCCTGACCGAGTTTAATACCTCCTGGCAGAACAACTTCCAGCTGTTTATGGTGGACAGAGAACTGGACTCGGACATCACCGCGCCGCTGCTGGTGGAGAAAATGCGCGACCGGTACAAGATCCCCGAGGAATGGTCCGACGAGGATGCCCGGGCAGTCATCGGATTCCGCTATGAATTCGACCTGCGCGGCTTTACCAAGCTGCCTACCTATACCTTCCTGGAGGACGTCTCCGACGAGGAGTTGTCCGCCATACTGGAGCTGAACACCCCGGGCCTGATGGTGGAATCCTCCACTGTCCGGGAGTACCATACCAAGTACGCCGCCCACATCCTGGGATATCTTGGCGCTATGGACACCAACGAATGGGAAGAATACAAGAAGCAGGATTATTCCATGGACGCGTTGGTGGGCAAGACCGGCTTCGAGCTGGCCTTTGAAGAGTACCTTCACGGCATCGACGGCACCCGTGTGGACGTGGTCAGCAAGGACGGTGCCATCATCAAGCAGTACTATGCCCAGGATAAAGACGAGAATGGCAATATAGTGGTCAAGGAGCCGGTGGCCGGCAACAATGTGGAAACCACCATCGACATCAACATCCAGCAGGTGGCGGAGGATGCTCTGGCAAAGATCATGAAAAAGCTCACCGACCCGGAGCAGAACACTTCCACAGATGCGCTGGACGCGGAGGGAGCCGCGGTGGTGGTCATGGAGTGCAAGACCGGCAACATTCTGGCCTGTGCCAGCTACCCCACCTACAATCTGGCTACCATGTATGAGGACTGGGCGGAGATTGAAGCCGATCCCTTGAAGCCCTTCTTCAACCGGGCCTTCGGTGCCGCCTACGCTCCGGGGTCCACCTATAAGATGTGTACCCTGATTGCGGCGATGGAAAACGTATATACCAACAAGGAAAAGGCGGGCCAGCCCATCCTGGCATATGGCGAGACGATCGAGGACAAGGGCCTTTATACGGAGCATGAGGGTTTCTCTCCTGCCTGCCTGTTCTGGACCTCCAATCATGCCACCCACGGCGTCATCGACGGCGCTCGGGCTCTGTGCGTTTCCTGCAACTATTTCTTCTACGCGCTGGGCGACCGCATGACCTGGGAAATGGTGGATGAAACCTCTCAGGCCATGGGCTTCGGCGAGCCTACCGGTATCGAGCTGGTGGAGAAGACCGGTGCCCGGAACACCCCCGACCAGAAGCGCGAGGTCTATGGCACCGGTGTCAACGGCAACTTCTCCGCCGGCGACCGTATTCTGGGCGCCATCGGCCAGGGCGAAAACCGGATCACCCCTCTTCAGCTGTGCGTCTATGCCTCCACCCTGGCGAACAAGGGTACCCGGATGAAGGCTACCTTCCTGAGCCGGGTGGTGTCCTCCGACTACCGGACCCTGATCTATGAAAATCAGCCTCAGGTGGTCAGCCAGCTGGAAATGAAGCAGACCACCATCGATACCTATATGGACGGTATGCGCAGAGTAATTACCGAAGCCGGCGGAACCGCGGCCAAGTTTTTCGGCGGCTGGGGCGATCAGTATGCCGACGAGGACGGTGTCTGGCCCCTGAAGGACGAGGTCATCGTCTACGCCAAGACCGGTACAGCCCAGCACGCCTCCGGTGGTTCTGACCACGGTGCGTTTATCTGCTTCGCCCGCCGGGCGGACGAGGCCGAACCCGATGTGGCTGTGGCTATCTACGGCGAAAAAGCTGCCCACGGCAACTGGCTGACGCCTGTGGCAGAGCAGATCTTGCTGGCTTACTACGAAATGGACGCGGCAAGTGAGTATACCGCCTTTGAAAATCAGCCCGGTTGATCAATGCACCCAAGGACGCGGCCATTGGCCGCGTCTTTCTTTGCGTTATTTTGCAGCTTCCTCTTTCTTAGGGAAGCTGCAATATTGCTGCCCAGGCTTCAGGGAGATGTGCCGGATTTTGGCCAGTTGAGAAACGGTGACAAGCTCATAGTTTTGAGACAGCAGCACGTCCACGATGTCCAGCGCCGCCTGCACGGAGCTGGTGGTCATGTCGTGCAGCAGTACAATGTCCCCGTCCTTCACGTTTTTCAGCACGGCCTGTTCGATGGCGGCAGTGTCGTGGGTGGCCCAGTCCCTGGGGTCTACCGACCAGTTCAGAATGGCAAGCTGCCTGGCCTGGGCAACCTGGCGGACGCCGTCACTGCAGCACCCTCCGGGAGGCCGTAGGAAAACCGGATGACAGCCCTCCGGCAGCAGAGCCTGGGTATCCATGATTTCGGCGGCAATATCCCGGCGGCTCATCTGCGACATGTTTTTGTGGGAATAGCCGTGGTAGCCGATCTCATGCCCTTCATCAAAGATCCGCTGGGTAATGTCCGGATAGTCCTTGATCCGGTACCCGCACAGCAGAAATGTGGCCTTTACGCCCCGGTCATACAGTCCGTCCAACAGCTGGCGGGTATATTTTCCGGAGGGGCCGTCGTCGAAGGTCAGGGCCACATATTTTGTGTCCTCCGCCGCTCGGACCGGCAGAACCAGCAGGGCAGCGGACAGAAGCAGTGCCAGAATGCGCCGCATGAAATCCACTCCTTTCATTTTTTCATATACAATTATTCATTCTTATTTGACGTGGGAGGAAAAATGGGGTATAGTATAGGACGGAGGGTGAGACTATGGGTTTGATCTGCCCGGTTTGCGGTGAGAAACTGAATAGGGAAGACAACCGTTATGTCTGCGCCCGAAGCCACAGCTTCGACATTGCACGCCAGGGATATGTGAATCTGCTTCCCGTGCAGCAGAAGCATTCCCTACACCCGGGAGATACCCGGCAGCAGGTACTGTCCCGGCGGGAATTCCTGGAGGCGGGGTATTATGCCCCCATTGCCGAAGCTTTGATCGAGACGGCCAAGGATTTTGGCATTTCCGGCCAGATCCTGGATGTGGGTTGTGGAGAAGGGTACTACGCGGCCCGGCTGTCCGATGCACTGGGAGCGCCTTTGATCGGAATGGATATATCCAAGGAAGCTGTCCGCTGCGCCGCAGCGAAGTACAAGGGAAAGCTCTGGCTCTGCGCCACCGCGTCCCACATTCCGGTGGAGGACGGCATCGCGGCCCTGGTCACCAGTCTGTTTGCCCTGACAGTGCCCGGGGAATTTCGGAGGGTATTGCGTCCTGATGGTTTCTTTTTTCAGATTTTGGCTGCCCAAGATCATCTGCTGGGGCTGAAATCCATTATTTATGACCGGCTGGATTTCAAGGAAAAGGACACTGTTCCGGAGCTTCCGGGATTCTCGCGGGTCATGTCCATTCCCATCCGCTTTCCCTTCACCGTGGAAGGACAGCAGGTGCAGAATTTGCTGTCCATGACGCCCCATGTCTATCGCATCAGCAAGGACGGCGCGGAGCGGCTGAAAGGGACGCAGGTTCTGACGGACACGGCCAGCTGTGTTTTGAATGTCTTTCGACGTGCTTAACATACCCTTTGAAAAAAGGATATATGTCTGGAAAAAAGTCGAAAATAATCGTAAATTTACAATTCGGGAGCGATCTATGCTGAATCAATTACAAGCCCTCTGCAATAAATACGAAGAGCTTTGTGCCAAATCCGAGCAGCCGGATTTTTATGCCGATCCGAAGAAGGCGGCCAGGCTGCTGAGGGAGAAGAATGACCTGGAGCCCATTGTCACGGCCTACGCTCAGTACTGCCAGGCCCAGAAGGACATGGCCGACGCCCAGGAGCTGATGGCGGATCCCGAAATGAAGGAGCTTTGCCAAGAGACCTATGCCCAGGCAAAGAATCAGAAGGAAGCACTGTTTGAGCAGCTGCAGATCATGCTGCTGCCCAAGGACCCCAACGATGAGAAAAGCGTCATTGTGGAGATCCGGGGCGGCGTAGGCGGTGAGGAAAGCGCCCTGTTTGCCCACAGCTTGTTCCGCATGTATTCCATGTACGCTGCCAAAATGGGCTGGACCATCGAGCTGATGAACTACAACGAGACGGAGCTGGGGGGCGTCAAGGAGGCGGACTTCATTATCAACGGCCGGGGGGCTTACTCCCGGATGAAGTATGAGTCCGGCGTTCACCGGGTCCAGCGGGTGCCGGAGACCGAGTCCGGCGGCCGGGTCCACACCTCTACCGCCACCGTGGCGGTGCTGCCGGAGATGGAAGAGGTGGATGTCCAGATTAACCCTGCGGACATCGAGATGCAGGTGTACCGGGCCAGCGGCGCGGGAGGCCAGCACATCAACAAAACTTCCTCTGCCGTCCGTCTGATCCACAAGCCAACAGGGATTGTGGTGGCCTGCCAGGAGGAGCGCAGCCAGGTGCAGAACCGGGAGAAGTGTATGCGGATGCTGGCCAGCAAGCTCTACGAGATCGAGCAGGAGCGAAAGGAAAGCGAAGTCACCGGCCTGCGCCGCAGCCAGGTGGGCACCGGAATGCGCAACGAGCGGATTCGCACCTACAATTTCCCCCAGGGCCGGGTCACCGACCACCGGGTGAATCTGACGCTGTACCGCATCGACGCCGTCATGGACGGGGACCTGGATGAAATCATCAACGCTCTGGCTACCGCCGACCAGGCGGAGAAGTTAAAAAATGCAAAGTGACACATTGTAGGGCGGGGTCATGACCCCGCCGACCAGCTGAACGATTTTGAGCGGGAGGGTGGTTGATAAAGTGGTGACACAAGATGACCAGGAAAGATTTCCTTCCAGAAAAAATCCCAGGCTAAAGCAGTATGACTATGCTTCACCAAATTACTATTTTGTCACCATTTGCACCAGGGATATGGTTTGCCGTTTTGGAAGACCAGGAGACTTGAACCAGCGTGGCAGAATTGCGGAACAGGGGCTTTTGGAAATAGAAAAGCATTTCCCCAAGGTTAAGGTAGACAAGTATGTGGTTATGCCCAATCATGTCCATGCGATCATTGTGTTGCAGGGGAGCGATACAAACCTTTCTACTGTGATTGGCCAATATAAATCTTTTGTTTCCAGACGGATTCATTTGACGGAACCAGGGCATAGGGTGTGGCAAACTTCTTATCACGACCATGTGGTCCGTGACCAAAAGGAATATGAACAGATATGGCTTTATATTGATGCCAATCCGGCTAATTGGAAAAAGGACTGTTTTTTTGCTGTGTGAATAGACCGATATTGGGGAAGAACGAACCCAGTCGGCGGGGTCATGACCCCGCCCTACAAGGCGACTCCTATTCTATTTTATGAGGATATGACTATGACATTTCTGACCAATTCCCCGGAGGAAACCGAGGCTCTGGGGGCGGCTCTGGGCAAGCGCCTGCCGCCGGGGACCATTCTGGCCTACCGGGGCGGGCTTGGGGCTGGGAAGACCGCCTTTACCCGGGGCCTGGCAAGAGGGCTGGGCTGCAAAGACATTGTCACCAGTCCTACTTACACCATCGTGAACGAATATCTGGGCGGGCGTCTGCCGCTGTTCCACTTCGACATGTACCGCCTGAACTCGGCTGACGACCTGTGGGATATCGGCTGGGAGGACTATCTGGAGCGTGGGGGCGTCTGCGCCGTGGAATGGAGCGAGAACGTGGCGGAAGCCATGGAGGATGCCGTCACGATAACCCTGGAGAAGCTGGGGGAGGATGCCCGGCGCATTACCATCGAAGGAGGGGACTTCCTTGCTGATCTTAGCCTTTGAAACCAGCGCCAAGGCTGCGTCCGTGGCCCTGACCGAGGACGGGAAGCTGCTGGGGGAGAGCTACCAGAATACCGGCCTGACCCATAGCCAGACGCTGCTTGTTATGGCGGAGGATTTGCTGAAGCAGTGCGGCAGGACCGTCTCCCAGGTCACCGCCGTGGCTGTGGCGGAGGGGCCCGGCTCCTTCACCGGCGTCCGTATCGGCGTGGCGGCGGCCAAGGGCTTTGCCTGGGGCGGGGAACTGCCCTGCTATGGTGTGTCCACGCTGGAAGCCATGGCGGAAACGCTGGGAATCTACCAGGGCTATGTCTGCCCCTGCATGGATGCCCGGAGAAGCCAGGTGTATAATGCTTTGTTTTATGTAAACCGGGGAAAGCGGGAGCGGCTCCGGGAGGACCGGGCCATTGCGCTGGCGGACCTGGCAGAAGAACTGAAGATGCTGAAGGAACCCATCTTCCTGGTGGGCGACGGCAGCGTGCTTGCCTACCGCACGCTGTCCGCGGAAATTCCCAACCTGATCCTGCCGCCGGAGCATCGGATGCATCAGCGGGCTGTGGGCGTGGCGCTGCTGGCGGAGCAAAAGCTTGCCGCCGGCCAGACGGGAGACGGCAATGCGTTGACCCCCAACTATCTTCGCCTGAGCCAGGCGGAACGGGAACGGATGGAAAAAATGAAGGCGGGAAATTGAAAATGAAAAGCATCCATCGCTTTTCACTTCCAACGTAAATAAAAAACAAATACGAATAAAGGAGAATGACTTCCATGGCAACTGTACACGTAATCGATCATCCCCTGATCCAGCACAAGCTGGCAATCCTGCGCAACAAGGAGACGCCTGTTAAGGAATTCCGGGAACTGGTGGGCGAAATCGCTGGCTTGATGTGCTACGAGGCTACCCGGAATCTGCCCACGGAGGAAGTGACTGTGGAGACGCCCGTGGCCACCGCCCACTGCCGTATGCTCTCCGGCAAGAAGCTGGCCATCGTTCCCATCCTTCGGGCGGGCCTGGGTATGGTGGACAGCATGGTGTCCCTGATCCCCTCTGCCAAGATCGGCCACATCGGCCTGTACCGGGATCCCGAGACCCACAAGCCTGTGGAGTATTACTGCAAACTGCCTGAGGACGTGGGCAACCGGGTGGTCTTTGTGGTAGATCCCATGCTGGCTACCGGCGGCAGCGCCATTGCGGCTATCGATTTCCTGAAGCAGCACGGCTGCCGGAACATCGTAATGATGAATATCATTGGCTGCCCCGAAGGTGTGAAGGCGGTCCAGGAGGCCCACCCCGATGTGGAGGTGTACCTGGCGGCAGTGGATTCCCATCTGAACGATCATGCTTACATTGTCCCCGGTCTCGGCGACGCAGGCGACCGGATTTTCGGAACCAAATAAAAAGGAGAACGGAACGATGCTGCGTGAAAAAAGCTGCGGAGCCATCATCTACACGGTCACGGACGGCGGGCCGCTGTTTCTGATCGAAAAGATGCAGAAAGGCCACTTCTCCCTCTGCAAGGGCCATGTGGAGGGGCGGGAGACCGAGCATGAGACCGCCCGGCGGGAGATCCGGGAGGAGACCGCCCTGAACGTAGCATTCGTGGACGGCTTTCGGGAGACCATCGAATACAGCCCCTACGAGGGCTGCCTGAAGGAGGTTGTTTTCTTCCTGGCCCAGGCCCTGTCCACCGACACCGCCGCCCAGGAGAGCGAGGTGGCGGAGATCTTCTGGCTGCCCTTTGACCGGGCCGTCGAGACGCTGACATTTGAATCGGACCGTCAGGTGCTCACCGCCGCCAGGGATTTTCTGGCCCGGCAGGGTTGATGCTCACGGGGCCCCTGTGGGTGCAGCGCCCCCGGCCTCGGCGACACGGGGTACCGGAGCTTCGGAACCAAATAAAAAGATGGCGCCCCGGTGGGGCGCCATTTCTTTGTTTAGCAGCAGCCGCAGTTGTTGTTGTCGCAGCCGCAGCCGTTCCAGTTGTTGTTATTGTTGCAGCAGTTGCAGAACAGCAGGATCAGGATGATGATCCACCACCAGTTGTTGTTGCCGAAGCAGCCGCACAGACCGTTGTTGTTGCACATAAAAATACCTCCGAAAGATTTTTATTGAGCTTCACCGCTCATTCCATGGTATTCCGGAGGACGAAAAATGTGCAGATATGGGAGCTTTATAGGGTCCGCAGGGCATCCACCAGGGCGGTCTTCCCGGTGGTCTTCTCGTCCTTGATCTTGATGACCTTGGCGGGACAGCCGGCCACCACGGTGTTGGGGGCTACATCGCCTACCACAATGGCTCCGGCGGCCACCACGGCGTCATGCCCAATGCGGCAGCCTTCGATAACCACGGCGTTTGCCCCGATGAGTACATTGTCCTCCACGATGACAGGGGTAGCGGAGGCGGGCTCTACGACACCGGCCAGCACTGCCCCGGCGCCCACATGGCAGTTCTTGCCCACGGTGGCCCGGCCGCCCAGGACAGCGCCCATGTCGATCATGGTGCCCTCGCCCACCACGGCGCCGATGTTCAGAATGGCTCCCATCATGATGACGGCGTTTTTTCCGATCTCCACCTGCTCCCGGATGATGGCACCCGGCTCAATGCGGGCAGGAATATTCTTCAGGTCCAGCATCGGAATGGCGGAATTGCGGCAGTTGTTTTCGATTTCGATATGGTCAAATTCGTTGGCCTCCAGCACGGGAGCCACGTCCTTCCAGTCACCGAAGACGATTTTGCAGCCCTCTCCAGCGGGGAATTCCCGGCAGTTGGGGAAGAAGACCGGAGACTTTTCCCAGACGTAGACCTTCACGGGGGTCTTCTTTTCCGAGGTGCGGATGTACTCTATGATGTCCTGTGCGTTCATTTCTGTTCGCTCCTTGTTGATTTTATGATTGTCTATCCTACCATCTTTTGGCCGGAAACACAAGCGGGAAATTGACACCGGGCAGAATTCCGAGTATAATGGGGCTGAATTTTTTACACGGGAGGGCAAGTTTATGCAGATCTGCGAGGACCGTCGGGCGCTGCACCGAATTCCGGAGCTGGACCGGGAGCTGCCGGAGACTATGGCGTATCTGAATCATGCTTTGACAGGGCTGAGCTGTCGATTGTTCGTTCCCATGGAGGGGGCTCTGTGCGCCTGGTTTGATTTTGGCAGGTCTGATGCCATTGCGTTCCGGGCGGATGCCGATGCCCTGCCCATTGCGGAGCGTACCGGAGCGGGGTACGCTTCCCGGCACGAAGGCAGAATGCACGCCTGCGGCCACGACGGGCATATGGCCATCCTCCTGGAGCTGGCCCGGCGGCTGAACGAAAAAAAGGACCTGCCCCACAACGTGCTGCTGGTGTTCCAGCCGGCGGAGGAGACCACAGGCGGCGCCAGAGACCTTTGCGAAACCGGCGTGTTTGAACAGCACCATGTTAAAGCCATCTTCGGCCTGCACCTGTGGCCGGGACTTCCCACCGGGGAAATTGCCAGCCGGAAAAACGAGCTGATGGCCCGTTCCTGCGAGGTCACGGTGGATATCTACGGAAAATCTGCCCACATTGCCAAAGCTGCCGAAGGGATCGACGCACTGATGGCCGGGGTGGAATTCTATCAGAAAGCATGTGCCATGGAGCGGGCACTGCCGAATGGAATCTTCCGGCTTCTGAAATTCGGAAAGCTTCAAAGCGGCACCGTCCGCAATGCGCTGTCTGCCAACACCCATCTGGAGGGCTCTCTGCGGGCGTTCCAGGATGATGTGTTTGAATCTCTCCAAAACGGGCTGCGGGCCATCGGCAGGGAATTGGAAGAAACCTACGGCTGCAGGGTGAATGTCCATATGAACGACGGTTATCCCGCGGTCATGAATCCGCCGGACTTATACGAAGCCGTTTGGAAGTGTGCGGCCTTCACACCCTTGGATGCGCCCTCCATGACGGCGGAGGATTTCTCCTGGTATCAGCGGCGGCTTCCCGGTATGTTCTTCTTCCTGGGCGTGGGCGATACCCCAGCTCTCCACGCAGATACATTCGATTTTGACGAATCCATTCTATTGAAAGGCGCGGACTTCTTTGAGGGTCTGGCGGAGCGTTTTTTATGATCCCATTGAATCAAAATTTATCTTCCCTAAAGCGCAGCGCCATCCGGGTGTATACCAATCTGGCCCGGCAGACCCCGGACTGCGCCATGCTGACCATCGGCGAGCCGGACCTGGACACGCCGGAGGTCATCAAAGCCGCTGCCATGGCGGCATTGAACGAGAACAAGACCCACTATGCCCCCAACCAGGGCACCCAGAAATTGCGGGAAGCGGTGGCGTCTTTTGAGACAGCCCGGGGACATGTGACCGCGCCGGACCAGGTGCTGATTACCGTGGGTGCCTGCCAGGCGTTGTTTACGGCCCTTTTCGGCATCCTGAATCCCGGAGAGGAGATCATTGTCCCCACTCCCGGTTTTGGGCTGTATGAGACCATCGCCACCATTGCCGGAGCCAAAACGGTGCATCTGGACGTGACCAAGACAGATTTTCAGATCACCAGGGAAACGCTGAATGCCGCTATTACGCCGAAGACCAAGGCCATTGTCTTGAATTCCCCCTGCAATCCCACCGGCGTGGTCTTTTCCCGGGAAAGCCTTGCGGCGGTGAAGAAGGCGGTGCTGGGCAAGTCTATTTTTGTCATCAGCGACAATGTCTACAGCCAGCTCTCCTATTGCGGTCCCTGTCCGGATTTGAGTCTGGCCCCGGAGCTGCAGGACCAGCTGATCCTGTGTCAGAGCTTTTCCAAACCCTACGCCATGACCGGCTGGCGGGTGGGCTACCTGACCTGCCCGGAGTATGTTATGGACCGGCTGCTGCTATTAAGCGCTGCCGAGATCACGGCGGTACCCACCTTTGTGCAGGAGGCTGCCGTCACTGCCCTGGGGACTGACCCTTCCCCTATGCGGGAGATTTATGCCGGACGCCGGAGCTATGTCTGCACCCGGCTGCGGGGGATGGGGCTGGACTTCCCGGAGCCGCAGGGCGCCTTCTATGTGTTCCCCAGGATCGCCAAGTTCGGCATGGACTCCGCAACTTTCTGTACCCGGATGATTCAGGAGGGTAAAGTTGCCGCCGTCCCCGGAAGCTGCTTCGGCTCCGATGACTACATCCGTCTGTCTTACTGCTACAGTGACGAGGAGCTGAAAAAAGGCTTGGACCGGATGGAGACCTTTCTTCATACCTTATAACAAGGAACCTCCCTTTCGGGCGTTGTTCGTAAGACAGTAAAATAGGCAAAAGGCGTGACGAAAGTGGTC
>CAMGIN010000008.1 GCA_946056135.1 uncultured bacterium | reverse complement strand
CGCAGGTGACGGTGGTGCCGTTGCAGAATTTGGCGGCCAATGGCTCCACGAAGCCAGGGCGGCGCAGATAGCTGTTAAACAGGTCATCCACCAGACGGGAGACATTGGAGAAGAAGCTGCGGCCGTTGACAAAGAACTGGTCGTAGGCGGTGGAGCTGGTGATCTCGAAATCATACCCCCGGCTGCGGTAGAACTCGGTATACACCCGGTTCAGGGCGAAGGAGACAATGGACAGGATATTGGCCCGGAGGGCGCTCTCCTCCCAGGTGGGGTAGATTTCGCTGGAGGCTACGTTCTTGACGTAGTCGGAAAAGCTGACGGTCACATTCTGGGCGTCGGAATCCGGCGCACCCAGATGGACCGTAATCTGCTGGGGAACATAAGGTGTAACAGGCGGCATAGGCTACCTCCTAAAGGTTCTGGGGAGGTGTGTTGAAAATAACCGTCTGATCCCATTGGTTCGGAAGCTCCGACAAGGGAATCAGCTCCAGATTCTGATTGGTAACGGTGTCCGCGAACACCTGTAAATTCTCTGCCTCCACCTGTTCATACCCCTTCAGACGGGCGTACAGGTTGACAGAGGCAAAGGGCTTTTCCGGGGGTTCCGGCTCCTGGCTTTCGGATTTGTCCGGCACCGGCACTTCGATGGGATCGATCATCCCGTTCCGGTCCGTGAGCCGCATGGCGATGGCGGTTCCATCGGCGGAGGTTACGGTGATGGCCACATCCTTCAGCGGGAATCTGGCCGTACTGGCATAGGCGCGTACCTGTATGTAGCCTGTTGCGCTCAAGAGAATCACTCCTTTCACGTTCTCCGCTATCATATGCGGCAGCAGACAGGAAGGTTACTGGAAAGTTAGGAGGTGTTGGAAATGCTAAATGCTGAATGCTGAATGCTGAATGAACGGAGTTTGGAGGCGTTTCCTGCTTTGTTTCGAACCCACAGAACTTCCGGCGTGACCGGCGGAAGGCTGGGATGACGGATATTATAGATATGCTAAAAAAATACGCCAATTCAGCATTTAGCATTCAGCATTCTGCATTTTATAAAAACCCTTGCATTTGCCGGATGTTGGCGGTTTCGCAGTCCAGCAGCTTCTGGGAAAGGATGTTGATTTTTTCGTCCTGTCCCGCAAATTGGTGAAGGTTCTTCAGGCCCTTGATCATGCCCTTGGTGTTGCCCTCGATCATCATTCCGGCAATTTTGGAGTCGGAGTTCCTGCCGTTTAGCTTCATCCGGGTCATCATGTCCGTCATGAACCGCACCGCCGGGTCCAGTTCCTCCAGCTCCCAGCCACGCTGGGTGGCGATGGAGTGGGCCTCTGTTTCGATGGAGTCATATTCATGGAGCTGGGACTCCAGAGCTTTGCGCAGTCCGGGGCGCATACTGGTGTCCAGCACACTGCGGATGCCTACTTGCCCCATCTGCGTGGTTTTCAGTACGGAGGACAGAATCTCCTTGCTGTTTTTCATGCCGCATGCCCCTTTTTTTGGTAGTTTGTGATGCAAAAAGCGGGAAGAACGATTCCGCCGCGGCCAAGTTATGCGCGGTAAATGATCGTTTACGTTTGCACCAACCGTAGGGCGGGGTCATGACCCCGCCGACGCACTATGTTGACAGATTTTCCCGGTTAGAGGGGAAATCCGAACATTACGCATCCAATTTCCATAGGCAAGCGATTGGGCTGGTCGGCGGGGTCATGACCCCGCCCTACGTTGGGTGCGACGATAAACGATCCTTTACAGCAGGAAATATAACCGCGAGGGAATCCTTGGAATCTCCGGCGTTTCGCTGTCGGCGCTGGCCGATGGCTTCCTTGCTTCCTCAGTATGCACATTTCCGGGAAAATCATGCATAGGATAAGAGGATGGAAAGGATGTGACCATTATGTGCGCGATTTCCGGTATGATCGGTCTGCAAGCCTCGGCCGATACCATTCAAGCCATGCTTGCCACCATGCACCGCCGTGGTCCGGATGACCGCGGTGTGTTTCAGGAGGAGGACGTGACCCTGCTCCACGCAAGGCTCGCCATCATCGACCCGGTCAACGGCAGACAGCCCATGGTGCTGCAGCAAGCAGGGGAAACCTATATGCTGGTCTACAATGGGGAGCTGTATAATACGGAGGAGCTTCGCCGGGAGCTGGCGGCGGCAGGCCATGTTTTTACCGGCCACTCGGATACAGAGGTGGTGCTCCACGCCTACGCGGAGTACGGCGAAGGCTGTGTGGACCGGTTCAACGGGATCTTCGCCTTTGCTGTCTGGGAGTGTGAGCGGAAGCGGCTGTTCCTGGCCCGGGACCGTATCGGTGTGAAGCCCCTGTTCTATAAGCTCCATAAAGGCGGGCTGCTGTTTGCCTCGGAGATCAAGACCATTCTGGCCTATCCAGCCGTCCGGGCCCGCCTGGACGAAACCGGAGCGGCCCAGCTGATTCTGCTCGGCCCCGGCAGGCTTCCGGGCAACGGGGTATTTCAGGGCGTTCAGGAGGTGGAGCCAGGCTGCTGCGGCTATTATGAAAATGGGCAATTGACGCTGCGCCGCTACTGGAAGCTCCGTGACCGGGAACACCGGGAAAGCTTCGAGGAGACGGCGGAATGCGTCCGGTATCTGGTGAAGGATGCTATCCGACGGCAGATGGTTTCTGACGTTCCTATCGGCACATTCCTCTCTGGTGGATTGGATTCCAGTATTATCACTGCCATTTGTGCCAATGAGATGCAGGAGAGGGGAGAGCGGCTGAAAACCTTCTCCGTAGACTATGAGAACAATGACAAATACTTCCGGGCCGATAAGTTCCAGCCAAATTCCGACAGCGCCTACATTCGGATCATGATGGAGGCTCTGGACACAGACCACCAATGGACGGTGCTGAATGCGGAGGATCTGGTGGATGCCCTGGAGGAAGCGACCATCGCCCGGGACCTTCCGGGTATGGCGGATGTGGACTTCTCCTTACTGGCCTTCTGCAAGGAGATTCGGCAAGAGGTAAAGGTGGCTCTGTCCGGCGAGTGCGCCGACGAAATCTTCGGCGGCTATCCCTGGTACCGGGATCCTGCCGTCCGGGCCAGAGAGGGCTTCCCCTGGGCCCAGAACACATTGGACCGGGCATCCATTCTGACACCCTCGGTGCGCCTTAACGCTGCTGACTTCGTCATGGATTCCTACCGAAAGACCTGCCAGGAAAGCGATATCCTGCCGGGAACCCCGGACCAGGAAAAACGCATGAAGGAGATGGTGAACCTGAATTTCCGCTGGTTCATGCAGACCCTTCTGGACCGGAAGGACCGGATGAGTATGTACCACTCCCTGGAGGTCCGGGTGCCCTTCTGCGACTACCGCATTGCGGAATATCTGTATGGCGTTCCCTGGGTGTACAAGGATTATCAGGGCATGGAAAAGGGACTGCTTCGCCATGCCATGGCGGGTCTGCTGCCGGAGGAGGTGCTGTACCGGAAGAAAAGCCCCTATCCGAAGACCTTCGATCCCCGTTACGCGCAGCTCATTGCGGCCAGGCTGGAGCAGATCATGGCGGACAAAAACGCCGCCCTTTGGCAGCTGGTCAATCTCGAAGCGGTTCGAAAGCTCCTTTCGGCAGATACCCAGTGGCCCTGGTACGGTCAGCTGATGCGGCGGCCCCAGACCATGGCCTACCTGTGCCAGCTGGACTTCTGGCTGCGGAATTACCGGGTGGAATTGACGTTTGGGTAACGATGCTGAGCTTGAAAGTGTGGAGTTTGGAGAGTGGAGTGTGAAGTTGTGGTATCCACTTCGTGGATGGATTGAAAATGTGATTTCTTGTGCAACGATTCTGCCGAACTCCAAGTGCCGCATAGTCAGTGGTCGTTTCGCACCCCATTTTTTCAACAGTTGCTCCGAAAATTACATTGACGGAAAAATGCGCATGTGATAAAATTTCTATGGTGGATTCATTTTACTTCTACAGCAAGCAGGAGGAATTTGACATATGCGCAAAACGAAAATTATCTGCACCATTGGCCCCGCCAGTGAGAATGAGGAGACCCTGACCCAAATGTGCCTGGCCGGCATGAACGTGGCCCGGCTGAACTTTTCCCACGGCACCCACGAAGAGCACGCAAAGAAGATCGAACTGATTAAGCATGTCCGGCAGAAGCTTGGCCTGCCCATCGCCATTATGCTGGACACCAAGGGGCCGGAGTACCGGGTAAAAACCTTTGCTTCCGGCAAGGTCGATATTCCCGATGGCGCAACCTTCACCTTCACTACCGATGAGGTGGAAGGCGACGAGACCAGAGTCAGCGTCAATTATAAGAATCTGAATAAGGATCTGAAACCCGGTGATACCGTCACGGTCAACAACGGCATGGTCATGTTTGAGGTTCAGGAGATTCAGGGCAGCGACATTATCTGCAAATGCCTGGTGGGCGGCCAGCTGAGCAACCGCAAGAGCATGTCTTTCCCCAAAAAGGTCATGTCCGGCCCGTACCTCAGCGAGCAGGATAAATCGGATATCCTGTTCGGCATCGAGCAGGGTGTGGATTTCATTGCCGCCTCCTTTGTCTCCACCAAGCAGGATGTTCTGGATATTCAGGCGCTGCTGGATGCCAACGGCGGCAGCGATATCGAGATTGTGGCGAAGATCGAGAACCAGTCCGGTGTGGACAATGTGGAGGATATCTGCTCCGCCTGCGGCGGCATTATGATCGCCCGTGGCGACCTGGGTGTGGAGATTCCCTATGTAGAGGTGCCCGCTGTTCAGAAGAAGCTGACCCGGAAGTGCCGCATGATGGGCAAGCGGGTCATCACGGCCACGGAAATGCTGGAGTCCATGATCCAGAATCCCCGTCCCACCCGTGCCGAGATTTCCGACGTGGCCAACGCTGTCTATGACGGCACCTCCTGCGTTATGCTCTCCGGCGAATCCGCTGCCGGTAAGTATCCTGTGGAGGCGGTGAAGGCCATGGCCCAGATCGCCGAGTATACCGAGCATCATACGGACTATAAGCGCCGCTTCCTGTCCACCGAGTATGTGGGCAAAAACAATCTGGACTGCATTTCCCACGCGGTCTGCTCCATGGCCATTGACGTCAACGCCAAGGGCATTGTGGTCTGCTCTGTATCCGGCAAGACCGCCATGCTGGTCAGCCGGTTCCGTACCCCGGTGAACATCATCGGCATGACCACTGACCGGAAGATCTGGCGCCGCCTGTCCATGAGCTGGGGCGTGACCCCCGTCATGGCAGAGCAGTTCCCCAGCATGGATGTCATGTTCTACTACGCCAAGAAGGCCGCCATCCAGGTCCTGGACCTGCAGCCCGGCGACAATATCCTGCTGACCGGCGGCCCCATCAACGGCCAGCACGGCAATACCGACACCATCAAGCTGGAAACCATTTAATGCCAAAAAACGCTGCCTCGAAAATTCCTTCGAGGCAGCATTTTTATGAGTTTGGCATCCAAAAACACGGCCAAAAATTCAGCGATTTTCCCATGTGAAAAGAGAAAAAAACTGTGCTATAATGAATGCGGTAAGAGGGGAAGCTTCGGATTTTTCAAGGGGGTTACATGGGATGTTTCAGGTAGGAGATCAGGTCGTGTACGGGAGCCACGGCGTCTGCCGCGTGGTGGATCAGGAGGAGAGAGTTGTTGACAGAAAGCGCATGACCTATCTGGCGCTGGAGCCGGTAGGGCAGGGAGGCTCCAAGTACCTGGTGCCTACCCAAAATGCTGCCGCAATGGCGAAGCTGCGCCGGATGCTCTCCAGGGAGGAGCTGGAAGACATGTTGGCCTCGGAGGAGGTCCGGGCCGACAGCTGGATTAAGGATGAGAATCTGCGCAAGCAGACATACCGGGAACTGATTAACAGCGGAGACCGGATCAAGCTCATGCGCATGGTTCGCACCCTTTATCGCCACAAGTCCTCTCAGGCAGCAGCGGGAAGGAAGTGCCACCTGTGTGACGAAAACTTCCTGCGGGACGCGGAGAAGCTGCTCACCAGCGAATTTTCGCTGGTGCTGGGCATGGAGCCGGACCAGGTCCGCAGGTATATGGCGGAAAGATTAAAAGAGAACGAATAAAAGCATTTTCAGAAACGCTGTGACGAAAGTCATGGCGTTTCTTTTTGACAGAAAGGAAAGCCAAGTGAATTTGGCAGTGACCGTAGGGGGCGGCATCCTTGACGCCCCTTTCGGTACAGTGTTCCGTTCTCGCGAAACGTGCTGCATGCCAATGGGGCGTCAGGGATGCCGCCCCCTACGCAGTGTACATTTGCTTTTCTGTATTATTCCTCAAGATAGGTCAGCCGTCCGGACTCGATGCCGACAATGCCCATTCCCGGCGCGTCGGAAACGGTAATCTGCTTTTCCTGGAACACCGCACCGCCCAGAATGGGGTCCTCGCTGCACAGCACCGGGCCGTCCAGATCCACCTTGGTGATGATGTTCCGGGCACAGGCCAGATGCACCGCCGCGTTGACGGAGATCTTGGCCTCCAGCATACAGCCGATCATGCACTGCACGCCGAAGACCTCAGCGGCGGAGGCGATTTTCAGGGCGTTGTAGAGACCGCCGCACTTCATCAGCTTGATGTTCAGCAGATCCGCCGCCCCCATTTTCAGGATGGTCATGGCGTCCTCGGGAGAGAACACCGCTTCGTCCGCCAGCACGGGAACGTAGCTGCGCTCCGTGACGTATTTCAGTCCCTCCAGATCGTGGGCCTTGACAGGCTGCTCCACCAACTCGATGTCCAACCCCTGCTCCTGCATCTGGTTCAGGAGCCGCACCGCTTCCTTGGGCTGCCAGGCTTGGTTGGCGTCAATGCGGATCACGGTATCCTTTCCCACCGCCTCCCGGACGGCCTTCAGCCGGGCCACGTCCAGCTGGGGATTGACGCCTACCTTCATTTTCAGGCAGTCGTAGCCCCGTCCGATAGCCTTAACCGCGTCGGCGGCCATGGTTTCGGGATCGTTGACGGAGATGGTGATGTCCGTGACAATCTGCTTTCTGCCGCCGCCCAGCAGTTTATATACGGGGATATTGTACAGCTGGCCGTAAAGATCCCACAGCGCCATGTCCACCGCCGCCTTGGCACTGGAATTGCCTACGATGCTTTTCTGCACAGTCTGCAGCAGAGGCTCCAGCTCGTCCACATCCCGGCCGATGATGGTCTTGGAGATGTGGTCCCGGATGGCTCCCAGGATGGCCCCGGTGGTGTCCCCGGTGATGGCCCCGGTGGGAGGGGCTTCGCCGTAACCCACCGCGCCGGTGTCGGTGTGGATCTCCACGATCACATCCTCCACGCTGTTGACGCTGCGCAGGGCGGTTTTAAAGGGCGTCCGCAGAGGGACGGAAATACGGCCAAGCCGGACATTTGTAATTTTCATAACGGATTACCTCACAATCATTGAAATTCCAGGTCACGGTGGATCAGGGCATACAATTCTTCCGTGGTCTGCGCAATGGCGGCGGCTCCGGCTGCGCGCATGTCCGCCACCTCTCCGTAGCCCCAGGCCACGCCGATGGTGGGAATGCCGTGCTTCTTGGCGCCGATAACGTCAAATTTGGTGTCGCCCACCATGACCATGTTGTCCGCCCGTCCGTTTTGCTCCAGCAGATAGGCGATGACCGCTTCCTTGGAGCTTCGGGAGGCATCCATGGAGGCTCCGCAGATTTGGTCAAAGTACTTTGCCAGGTCAAAATGCTCCAGAATTTCCACAGCCATGGTTTCCGGTTTCGAGGTGGCCACATACAGTTTATGTCCTTCCGCTTTCAGCGCTTCCAGCAGCTCCCGGATGCCGGGGTAGGGGATATTTTCAAATTTTCCGATGGGGATGTAGCGGCTGCGGTAAACCTGAATGGCCTCGTCCACCCTGTCGGCGGGGACTCCAAACCGGAGGAAGGATTCCTGCAGGGGAGGTCCCACGAATACCCGCAGTTCCTCCCGGGAGGGGATGGGCAGGTGGAAATGCTCCAGTGCCACAATGGCGCAGTTGATGATGCCCTCGCCGGAGTCTGTTAATGTGCCGTCCAGGTCGAATAAAATAGCCTTTTGCATCTTTCGTATTGATTCCTTTCTTGTATGTCCCTATCCCAGTTTCCCAGCAAGATAGGCTTCCATCAGCCGGATATCTCTTTGATCCTTTTCCCGTCCCAGCTGCCGTTTCATTTCCAGCAGGCCCTTCAGGGAGATCACCGGAACACCGTCCAGCATTTCTACTTCATCGTAAAGCCAGTTCTCAAAGACTTCAATGTCCTGGTCGATTAAAATTTTCCTGCTGCCGTCCTGATGAACGGTAACGGGGAATCCCTGCCGTTCCAGCTCGTCAGCCAATTTCCCGGTACAGCCCAGGTCAATGTCGTGGGTCCGCTCCCGGAGACCATACAGCACCATGGCGCTGCCAGTGATCACCCAGTATTGGCTTTTGGCCAGACCCAAGGCATTGAGTCGCCGGAGAATGTCCTCCTTTTCCATGCCGTTACCCCAGCAGCACATCGGACACCAGCATGACGCAGAAGCCCACCAGCAGGGCATAGGTGGCGCCGTTCTCCGTGCCGTGGGCATGGGTCTCGGGGATCATCTCATCGCTGATGACGTAAAGCATGGTGCCCCCGGCGAAAGCCAGGGCAAAGGGCAGAATGGCGGTGGCAATGGTCACGGCGAAGTAGCCCAGCAATGTTCCCACCACCTCAATCAGGCCCGTTGCCAGGGCGCAGATAATGGTTCTCCGGGGACTGATCCCTGCCGCCAGCATCGGGGCAATGATGACCATGCCCTCCGGGATATTCTGTAAAGCAATGCCGCCCGCGATCAGCAGCGCTTCGGCGGTATTCTCAGACCCGAAGCTGACGCCTGCGGCGATGCCTTCCGGCAGGTTATGGATGGCAATAGCGGAAACGAACAGCAATACCTTGTCCAGATTGGCATTGCCGTGGTGGGTCTCTGAATCGCCGCCCACCAGATGGTGCATGTGAGGCACCAGCCGGTCCATCAGGTTCAGGCACAGGGCTCCGGCGAAGATACCCGCCACGGTGATCAGAAGCCCGAATTTCCCACCGTATTCCACGGAAGGAACGATGAGACCAAGTACCGCCGCTGCCAGCATGACCCCCGCAGCAAATGCCAGCACCACATCGCTGAACTTGTGCGTGATCTTCTTGAAAGCGAAACCAAGGATGCTGCCCAAAACTGTTGCGCCGCCTACGCCCAGGGCGGTAAGAAAGACTAGCTGCATATGTCGCTTCTCTCCTCTATGTATGGATTTGTTCCAATGGAAATCAGCCGCTCCATCGGACAGATTCGGTGAAACTCATTATAGCACAGGGCATTCCTGAAAACAACAGTTTTCTCCATTGTGTAGAATTAACAATTCTGTAACGTAATTACTGCTTTTTCTGTTGCAAAAAAGCGGAAACTCTGGTATAGTATTCTTGCTTCTTTATAAACTGGCAGAAAAAACTGCCAGTAGGTACATTCAGAAAGGATTTGTGATTCCAATGGTTGATTTACGAGCAAAGCCCTATTCCCTCAGCGACATGGACATCGTCTGGGTGGAGCGGACCATCGCCGCCATGACCGACGAGGAGAAGGTCGGACAGCTGTTCTGGCAGCTGACCGCCTCCCAGGAGGAAGGGTATCTGAAGGAACTGATGGAGAAATACCATCTGGGCGGCTGCCGCTACAACGGCATGCCCGGCGCCAAGGTCCTGGAGCAGAACCGCACCCTGCAGAAGTATGCCAAGATCCCCGTTTTCATTGCCTGTAACCCGGAATCCGGCGGTATCGGCGTCTGCGTGGATGGCACCTTTGTTTCCAGTCAGGTGAAGATCGGCGCTACCCGGAAGCCGGAATATGCCCAGGCCATGGGCCGGATCTCCGGCGCGCAGATCGCCGCCACCGGCTGCAATATGGCCTTCGCTCCCGTGGTGGACATCACCTATAACTGGGAGTGTGAGGAAGTCCTGTCCCGGGCCTACGGCAATGACGCCCAGTTGGTTGCCGCCATGGGTAAGGCCTATATGGACGGCATCCACGAGAATCCGGGCGTTGCCTCCTGCGCCAAGCATTTCCCGGGAAACGGCCAGGACTACCGGGACGCCCATATGTCCAACAATGTCAACCACTTCGGCCTGGAAAAGTGGATGGCAACCTATGGCCATGTCTATAAGACCCTGATCGACGGCGGCCTGCCCGCCATCATGGGCGGTCATATCCTGATGCCCGAGTACATGAAGGAGCTGAACCCCGACATCACCCCCGAGCAGCTCCGTCCCGCCACCCTTTGCCCCGAGATCATGACCGGTTTGCTCCGGGATAAGCTGGGCTTTAACGGCATGGTGGTCACCGATGCCTCCCACATGGTGGGCATGACCAACCAGATGAAGCGCGCCGACATGCTGCCCGCCGCTATCAACGCCGGCTGCGACATGTTCCTGTTCTTCAACGATCCTGACGAAGACTATGCCACTATGCTGAATGCCTACAAGACCGGCATCATTTCCGAGGACCGTATGGAGGAAGCCCTGACCCGCATTCTGGGCCTGAAGGCGGCCATGGGCCTGAACAAGAAGGCCAAGGAGGACCTGTGCCCCAGCGCCGAGGCTCTGCCCGCCGTGCTGCAGAATCCCCAATTCCGGGCTGTGGCTCCCGCCATTTCCCGGGACGCCCTGACACTGGTGAAGTATAAGCAGGAGGGGGTTCTGCCCCTGTCTCCCGAGAAGACCAAGCGAATCATGATCGTTCAGGTCAAGGGAGCCGACGGTCCCATGGCGGCCCTGGTGGCTATGGCCATGGGCGGCGGCGCATCCAGAAAAACCCCTGCGGAGAAGCTCCGGGACCGTCTGATCGAAAAGGGCTTTGATGCCTTTATCTACGTCAGCCCCCTGGACAAGATGATGGCGGAGGTCAAGGCAGGCAAGCCCTTCAGCCTGAACCTGTATTTCGCGGGTAAGAACGCTATCTCCGATTTCGTAGCAGGCCAGGATCTGGTCATTACCCTGTTCAATGTGGCAAATGGCCATCCCTCCTTCGGCCTGTCCAAGGGCGGCGGTGAGATCCCCTGGTATGTCCACGAGCTGCCCGTTGTGGGTATCTCCGTGAACAAGCCCACCATGCTGGCGGACTGCCCCATGCTGCAGACCTACATCAACACCTACGACGCCAACGACGATACCATGGACGCCCTGGTGGATGCGCTGCTGGCCGGTCCCGAGGCCTTCAAGGGCACCGACCCCATCGACTCCTACTGCGGCATGATCGACACCCATATGTAAACGGGCGGTGAAACCAATGTCCATCTTTGATTCCTATGAGAAAAAGCACGATTATCTGGTCTGTGTAGACTCCGATGGCTGCGTCATGGACACCATGAACTGCAAGCATTTCCACTGCTTCGGCCCCTGTATGATTGACGAATGGGACTTAGGCCAGTGGCGTGACGAGATCCTGCAGCGCTGGAATGAGATCAACCTGTTCTCCATGACCCGGGGCATCAACCGGTTCAAGGGCCTGGCCATGGCCCTGGGGGAGATCAACGAGACCTACAAGCCCATCCCCGGCATTGCCGCCTTGCAGCACTGGGCGGCCACGGCTCCGGCCCTGTCCAACGACGGCGCTGCCAAGGCCGCCGAGGAAGCCACGGACCCGGAGGCCAGGGAGATTCTTCTGAAGGCTCTGAGTTGGTCCAAGGCTGTCAATGCTGCCATCGTCCAGCTGCCCGAGGAGCTGAAGATCCCCTACCAAGGGGCCAAGGAAGGTTTGGAAGCTGCCCATGCCTTTGCGGATGTGGCCATGGTCTCCAGCGCCAACCGGGACGCGGTGGAGGAGGAGTGGGGCAAATTCGGCCTGCTTCCCCACACGGACATCGTGCTGGCCCAGGATGTGGGCTCCAAGGCCGCCTGCATTGCCGCTATGCTGAAATTCGGCTATGACCCGAAGAAGGTGCTGATGGTGGGCGACGCCCCCGGCGACTGTGACGCGGCGGAGAAAAACGGGGTCTGCTACTATCCCATTCTGGTGAACCATGAGAAACAGAGCTGGGACGAGGCCGTTGCCGTTGCCTTCGGCAAGCTCCGGTCCGGTGACTATTCAGAATACGGCGCCCGGAAGAAGCAGGAGTTCCTGCATAACCTGGGTGGCTGAACGTTAGGCAAAGGATCTGCCGTATTTTAGCGGCAGATCTTTGCTTGCGCTTCTTCTGTTCCTTCCGGAGCCAAGAAACCATCCCGGAATTCTTGGCGAGGATCACAGAAAAATAGAAAAAGGGTTGTAAATTCATGCATAATACATATGTTCATTCGAAAAGAAACCAATCCATGGAATGCTGCAAGATGTTTGCTTCTATTTTGGTGGTATTTCTTCATGTTTCGTTCCCTGGAACAATTGACGGTTTTGTAAAGTCTTTCTCCTGTTTTGCGGTGCCTGTGTTTTTTGCGATTTCCGGGTACTTCAATTATGGGGCAGACAAAGAAACGCTTACAAGACGTTTGAAACATCTTTTGCAGCTGTATTTGACCGCGATCCTTGTGAATTTGGTATGGGGATGCCTGATGACAGAATACCAAGGCGGCAGTACGATTGCTTATTTGCGTTGCTTTGTACCGGATTTAGAGGAAATTGCAAATTGGTTGATTTTTCAGCTGGATCCTCGGATGGGACACCTGTGGTATCTTTCTTCCGCCTGCTTATGCTATTGGATCCTTCGGGTCTATGTTCGCTTCTTTGGGGAAAAACCGGTCAATTATCGGCCTTTGTATATCATAAGCCTTTGCTTGTTTTCTGTTTTCCTTGCTTTGGGAGTGATTCTGCCATTGCTTGGCATGGATATTCCCTATCTATTGTATCGCAACGCTTATTTTATGGGACTGCCGATGTTCACACTGGGTATTTTTATCCATGAATATCAGGAACAGATTCTTACGAATTATCAGCTTACTACCCGTAAACAGCTGCTGATCATCCTTGCCGGAGTCCTGCTGAGCCTCCTTCAGGGGAACAAGCTGGGAATGGGGCAGATGACCCTGGGCGCGATTGCAGAGGTTGTCATGCTGATGATTTTCCTGGTCGCCCATCCCATTGTTACTTCGCACGCCGGAGTGTGGGACGCATTGATTGCAAAGTTCGGGGCCTGGTCAACCTACATCTATCTTTTTCATGTCATCATTCTGCAGCTTTATCTGAAATTCTTTGAGGCATCTTTTTCTGCGGCCATGGGACAGTGGGAACCTTATCTGCGCCCCTTTGCGGTTGCCGCGCTGTCTTTCCTGTTTGCTGTGATCTTCGAACGCGGGGAGTGGCTGATCAAGCAAATTTTCAGGTGCGGATCACGCCGCTGAAGTTCAGAATAAGCTGTGCATCTGCAAAGGAGGAATTGTTTTATGCAATGGATTCACATGACGGTTCCGGGCCATCCCGAGGCCACTCTGGATGGCTTCATCCTGGACTGTGAAATTACCCTGGGCCAGGACCGCAGCCGTCCCGCCGTCCTGGTCTGTCCCGGCGGCGGCTATGTTTACTGCTCTCCCAGAGAAGGGGAGCCGGTGGCCCTGAGCTATGCGGCCCGGGGCTTCCACGCCTTCGTACTGCGCTATTCCGTCGGGAAGGATGCGGCAGGCTTTACAGCACTGGAAGAAATTTCCTGGGCCATTGGCTATATCCGGGACAACGCGGAGCAGTGGAACATTGATCCGCAGAAAATTGCCGTCTGCGGCTTTTCGGCAGGCGGACATCTGGCGCTTGCTTCCGGTCTGCTGGCGGAGCATAAGCCCAATGCCATGATCCTGGGCTATCCTGCCGCCTCCGCGCCCAATATGCCCCGAGCGAACTTCCTGCTGAAAATCCTGGAGGGCCGGGACGATGTCACCGACGCGGACGCGGAAAAATACGACCTGGTGGCGAAGATTACTAAGGATGCACCCCCGGTATTCCTGGCAGCCACAGCTGAGGACCTGCTGACAGCCTACGGCGCGCTGCCGGTGGCCAAGGCCTACAGCGATCTGGGGCTGCGCTATGAGCTGCACATCTTCCAGTATGGACCCCACGGATATGCCCTGGCCAATGAGGTCACTGCTGACGGAAGCACAAAGAATCTGGACCCCGCCTTTGCCCAGTGGCAGGAGCTCAGCGTCCAGTGGCTGCACAAGACCTTCGGCAAGCCCACCTTTGTGGACAAGTCCACCAGCCGAATGATGCAGATTCTGAAGGAACAGGGATATATCAAGTAAAATGTAAAATGCTGAATGCAGAATGCGGAATGAGGAGGTGAGTTCCTGATTCAGTAATACGCATTCAGCATTTTGTCTACCGTTTCTCCGAAAACCACTGGGACAGGGGTTCCTGACGGCCTTTTCGATCCCAATCGTGATAGGAACGGAACACCGCCGGGATGTCTCCGCCGAACCGGTCCACGATTCTCTGTACCGCCAGAAAGCTGCGCCAATATTCGAAAAAGATGCTGGCATAATCCCCTTGGTAGGCGGCAGCGCCAAAGTTTTCCAGGGAGTGGGTTCCGTACTGGTCAGTGAATTGCTCCACCAATAGGCCATTGAATTTGGCCTCCCGGTCAAATTCAGAATCTGTCAGGAAGTATTTGCGGCTGATATATTCACACATGCCCTCCTCAAACCAGATCCCACAGTCCCGTTCTTCTTCGAAATCGTCGAGGAACCAATCACTGTAGTGGACGAACTCATGACCCAGGATTTGCAGAATGTGATTTTCACACAGTTCGGTTTCATAGTATTTCCGGATTTCGACGCTGTTCAGAGAATCCAGTTGACGAAGATATAGGTTTCTCCAGGTGCCCAACTCCGGGCAGAACACCGTCCGGTACTCGTTGGTGTAGGCCGGAACAGGAAGGTCGCTGATCAAGTGGGTGGCGGTTTCCATGTCTGCCCAGACCACTGCCCGGGGAAGCTCGGTGACGGCGTAGGTTTCTTTCAGAAAGGCAAGATATTGCGTAAGCTTTGCCTGGTGTTTTGTAAGGAAGGCTTGATAGGCCAGCAGCTCCGCCTGCTCCTGAACGGCGAAAATGTGTTTCATTGTTTTTCTTCCTCCTGAAGCATATTGTTTTCTATTTTGCATAATATCACAAATTTTTTCCGAGCGCAATCCGTACAAAGTATCGGTTGACATTCTATGAAATACCGTGTATACTGTATACACAAAAACAAAATATCCCGAAGAAGCTTTTCGGAATGCAAAGACCGGAAAGCAGAGGACTCTCTGGAGAACACATTCAGTTGTGTGCCGAAGGTGCAAGGCTTACGCCGAATCTCTCAGGCAAACGGACAGAGACGCAGAACGGTTGTTGATGCAGAGCAGTCCATTCCGGGCTGCTTTTTGTTTACCATAAAGAAAGAAGGAAATTTACTATGTACGGAAAACCCCTGGACGCCATTGGCTTTGTGTCCGCTTACGACCCGGATCTGGCAGCGATGATGGGCCGAGAGCTGCAACGCCAGCAGGATGGTCTGGAGCTGATCGCTTCGGAAAACTTTGCCTCTCCCACGGTGATCGCCACCATGGGCTCCATCCTGACCAACAAGTATGCGGAGGGTCTGCCTGGTAAGCGCTACTATGGCGGCTGTCAATATGTGGACGAAATTGAGGACCTGTGCATTCAGCGGGCCAAGGCGCTGTTCGGCGCGGAATTTGCCAACGTCCAGCCCCATTCCGGCGCGCAGGCCAATATGGCGGTGGAGCTGGCCATTCTGCAGCCCGGCGATACCATGATGGGCATGAGCCTGGCCAACGGCGGCCACCTGTCCCACGGCAGCCCCGCCAACATTTCCGGCAAATACTACCATGTGGTGTCCTATGATGTCAACCACGATACAGGCCTCATCGACTATGACCAGATTCGGGATCTGGCAAAGCAGTGTCAGCCCAAGCTGATAATCGCAGGCGCTTCCGCCTACCCCAGAGCCATCGACTTCTCCATTTTCACGGATATCGCCCATGAGGTAGGGGCCGTGCTGATGGTGGACATGGCCCACATTGCGGGTCTGGTGGCCGGCGGCGCTCACATGAACCCGGTACCATACGCGGATATCGTTACCACCACCACCCACAAGACCCTCCGGGGTCCCCGGGGCGGCCTGATCCTGGCGAAGGAGGAATACGCCAAGAAGCTGAACTCCGCTGTCTTCCCCGGTACTCAGGGCGGCCCGCTGGAGCACGTCATTGCCGCCAAGGCGGTGTGCCTGAAGGAGGCCATGGCCCCGGAATTCAAGACCTATGCCCACAATGTGGTGAAAAACGCCAAGGTCCTGGCCCAGGCCCTGCTGGAGGAGGGCTTCGACCTGGTCACCGGCGGCACGGACAACCACCTGATGCTGGCGGATCTGCGTCCCATGGGCATCACCGGCAGGGAACTGCAGACCCGCTGCGACGCCAACCACATCACCCTGAACAAGAATGCCATTCCCAACGACCCGGAGAAGCCCGCCGTCACCAGCGGCGTCCGCATCGGCACCGCTGCCGTCACCACCCGGGGCCTGGGCGAAGCGGAAATGCGGAAGATCGCCCACTGCATTGCCCTGACAGCCAGAGATTTCGAAGGCACCCAGGTGGAGGTTCGTGAGACAGTAGCAGAAATTTGCGGTCAATTCCCGCTCTATCGATAAAACAGTAACGAGCAGCCGAAAGGCTGCTCGTTTCCATTTCCTCTGACCAGGAAACGATTCCATTGTGGCAGCAATTCGCACGATAAATGATCGTTTTCAGCAGCACCCACTGTAGGGGAGGGTCATTGACCCTCCCGCCGGCTGAAAGTTTTTGAGCGGTCAAACCTGTCGCTTTTTGTGAAAACCAGCACTGGAAGCAACCTATTTCACGCTCTGTTTCGTTACACAGCGGGAGGGTCAATGACCCTCCCCTACAGTGGATATGCACATAAACGATCATTTACGGGAGTGATTGTTGCGCTGCTGAATTGCTATGGCCGGAGAGATATTTCGGAAGTCCCTTCCTGTTTTTCCAAAAGGCGACATAGGGTTCGTGGTAAACTGGGCGCAAATACAGCGGAAAGACCGGCAGAGCCGTCGGAAGCTCCGCTTCCCCTGTGAACTACGAATTGACGGAAAGGACTGCTCCCTATGAAATTACCCTTCAAATCCCTTGGCCTGCTGCTGACGCTGATTCTTTTCGTCTTTGTTTTGCCGCTGAGCGCTGCCGGGGCGGACTGCGGAAGGAGCCTTGCTTCTGCGCCCAATACCCTGGAGCGGGAAGAAGACCTGGGCATTCAGCTGGACGTTTCCAAGGCAGGATGCAGCAGCGCTTCCTTTGCCGTGGGAGAAACGCATTTCTGGATTATCCGCGGTTATATTCCCGGGGATCTACGGGATGCACTGAGCTATGAGATTACCGCTGTCCTGGACACCCGGCTGACCTACGGGCAGGGAAGTCTCAGCGTGTTCTTATATACGAAGAATGGGGACCCCATGCGCCTGCGGCTGGAGGATCATTACCTTCTGGAGGAGGTGGACAGGAATTTCTTCCGTGTTCGCTTAACAAAGGCGGGAATGGCTTATGCAATGGCCAATGTTGGGAAGGGAGAGCAGGACCCGGAGCTTCATATCCAGTTTCAGGCCGCCATCAACGAGACAGCCTCCCTGGGAGAACCGATCCCCAATATGGTTCACCTGACGTATGTAGATCCGGACGGAATCAGGACAGAAGCGGATTCCGGTATCAGTCAGGTCCATACCGGCGGTATCACCCTGTGGAATACGGATTCGGAAGACAACAGCTTGCCCGGTGCGGTCTACCGTCTTGCCCGCCCAGCAACGGAGGCGGAACGGGCAGACCCAAACGTGGAGACAACCTTCCTAAATATCGGGGAGGAGATTCAAACCGTGGTCTATGTGCCTTTCTATGCCTCTGCGGCGCTTGACGGGGGACAGGTCTGGGAGGTGACCACGGGAGAAGACGGTATGGCAGCCCTCTGCGGTGTGGCCTATGGCAGCTATTATCTGGTGCAGATGCAGCCCTCTAACGGCTATCTGCTGGAGACCAGGCCCATTCCCGTCACCGTCAGCGGCAGCAGCCATTTGCCGGACGCAGCGGTGAAAATATGCAATACAAAAATCAACCTACCCCAGACCGGGGGCATGGGCACGTGGATTTTCCACCTGGCAGGGATCGCCGTACTTGCTTCGGCGGGTTTCCTGCTGTTCACCAACCGGAAGCGACGCAGCATCAGATAATTGGGACAAAGCGGTTCCTGTTTACGAAAGATTGGATTGCAAGAGCGCACGGGTTTCGTTTACGCTCAGTCCCATGTTCTTGGACAGCAGGTCAAGGATGACAGCTGCGGTTTCCTCCGTCGCATTGCCAAGGCAGGCCCAGGAAAAGTCTTTCGGATTGCATTCATACAGTTCTCCCAGAATATTGGCAAAGGCTTCCGTATAAGCCCCGTCCAGTCCGGTGGTGAGGAACAGGATGGTTTGGATTCGGCTGAGGCTGGGATCCTCCATAGCCCAGTTCCGCAGAAGATTCATAAGTGCCAGGGTTTCCTCCGGGCCGTAGGTATTGGCATAACCGCTCCAGTCCAGATAGACCAGAACATTCAGCAGGCTATCCATGCTTTCCTTCGCCATCATGGAAATGATTTCGGGGGAAAACAAACGGTACAGACCCTCGTTGCCGCTTCCAAATCGGAAGTAGACACCGTTGGAAAGCCATGCGCCGCAGCTGTCGTCTGCTATGGAAATGGTGATGGTTTCTCCGTCTTCCAGCTTCAGCGTCAGCAGATTCCCAAAGGGACATCCGGCGCCGCCGTAGAGAACCGTGGAGCGGCTGAGCATAGTCTCCAACTGGCTGAGTTTTTGCGGGTCTGAGAGGGTCACAGTATCATACCAGCTTAGGGTTGCGGACTGAATGCCATGGATCTGCTCTGGCCAGACAGCACTTTGCCACCCGGCCTGCCTTGCAGCGTCCGCACATATGGCGTACATTTCGGCGGCATCCGTGGCGCTGACCCTTCCGTTGAAGCTGACCATCTCACCGGATTCCAGAGGATACAAATATTCTCCCTGGTATTGAACGGTTATGCCTGTGGGTCTGTCGCCATTGCGCCATCCGGAGTTCGGAGAAGCGGCGGCGATGGCTGTCTGGAAAGCGGCAATGGCGGCCTCCTGATCCGGCAGGACGGCATAGCGGGAATGGCCCAGTTCCGTAGGGATGATTCCGATGCAAACGCTGTCATTATCGGGAAAATCTGTTATCATGTCCTCTGATTCTTGGGACAGATTCTCAGAAGCAGCCAACGTAAACTCTCCGTAGACAACGCTGCTTTGTCCGCTGTCCAGGAGCTGGGTCACGGATTTACCGATGCGGTAATGCCCTTCTGGAAGAACACCGTAGAGCCATTCCCATTCGATCTTCTGGCGACGGATGGTTGAAAGACTATAGGTCCCTGTAGTGAATGTTGGACTTTCCTGCATGGGCAGGTCTTCCCAGCTCCCGTCGGTGAGGCGCTGCAGGAAGTAGTCGTTTCCGCCTAACAGGGAAGTATCTTCCCCGGTACTGAACTGCCGGAACAGTACAGTTGCGCCGGTGGGACTGCATTCCTCAACGGTCATTTCTACGTCCAGGCTGGAATCCTCTGCGGAGGGCAGATAATCCGTTCCCTGGAAGAAAAGATTCCACTTGGAATCCAGAAGATGGTCAGTGTCCTTAAAGTAGTTTCCGTCAATACATAGATAGACGTCTCCTATGTTTTCCACGGTATGCACTTGAAGATCGACGGTGGTAACGGTTAATGTATAATGGGTTCTGTCGGTTGGCGAAACGTCGTCTGTGCGGACCCGATCGCCGTCAAAGCTGTTGAAAATATTGGCCGCACTGGATAGCGCATCCCCTTCGTAAAGGGCGTACTGTTTTCCCGGTTCGGCGCTGGGACAATGGTATTCGATGCGGAGAATATCCGAAGCTTCCAGAGTTTGAAGCCATTTTAGCTTTTCCGGTGTGGCGGGATCGGTTAAAAAACACACCGCTACCACTGCGCAGATCAGGAGCGCTGCCAATACGATCCAGAAAGTCGGCTTTCGATAGCTCAGCACATGGACGATTCGTTCCTTCACTCCTACTTCTCCAAAGGCCAGGGGACACGCGGCGATGCTCCGGCGGCTGACGCTGCAATTTAACAGGGCCTGGGAGTAGTCCGCCCGCTGACCGGGGCCCATGTCCCGGATGACCTTCTCGTCGCAGGCCAGCTCAATGTCCCGACAAAGCAGAATATAGGCCAGCCACATCAGGGGATTAAACCAGTTTACGGTCAGCAGCAGAAAGCCCAGTGGCTTCCACCAGTAGTCCTTTCGGCGGATGTGGGTCCGCTCGTGGGCGACGACATAATGGCTGTCTTGTTCCTTCATGTGGTAGGGCAGGTAGATCCTGGGCCGGAACAGTCCCAGCACGAAGGGCGTAGACACAAATTCACTGAGATAGAGTTCCTCGCTGACATGGATGGCGGTCCGCACCCTCCGCCGCAGTTTCCAGTAGCTGACAAACGTGTACAGAGCCATCCCTGCCATGCCGACGCACCAGACAAAAGCCAGAATGGGAATGAGGATTTGCAGCGGATTGGCGCTGGCCACAGGCTCCGGAGAAAACTGCTCCGCCAGGATGGGGTTTATTGAACGGTTTACCGCCGCAATCCCCGTGTTGATCTGGGGGGTGGGGGACAGCAGGATCTCCTGGGGGACGGTTTCCGCACTGGGGATCAGGCTCAGGGTGCTTTCCAGGGAGAAAGGGCATACCAGCCGCAGGGCTACCAGTCCCCACAGCACTACGTCCATCCACTTGGGTGCTTTTTTCAGCAGGAACCGCACCGCCACGATGATGAGTACCAGCCAGCTGGCGGAAATGCTGCGGTTCAGGACCTCCAAAAACAGCTCAGCCATGGTCTTCCTCCTCCCGATAGCGGTCAATCATGGCCTGGAGGCTGTCAATTTCCGCCTTCGTGATGTCCTTGCGCTTGGTGAATGCCGCCACAAAAGCGGGAAGGGACCCTTCGAAGGTCTTCTCCACAAATTCGTCCAGCTCCGCCGCCTGAACCGCATCCTTGGACACCAGGGAGGTGACCACGGTATTCTCGTTTTTCAGCACCCCCCGCTCCGACAGCCGCTTGATGACGGTATAGGTGGTGGTGGACTTCCAGCCCAGCTGCTCTTTGCAAAGCCGGACCAGCTCCTTGCTTTTCACAGGCTCATGTGCCCAGAGAATCAGGCAGAAGCGGTATTCGCTTTCATAGATTTTTGGCGTTTCCATAGATAATGCTCCTTTGCTCTAATCTAGTAGAGTAATTATACTCTAACAGATTAGAGCAACCTTGTCAAGAGGAGTTTCGATATAAAACTCTCCCTCCAGTGAAAACCGGAGGGAGATTATGGTTATTTGTTCAGTTCTTCCGCAGCCACCACCAGCAGTTCCCGGATGTTCAGGTGCTGGGGACAGCTTTCTTCGCACAAGCCGCAGCGCAGACAGTCCCGGGGACTGGCGCCAGCTGTGGAAGAAAGGTCCGCTTCCTGGGACTGCCGCTTGGCGTTTAGGCAGGCGAACAGCTCCGGGACGGGAATACCCTGGGGGCAGACCTCTGTGCAATAGCGGCAGCCGGTGCAGGGGATCAACTCCTGGTTGCGGAAAATGGCGCAGACTTTTTCCACAGCCTCCCGCTCCTGAGCGTTCAGGGGCTGGAAAGAACGCATGAAGCTGACGTTATCCCGCATCTGCTTCAGAGTGCTCATGCCGGACAGCACCATCATCATGCCCTCAAATCCGGCGGCGAACCGGATGGCGTAGCTGGCGTTGGAGCCGCCCTGCAGCCGGTCAAAGATCCGTTGGGCCGACTCCGGCAGGTTCACCAGGGAGCCGCCCTTCACGGGTTCCATGACGATGACGGGCTTTCCGTGCTTGCGGCAAACCTCGTAGCACTTCCGGGATTCCACCTTTTCGTCTTCGTAGTCCACGTAGTTAAACTGGATCTGCACCACTTCCACCTGGGGATATTCCGTCAGAATCTGATCCAGCACCTCCGCCTTATCGTGGAAGGAGATACCCAGATGACGGATCTTGCCCTCCTGGATCAGCTCCAGCGTGGTCTCATAGGCCCGGGCTTCCTTGTACTGCTGGAACCGCTGTTTGTTCTGCGCATGCATCAGGTAGAAGTCAAAGTATTCCACACCGCAGGCCTCCAGCTGCTGCTCCAACATAGGCCGGATGTCCTCCTGCTTTGCAAAGCAGTTGGGGGACAGCTTGTTGGTGAGAATATAGCGGTCCCTGGGGTACCGGGAGGTCAGGCATTCCTTCAGCGCCAGCTCGCTTTTCCCGTTTATGTAGGGATGGGCGGTGTCAAAATAGTTGAAGCCGTTTTCCAGGAAGGTGTCCACCATCTGCTTGGTCTGGGGAATGTCCACGTCCTCGCCGATCATGGGCAGGCGCATGAAGCCGAAGCCAAAATTCTTCTGAATATTGTCAAAATAGGGATTGTTCATATTCCGAAAGTCTCCTTTTCTTTTTTCGTAACTGTTCAGTCATGGTATAACACTATAGTACAAGTCGAGGTTACGCGCCAAAGGCTCTCCCTCTGGGAGAGCTGGCACGGCCCGTGGCCGTGACTGAGAGGGCGGTAAGCAATTCGATACAACGAAGCAGATCGAAGGATCGGACTGCCCAGTCGCCCTCTCCGCCAGCCCTTAGGGGCTGGCACCTCTCCCAAAGGGAGAGGCTCTGGTCACTGCTCCGGTGAAACCATCGACTACGACTGAATAGTTACCGTTTTCAACATTTCTTCATCAGCCGGATGTAGAACTCCACCGCCTTGCCGATGGTTTCCAGGCGAATCCGTTCGTTGTTGCCGTGGATTGTGGCCCGCTCCTCACTGGTCAGATCCATAGCGGAGAAGCGGTATACATGGTTGCTGAGCTTGCCGTAGTGCCGGGAGTCGGAGCACTGCACCATCAGATAGGGCGATACGATGCAGCCGCGCCAGGTTTCCGCCACGGCGGCGGCCACCTTGTCCCAGGCAGGGCAGTCGGTTTCGGAAATGGGGCTGGGATCGAAGGATTCCAGGGCCGTGATCTCCACATTGGGATCGTCCACCGTCTTTTTCAGGTAATCCAGGGCGGAGGCCACGCTGTCCGCCGGGTTCAGCCGGATGTTGGAGACCATCCTGGCCTCCGGCGGGATCACATTCCGGGCGGAGCTGCCTTCCATCTGGGTGAAGGCCACAGTGGTTCGCACCAGGGCGTTCATCTCACCGCCGGAGGTCTTGGCCAGCAGGTCGATGACCCAGCCAAAGCACCACATGTTGGCGAAGATGACCCGGTACAATAGCGTAGAATGGCGGCCCAGGGTGTCAAACATCTGGGCGGCAGGGCCTTCCATGTGGGCCGGGAAGGGATGGTCCTCCACCCGCTTGCAGGCGGCGGACAGAACCCCTACCGGGGTGTGGGGCTTGGGGGCGGAGGCGTGACCGCCTGCGGAAACAGTGCGGTATTGGGCGTTCAGCATGCCCTTTTCCGCAATGCCGATGAGACCGCAGGGCTGCTTGACGCCGGGGAACACATCCTCCACCACCGCGCCGCCCTCATCCACCACCATGGCGGGCTGGATGTTGTGGTCGAGGAAATACTGCACGATGTTGGGCGCGCCCTTGCCGTTGACCTCCTCTCCGCCGGAGAACGCGAAATAGATGTCCTTCTCCGGCTGGTAGCCCTGGCCGATCAGGGAATTTGCGGCGGAGAAAATACCGTTGAAGGTGACTTTGGTGTCCAGAGTACCCCGGCCCCAGAGGATGCCGTCTTCGATGATACCGGCGAAGGGAGGCTTCTCCCAGTTTTCCTCGTTGACGGGCACCACGTCATAGTGGGCCATCAGAACCGCTGGGTCGCCGGGCTGCTTTCCGGGCCAGCGCAGCAGCAGGGCCCGGTCAGGGAGTCGGTCCATAGAGCAGACCCGGAACACATTGGGGTACAGCGTGGGCAGCAGGGAGATCAGCTTTTCGAATTCCCCGTCATCCTCCAGCGAAGAATCATTGTAGGAAACGGTTTTGCACCGCACAAGCTGGGCCAGGGCATCTACCGCGGCGTCCCGGTCAAAGGACAATTCCTCGTCAGAGATCTCCGGCTGGGGCTTGGGCGTAAATCGGATGGTGCGGACGGCGACAACGGCTGCAAACAGCAGCACCAGGGCAAGAATCAGGTAACCGATCATACTTACAGGACTCCTCTCTTATACAGGATTCGGGAAACCCCGATGGTGAACAGAACCGACACAGGCACCATAATGCCCACAGTCCCGGCGTTCAGGGCAGGAACAAAGATGAACAGGACCAGCATCAGCAGCACCGGCGCAATGGCAATCTTCCAGTTCTTGCTGACAAAGGCCACGCCCAGGCCGCCGAACAGGGCAGGGAGCATCTGCGCAAAGGCTGGCTCCAGGACCGGCGCTTCCAGGATGGGGGTCAGGGGAACAATACAAAGGACACCAATCATGATAATGATGGTGGTGACGATGGAGGAGGTGGCGATGGCAATGGTGGAAATCACTTCTCCTTCCTCACTGCTGGCGCTGACGTCGTTCTGCTCCAGAGCGTTCAGGGCGCAGGGAAGCTTCAGATTGGAAATATTGCCGGTGACGAAGCTCAGGTAGGAGCCGCCTGCCCCCAGCATGGGGACAAAGGTGATGGTTTCAATGATGCCCACAGCCCAGTACATGGGCGCGGTGGCGATGAGTCCCACCACCAGAGCGCCCCAGTCCGGCGTGGCGCCGAAAAAGGCGGCCACGGTCAGGGGGAAGGCCAGCAGCAGGAGCATAACGCCGATGTTCCAGATCCGCCCATCCCGGTGGACGGAATCGATGTAGCTTAAATTCTTCTTCATTTCGGCACCTCCTTATCCGAGCCATGCGGTGATGGGAATTGCGGAAGCCATACCCAGCAGCAGAGAGATGGGCAGGGCGTAGTCATTGACCCAGGCCCATTTGAATTTCTTCATCAGCAGCCCGCAGACCAGCATCACCAGGGCGGACACTGCCATGACACATACGGGAACCAGGCCGGAGGTAGGACTGTAGTCCCCGGGGGTCCACAGCCGGGAGAAATCGCAGAATACATAGCCCAGGAAGGCCGAAATCATACCGATGAACATGGCGCTCTGGAAGATTTCCGCCCATTTGGCATCCCGGTGCTCCAGCTTGGACATGCCGCCCAGGAGCTTCTTGCCGATGACAGGCACCAGCCAGATGCCCACCAGAATGGAAATGGTCATGACCAGGGCGATGTTGACAAACTGCTGGGCGGTGAGACGGTCGATCTTGCCCAGTGTCAGGCCCATGGCGCTGACGGCGTTCTCGGCGGCGATGGCCTCATAGCTCAAGGAACCCACCACGCTGAGCCGCAGCCAGGGCAGGGGAATGCCCAGGCTCTTGCTCAGGGCAATGACACTGATGACGATGGACACTGCCGGGGCAATGGTGAAAACGGCAGCGGTTTGGATGGTCTTGCGGATCTTCTTCTGGTCCATCCCCAGCTCCTTGCTCCGGCGCAGGGCCTTCACCAGAAAATACACAGACTGGCCCAGCACCACGGCAATGATAATTCCCGCCAGGACAAACAGAATCGGATGGTTGACATGAAATTCCATAGATGCACCTCCAGGATTTGGAATTAGAAACCATTATAGCATGGGCGTTGCCCGGAGACAAGAGAAAATGCAATTTTCCGAATACAGCATCAAAAACCCAGACATCCCATTCAGGATATCCGGGTTTTGAAAGTAGGGCCCTATTCTGATACGAAATGCACACCCTATCGACCTTTTGTACCAAAGGGGTACCCTTTTATACTGATTCTCAATAGAAAACTTTAATTTGGAACAAATTGAAGTTTTCTATATGAGAATCACATGAGACGTGATTCTATGATTTTCTCGAAAATCATAGAATCGGCAACGCCGTAAGGCGGTGCCTTTCCGGATAAAAATTAAAGATTTTTATCCGGAAATAGTATTAGATTTTTGATTGATTCGTTAGTAATATTTTGGATGAGAAAGTTTAACAATGAATGCAAGGGCGGTTGACGGCTTCTTACCGAAACCGCCCCAGCAGGTTCATGACACAATGCTTAGAATGCATGTCAGTCAGGCTCCTTATAAAAAGGATTAGCCAACAACCTACTTCTACGTACTCTCACACAATCCAACGCGATACGTAATTGCTTTTTTATATATAGTGCCTTCAACAGCACTGGACCAATCCGGAACCCTCAGATAAAAACCAACGGTGTCATCGTGAGTTAATCTCACTGCACCGGCGTCCCGCATTTGACCTTGATACTCCAGTTCGTCATCAAATCTAATGGTATCTCCATCTTTGTTTACCAGATGGTCATCTGAATTGATATCCCAATAAACCTCAATCCCATCATAGGGAGCACTGTTTATGTTATCCCAATTTTCTGATTCTACGGTGATATCTCCGATGTGCTGCCACTCAGTGTTACCACAGGTAAGTGAACAGTTTGCAGGCATTGTCACTGTATAGTCATAGTTTGGTTCACCAATGATAACCGAAACCGTCTGCACGTACTCCTTTGAATCCGCGGCAAACGCCGTTACACTCATGCACATCAGCAGTGCAACGGATAAAATAACCGATAAAACTTTTTTCATGTGAATCATCCTTCCAGATATGTTTTGATTTTTTCGTTCTCAAGTAATATTTTGGATCAGAAAGTTTAAAAATGAATGCAAGGGCGGTTGACGGCTTCTGACCGAAACCGCCCCAGCAGGTTCATGACACAATGCTTAGAATGCATGTCAGTCAGGCTCCTTATAAAAAGGATTAGCCAGCAACCTACTTCTCCGTGCTCTCCTCCAAACTAACGCGATACGTAATTGTTTTTGTATATGTAGTGCCTTCAACAGCACCGGACCAATCCGGAACCCTCAGATAAAAACCAACGGTGTCATCGCTAGTTAATCTCACTCCACCGATGCTTAGCATCTGACCATTCCACTTCAGCTCACGGTCAAAGTAAATGCTCTCTCCATCCACGTTTTTCAGATTGGAATCATTATTCCAAGACCAACGAACACCAATCCCATCATAGGGAGCACTGTTTATGTTATCCCAATTTTCCGATGTTACGGTTACATCTCCAATGTGCTGCCAATCAGTGTTACCATAGGTAAGTGAACAGTCTGCCGGCATTGTCACTGTATAGTCGTAGGGTAATGGTATATCAACCGAAACCGTCTGCTAGTGCACATTTGGTTCCACGGCAAACGCCGTTACACTCATGCACATCAGCAGTGCAACGGATAAAATAACCGATAAGACTTTTTTCATGTGAATCATCCTTCCAGATATGTTTTGATTTTTTCGTTCTCATCCAAGCACCGACAAGCAGACAAAAGCTGCCTGCGGTAAACATTGCCACGCCCACAGAAGACTGCTGTCACCAGTCTGCGGCAGGCTGCCTTCGATCTTGACAAACGTGACGTAGATCGTTCCGTTTGCCGTCGCATAGACCGGCGAAACAGCCAGCATTGCGATCAGAAAGGTCAAAATACCGGAAAGTGTTTTTTATCATTCCGGATCCCTCTCTTTACTGAACGACCAGCTTAATTGTAATCTCGCCGCTGTTGAGCTGTGTCAGACTGCCATCCATTGTATAACAGTCATAATGCACGGTCACATTCTTATAGATTCCCGCATCCAATGGTTGCAGCAGGGTGATTGCTTCGCTTTGCTGGCCGGGTTCGATCAGCTCAGAAACCCAGATAACCGTTCCATCTTCCAGGAGCAGCGATATTTTGAAATAGCAGAAGTTTTGCGCCGGATTGGATAGGGCAACATTCTGTTCGCAGATGCCTGCTTTCAGATTTAACTGGGCAAAACCCGGGATCGCAATAGAATCCGTCAGCTTTTCAACTTCTCCGCTTTCTTCCGTCGTCTGACCGGCGCCGGAAGCCGAACCCGATGGTGTTCCGTCTGTGCCCAGCAGGGCGGCGATCCATATTCCCGCTGCAATCAGCAGCAAGACAAGAATCGCAATGATAACAAGATACGGTCTGTTATTTGTTGTCAAATGTTTATGATTTTCCATACGCATCACCAGCTTTCCGATAAGTTGTTAAAAAATTGTTTTTCTTACTTTTCAATTGCACTCAGTTCAAAATGGAACTGTATAGCAAGCAAATCAAACAGCTTGTGCATAATCGCGCTTGAAATACCCCGTATATCCAGTGAGAGAACAAAGGCGATTGCTTCGTCAATTTCCGCTTGCGGTACATTATATGACCGTAACGTCATTGTCAGAAACCTTGTCAGCTTCTTTTCAAGTGTGAAATACTGGTCGCATTTCCTTGACATAAACCCACGCATCATTCCGGCTGAGCCGATATCGCACTCGTAAAAATCGCCCTCGGTGAAACCGGGATTATAGGGCGAAAAAATCCGGTGCAGTTCTTTGGCGGTCTGCTTATTGATGTATTCCGTCGCAGCCTCATTTGTGTAAGCGGCGACATATACATCCCGTAGGTTTTCGTTAAGCTCCGTCAGGGTTAACTGTATTGAGGTTTCCACCGCATATACCAAAAGCGGTTTTGTTTCCTGCTTGCCGATACTGTTCGCCGCTTCAAACTGATTGGCGAACATGATCTTGGCAAGTTCTAACAAAACACCGTCCTTATTTCCAAAAAGATTTTGAACGGACGAAACGGAAACACCGGCTTCCTTGGTAATTTGCATAAGCGTCGTAGCGGTATAGCCTTGCTCCAAAAAGAGCCGGACGCAGGCTGCGATAATCTTTTGTCTTGTGTTTTTACTTCGCTCTCTTACAGGATATGGTCTTTGAATCTGATCCACATTACACCTCCTAACGCAATTTTTGATAACGTTACCAAAAGCATACCATAGTTTCTCAATCTTTTCAAGACCTATTCACAATTATACGGCGTGGATTTTGTAACTTTTTTGCGATTAAGTTTTGACACTTAATTTTGCTGCTGGCTATGTCCTCGAGTTAAGCTTGCCTGTTGTTCGTATTGAGAGTTGTGGGTGTGCATCTTTTCATGAATCCTCTGAGCCAATACACACCCTTTCAGACCTTTCGTTAATAGGGATATCCGCAAAACTGCAAACAGGCTCTACTGCGACCTTTTCTGAATCACCGTAGAGCCTGTTATCGTTAAAGTATCGAAAAAGCCTTGCAAATCAAGGACTTCACAAAAAGAAACTGGACACCCGCTTCGATACGCATTGTATCAAAATAGGTGTCCAGTTATGGCGGAGATGGAGGGATTTGAACCCCCGCACGCCTTGCGGCGCCTAGCGGATTTCGAATCCGCACCCTTCAGCCACTTGGGTACATCTCCAATTTCTTCGCTATTATATCAGTGAAATCCGGAAAAATCAAGACCTTTGTCGGCTGCCGTAGGATTTCCTTGCTGCCAATGGTCTTTCCAAAGGACATTTTCCACACACAGCATTTCCTCCCCTTTGAAGGCAATGCGTTCTGCGTGAAGCAGGGTAAAGCCCAGCTTCTTTTGCAGCTGCCGGGAGGGGAGGTTGAAGTCGAAGTGACCGCACTGGATGTAGTCCATGCCCTCGACCTGGAACAGCTCGTCAATGACGGCGGTGACGGCTTCCTGCATCAGTCCCTTTCGCTGATAGTGCCGGGAGATGGAGAAAGAGAGACAGCGGCCATTTTTTCCTTCCACCTCCGGCAGGCTGGAAAGATCTGCTGGAACGGCACCCACTGTCAGATTGCCGATGACCCTGCCGGTTCCCTTGAGCACCAGAGCATAGCCTCGTTCTTCCTTGTCCTTCAGCCAGTCAAAATTCAGACGGGCAGCGTCGGTATCGGGCATTGGGTCCCGCCCTATCATGCGGCACATGTCCTCGTCCATGGCGAATTCGCAGAAATCTTCAAAGTCCGCTTCCCGGAATTTGCGCAGGATCAGACGCTCCGTTTCCAAAAACATGATAAAGACTCCTTCGGAACTTTTTTTCTCAATTGTAGCAAGCGAAGGGAAATCTGTCAAGAAAGGGGGTTGACAAATGTGTCTACAAGATGTAGAATGCAACTGTCTACAAATAGTAGAATAAGGAGGCGATCAGGATGATCGAAGCAAGACTCGGCGAAGTGGAATCCCGGTTTGCCGATATCATTTGGAATAACGAACCCCTTTCGTCCCGCCGTTTGGCGGAGCTGGCAGAGCGGGAGCTGTCCTGGAAGCGGACCACCACCTACACCGTGCTGAAACGGCTGTACGACCGGGGACTGTTCCAGAATCAGAACGGTACCGTGACATCCTTAGTCAGCAAGAAGGAGTTCTGTGCGCTGCAAAGCGAGAAATTCGTCGAGGAAACCTTCAATGGCTCCCTGCCTGCGTTCCTGGCAGCGTTTGGCAGCAGAAAGAGGCTTTCTCAGAAGGAGATTGACGAATTGCAGACGCTGATCAACGGCATGCGGGAGGAGAAACATGGATAAGATTTTCTCCCAGGTCCTGAATATGAGCCTGACCGGCAGTGTGGTGATCCTGTGCGTCATGGCGGTGCGGCTGCTGCTGAAACGGGCGCCCAAGGTCTTTTCCTATGCCCTGTGGGCGGTGGTCCTATTCCGTCTGGTGTGTCCCGTGTCTCTGCCGTCTCCGGTGTCTCTGCTGGAGGTGACAAAGCCCCAGGTCACCCAGACCGCTGGGGCAACCAGTACCGTATCCTATCTGCCCGTGGAGTATGTCTATACCCAGCGGCAGCCGGTTCCCCAGACCGTTGACCCAGCCCGGGAGACGGCCCGGTCTGATAGAGAGCCTGTAAAGGCCCCGTTGTCTCCTATGACCATTGCTATCTGGGTTTGGCTGGTGGGCATCACGGTCATGGTCATGTATAGCGGTGTTGTCTATATCCGCCTGCGCCGGAACCTGGTGGGTGCCGCGCCGTACCGGGGAGAGGTGTACCTGGCAGACCGCATCGATTCTCCCTTTGCTCTGGGCATTCTCCGTCCCAGAATCTATCTTCCGTCCTCGATCCCTATGAAGGAGCGGCGGTTCATCATTGCCCACGAGCGGCACCACATCCGCCGGGGCGACCATATCATCAAGCTGCTGGCTTATGGCGCGCTGTGCATCCACTGGTTCAATCCGCTTGTGTGGGCTGCCTTTCTCCTGGCGGGAAAGGATATGGAAATGAGCTGTGACGAAGCGGTCATCCGGAGGCTGGGGGACCACATCCGGGCGGACTATTCGGCCTCCTTACTTCGTCTGGCCACGGGCCGGAAGGTCATTTCGGGAACGCCCCTTTCCTTTGGGGAAGGGGACCCCAAAGGCCGTATCCGGAACATGGCGAGATGGAAAAAGCCCAAGGTCTGGGTCGTGGTGGTTTGCGTCGTGGTGTGTATCGCGGTGCTGGCGGCCTGTGCGGTAAATCCGGAGAAACGGGAGGACGCTGAAATCTCAGCTCCCGAGCAGACGCTTCCGGTTGTTACTGCACCTGCGGAACCGCTTCCTGCCGAAACGGAGCCGGAATCCGGCACTGTTTATCAGGAGGAATTCCAAAGTGAAGACGGAACAGTGCGTTTCCGGATGGATCTTCGTTCCGATGATACCCTTCCGGCGCTCCCGATAGTGGAGGTGGTGCCCCATTATTTGTCGGAAGAAGATGTCAAACAGGCAGCCCATGCCATTTTCGGAGAGGACGCGAAGTTCTACGAGAGCGAACCTACCATGACGAAGAACCGGAAGCTGTCCCAGAGTGAAATTCTGGCGGTGCTGGACAGGTACGCGCCCTATACGAATGAATATGCATTAGCCGAGCATGAAGGACTGACAGAAGACCAAATGACCGAAGAGGAAATGGAGTACCTGGGTCAGATCGCCGCAAGCGTGGAAGCTTTCCTCCAGGAGTATACCGAAAAACTGGAAACGGCCCCGGTAGAAAATCCCCGGCCAGACTGCCAGTGGACCTATCAGAAGGAAAGCTACTATTTCTATGACCGGAATGACCCAGCCATGCAGAGCCAGAATTTGTCCAAGGATGAAAATGCCATTGAGGCCCGGGTGACGGTGGATGGGATTCCCTATAAGTTCTGTGCGTATACCTATAACGGAAGCTACAAATCCAATTGGATCGTAACCTACATTGATGACTATGACGATCCGGGGTATTCCCTGGGAGAATCTGTCCTACGCGCACAGCTGTGCAGAACGGCAGAGCCGACCCAGGAACAGGTGGATGCGATCCGAGTGAAAGCGGAAACCATGCTGGCAAACATGGGCCTGGGTCAGTGGATGATCGACAGGTGCTATGTCAGTGCCGCCGGTATCCGCGGAGAGACAGCTATGGAGTACAGGATCTGCGTAGACGCGGTACCCCTTTTGAACGGTGTCCCTGCGGTGCGCCGGGGAGTGACCGATGATGACAGTGACAATTATGCGATGACGGATGTGAATTTCGAATTCGCGCCAGGCGGAGAACTGATCAGCATGTGGCTGTTCGCGCCTTTGGAGATCCGCGATGTCAGCAGCGAGAGCACGTCGTTCATGGATATGGGTGAGCTGTTGGAAACGGCGAAGACCTATTGGAAGGGAACGAACAGCCACGACTATGGCTGGAGCAATATGATCGATTACATGCACCCGGAGGGGGCGGAGGTGATCTGCAATGTGGAGATTACCCAGGCATCGTACGCACTGTCCAGAGTCAGGGTGCCGGGAACGGAAGCCACCTATCGATATGTTCCCAGCCTGTGCCTGATGGGTACGGCAGATTATCGGGATGCGGAAAACGGAACGGTTTATTACAGCAGCAGCGAAGCAAGCAGGAACATCCTGATTCTGAATGCCATAGATGGCAGCGTCATTGCGGCATACTAGTCCTTAGGAAGTATTTAAGAAAAGAGGCCCGGTATAGACATTTTTCGACTTTTATGATATGATTTGTCCAGTAATCAAAAGAAAAGGACCTGTATCCCATGAGACAGAGAACGATACCTATCCGGGCCTGGGCTTTTTTGCTGAGTCTAGTATTGCTGCTGGGCATTCTTGCTGGCTGCGGCGGCCCTTCCCGGGTCACCAAGGAGACGGAGGAGACCACCTTTGGTGTTGACGTCGCCAGATACCAGGGTACCATTGACTGGCTGGCCCTGGCCCAATCCGGCATTGACTTCGCCATGGTGCGCCTGGGCTACCGGACCATGTCCGACGGCGTGATCGAGGAAGACAGTAACGGTAAGTATAACCTGCAGGAGGGCAGCAAAGCCGGGATTCCCCTGGGTGTCTACTTCTTTTCCTCCGCCATTACCGAGGAGGAGGCCGTGGAGGAAGCCAACTGGGTGGCAGGAATCATTGCCCAATACCCCATTACTTATCCGGTGGTCTACGACTGCGAGGGCTTCCGCAGTGAACAAAGCCGCCAGTACGGCATGACCAGGGAGGCCCGCACGGATGTGGCGCTGGCGTTTTTGAAGACCATTGAGAAGCTGGGCTACGAGGGCATGTTCTATTCGTCCAAGCATGAGCTGGAAACCGAGTGGGAGATGGACCGTATCGAGAAGAATTATAAGGTCTGGGTGGCCCAGTACCCCCAAACGCCCTATCCGGACACGCCGCAATCCAGCTATTCCGGCATGCACCATATGTGGCAGTATTCCAAAGAGGGCACAGTGGATGGAATCACCCAGCCGGTGGACCTGAATGTGGCCTACTTCGGCTACGATGGCATCGAGCCTGCCAGGAATTCTACCCCACCGGAGGAAGTGGAACCGGATGTGGAGGCGCTGATGAACTTTACGCAGGTCAGCGAGGAGGTCACCGCCAAGGTGGAGACCAACCTGCGGGACCGGCCCAACCAGGACCCGGACAGCCAGATCCTTTATACGCTGCAAAACGGTGAGGTGGCCCAACGGATCGCCGTCAGTGCAAACGGATGGTCCAAGCTGATTTATGAGGGAAATATCTACTACGCCGTGACCAGCTATCTGACCACAGACTTACACTACGATCCCGGTGCGGTGGCGGAGCCGGAGGATGACGGCATCCAGACCCAATTCACCCAGGCGAACTATCCGGTTACGGCAAAGAAAGTGGTGAATCTGAGAAAGCTGCCCAGTGTGGAGCATGAGGACGCGGAAGTCCTCGCCCAGCTGCAAAACGGCGACATTGCCACCTGCGTTGGTGTCAGCGACAATGGTTGGTCGAAATTGATTTATAATGGAATCACCTGCTATGCGGTCACCAGTTATCTGGTCCAGACCGATGGCAGCACTGCCCAGACTCAGCCGGAGAATGACGGCATCAGAACACAGTTTGAGGAAAGGAGTGACCGGGTTACCGCAAAGGTGGAGGTAAATCTGCGCTCTCTGCCCAGTGTAGAGGATCCGGACTGCATTGTGGTGGTGACATTGAAAAACGGAGAAGTGGTCACCCGGACGGGGATCAACCGGGATCTGGGCTGGTCCCGGGTGGACTACAACGGCCAAACCCTGTACTGCGTCAGCAGCTATCTGACGGAAGCGGAGTAAAAGACGAAAAAAGGAAAACTTACTATTGACAAATCCACCAAAGCGTGCTAATATGAACAAGTCGTTAAGAGACGGCGTTCCATATGGGCGAGTGGTGGAATTGGTAGACTCGCTAGATTCAGGTTCTAGTGTTCACTGCGGACGTGCGGGTTCAAGTCCCGCCTCGCCCACCAAAAAGAAAAGGACATCCTTTCGGATGTCCTTTTCTTTTTGACGGCAGGCGGAACGTGAAAGCCCAGCCCCGACGCGGTGGTAATCCACAAAGGGAAACAACACTTGACGAATATCCCAATCTGTGCGATAATAGAAAAAACGTTCGAGAAAGGAGCCTTCCCATGGCCGGCCTGATTTTCCATGTGGATGTGAACAGTGCCTTTCTGTCCTGGGAGGCTGCCCGGCGGGTTGCCAATGGGGAGGAAGATATCCGCCGGATTCCCGCTGCCATTGGCGGGGACCGGGACAAGCGCACCGGTGTGGTGCTTGCCAAATCCATCCCGGCGAAAAAGGTTGGAGTCAAAACCGGAGAACCCATTGGCATGGCCCTGCGGAAATGTCCTGACCTGTATTTGGCCAAACCGGACTTTCGGCTGTATGAGCAGTGTTCCAGGGCATTCATGGATATCTGCCGGGAATATGCCCCTGTGGTGGAGAAATACTCCATCGACGAGTGCTTTCTGGATATGAGCGGCACCCACCGGCTCTATCCTGACCCCGTTGCCATTGCCCATACCATCAAGGACAGAATCCGGGAGGAACTTGGCTTTACCGTAAATGTTGGGATCGGAGACTGTAAACTCCTGGCGAAGATGGCCAGTGACTTCGAAAAGCCGGATAAAGTCCATACCCTGTACCGCAGAGAGATTCCAAAGAAGATGTGGCCTCTGCCTGTAAGAGATCTGTTTACCGTGGGTGCTTCCACGACGGAAAAGCTGGAGAAAGCCGGGATTCGGACCATAGGGGATCTGGCCAACAGAGAGCTTTCCGCTGTCCAGCGGATCGTGGGCGTCAAGCTGGGACAGCAGATATTTCAATTCGCCAACGGCATTGATCCGTCTCCGGTTCTCAGCGCTCCGGAGGAGGCCAAGGGCTACAGCATTTCCACAACACTGGAGGAAGACGTCACCACAGAGCAGCAGGCCCACGGAGTGCTGCTGGCGCTGTCGGATAGTGTGACCGCCAGAATGCGTTCGGACGGTGTGAAAGCGTATTGTGTGGCAGTTACCATCCGTTCCAACGACTTCAAAAACCGATCCCATCAAAGAAAGCTGGCGCAGCCTACGGATATTTCCAGAGAGGTTTACCAGACCAGCAGGCAGCTGTTTGGGGAGCTGTGGGACGGCCACACGCCGCTGCGGCTTCTGGGCATTGCGCTGACGGATCTGACCCGTGAGGAGCCATCCCAACTTTCCCTGTTCCCCGACGAGGAACGAGAGCGGGCACGGCGGCTGGACAAAGCCTATGATGCCATCAACAGCCGGTTCGGCGGGGCTGCCATCATGCACGGTTCCAGCGTGCACTCCAAGCTGGAGGTGGGAAAGAAATACCGGGCGCAGATGGAGCAGAAAAACAAAACGGAATAAAGCGCAAGGCCGTTATGGCATCCCAGGGAAACCATAACGGCCTGTTATTGTGTATTCGTTCAATCCCACATATGATTCAGCAGGTAGGACTCCAGATCGTAGTCGTATTTGAAGCGTACCCCGGTAATGGGTTCCCCGTTTAGGATAGCAGTGTATGCCTTCTGGTGAATCTCATTCTGTTCCCGGTCACCGGTAAACAGATTGCCCGCGATCATCAGAGCAAACGCGGCGTCCGGGTACTTTGCTTCCAGCTCCGGGATGGTTTCGGGAGGCGCCTGGCGCAGTTTGTTGATGCCGGGAATGTGGCTGAAGACCGCTTCTTCCTGTTTCAGGATTTCTCGCTGGGTATGGCGGACGGAAATGGTTGCAGTGCTCATTTGAATCTCTCCTTTGTTTTTACACGCCGAGCGGCATTATACCATGAAAGATTTGGAAGAACAAGACTTGACTTTTTTGAAAACCTTGTTCCACCTGCGCTCCCAGCGATTATACAAAACATACAGTCCAATAAACCGGGTACAATTGGGCTGGGGAGAAGCATCCGGATCCATGGGAAACAGGCTGAGAAGACTTGCAAAATTGGGATTTTTCTGGTAGAATACCCCCAAAGTAGCTTCTTGTGGATTCGCATGCATCTGTTCCATGGAAGGCTTTGCAAAATCAGGATATGTCAGATGAGTATGTAAGGAAGTCGCGCGGACCCTAACGATGGGGTTTGTGCATTTTTTATACTGATTCTCTAATCATATTCGGCAACGCCGTCAGGCGGTGCTATCTTGATTAAAATGAACATTTTCATCAAGATGTAGTATTAGGAGGACATCATGGATTTGAAACAGTTTTTTCGGGAAAACCCCAGAGCGGCGCTGGCGTTTTCCGGCGGCGTGGACTCCGCGTATCTGCTGTATGCGGCGATGAAGTACGGTGCCGCCGTGAAGGCATACTATGTGAAGACCGCCTTTCAGCCTCAGTTTGAGCGGGAGGATGCCCAGCACCTGGCGGAGGAATTGGGGGCGGACATGCAGATCCTGACCCTGGATGTGCTTTGCAGCGATACGGTTACGGCAAACCCGCCGGACCGGTGCTATCACTGTAAAAAGATCATCTTTACGGCGATACAGGAGGCTGCAAAGGCGGATGGTTTTACCCTTCTGCTGGACGGCACAAACGCCTCCGATGATGCTTCTGACCGTCCGGGCATGCGTGCTTTGCGGGAGCTGTCCGTTCGGTCACCGCTGCGGGAGTGCGGTCTGACAAAACCGGAGATCCGGAAATTGTCCAGGGAAGCAGGCCTGTTCACCTGGGACAAGCCAGCCTATGCCTGTTTGGCTACCAGGATTCCGACCGGGGAACGGATCACGGCGGAGAAGCTCTCCAGGACGGAAGCGGCGGAAAGCTGGCTCATGGCCCTGGGCCTCCGGGACTTTCGGGTGCGGATGCAGGGAAACGCCGCAAAGCTCCAGGTGAGGTCAGCGGATTTGCCTATGGTCCTTCAAAACCGGGCCCGGATTGTGGAGGAGTTAAAAAAGTACTATCCCATGATATTGCTGGATTTGGAGGTACGGGAATGAACTCAGATGTCAGAAAGCTTTTGCAGTCCGTGCAGTCCGGCGAGGTTTCCGTGGACGATGCCCTGATGCGGCTGAAGCTGTCACCGTTTGAAGATATCGGTTACGCCAAGGTGGATTTGCACCGAAAGATCCGCCAGGGTGCTGCGGAGGTGATCTACGGTGCGGGCAAAACCCCGGAGCAGATTGCGGGGATTGTGGACACCATGCTGGCAAACGGCCAGGAGCGGATTCTGATTACCCGGATGTCTCCCGAGGCTGCGGAATATGTGGGAAGCAGAGCGGCGCTGGACTACCGGAAGGATGCGTCAGTGGGCATCATCGGCGGTCTGCCCCAACCGGACGGCATTGGAAAAGTGGTTGTGGCCACCGGCGGCACCAGCGATATCCCCGTTGCCGAGGAAGCCGCTCTGACAGCGGAAATTCTGGGCAGTCAGGTGGTTCGGCTGTATGATGTGGGGGTCTCCGGAGTCCACCGGCTGCTATTCCATATGGAGCTGATTATGGGGGCCAGCGTCATCATTGCCATTGCCGGTATGGAAGGCGCCTTAGCCAGCGTGATCGGCGGTCTGGCGGATTGTCCGGTGATTGCCGTTCCCACCAGCGTGGGCTACGGGGCCTCCTTCGGCGGGGTTTCCGCGCTGCTGAGCATGCTCAATTCCTGCGCCAGCGGGGTCTGCGTTGTCAACATCGACAATGGGTTCGGCGCGGGATATCTTGCCAACCAGATCAACCACATGGAGGCGAAGCCATGAGAACACTGTACATCGACTGCGGCATGGGCGCGGCTGGGGATATGCTGGCGGCTGCCTTGCTGGAATTGCTGCCTGATAAGGCGGGCTTTCTCCAAAAGCTGAACCGGCTGGGAATTCCCGGCGTTGCCTTCGTTGCCGAGAGAAACGTCAAATGCGGCATCACCGGAACTCATCTGTGCGTGCAGGTTGGACAGGTGGAGGAGGACGAACAGCTCCATGACCATCCCCACAGCCATTCCCACAGCGGTATGGAGGATATCCGGGGTATCGTGAGCAGTCTGCCCATTCCCACCATGGTGAAGCTGGATATTCTGTCGGTCTATCAGGAGATCGCCGAAGCGGAAAGCCATGTTCACGGCGTTCCGGTGGATCAGATCCATTTCCATGAGGTGGGAAGCCTGGACGCCGTGGCGGACATCACTGCTGTGTGTCTTCTGATGCAGGAGCTGGATGTGGATCAGGTCATCGCATCCCCGGTCCATGTGGGCAGCGGAACCGTTCGCTGCGCCCATGGGATTCTCCCCGTACCGGCTCCGGCCACCGCGTATCTGCTCCGGGAGGTGCCCATTTACGGCGGTTCCATTTCCGGAGAACTTTGCACCCCCACTGGTGCGGCGCTTTTGAAGCACTTTGTGACAAAATTTGGGGATATGCCACCCATGCAGGTGACAGCCATCGGTTATGGCATGGGAAAAAAAGACTTTGAACGGGCCAACTGCATCCGCGCGATGCTGGGGGAGACCTCGAATCCCACAGGGGAGATCCTGGAGCTGTGCTGCAATCTGGACGATATGACCGGGGAAGCCGTGGGCTTTGCATTGGAGCGATTTCTGGAGGAAGGGGCGCTGGATGCCTTCACGGTTCCCATCGGCATGAAAAAATCCCGCCCGGGCATCCTGCTCACCGTACTGTGCCGGGAAGCGGACAGGGAAAGAATGGTGCATTTGATCTTCCGGCACACCACAACGCTGGGAATCCGGGAAAGCCGCTGCAAACGGTACACGCTGGAACGGAAGGTGGAAACTGTCAATACGCCTTACGGAGTTATCCGGAAAAAATGCAGCTTTGGCTATGGTGTCCACCGTGAGAAATATGAGTATGAAGACCTTGCGAAAGCAGCAAAAGTAAACGGCATCAGCTTGTCAGAGCTGTCTGAGAGAATCGCGGAAACCCACAGCGCAGGCGGTTGACTCTTTCACATTTTTCTGAAATAATCATTTGATAATTGAGCAAGATAAGCTGGTATTTGCAAGGGAGCTATTATTATGAATTACATAGTGCGTGGGCTTGCTGATTTGAAATATTCAATAGGTATAGGCTGCTTAATTTACGCTATCCTTTTTCTGATAATGTATACTTTCAAAAAAAGAAAAGAAATTTCATGGAAGTGCATATCTGAGCTGATATTTTGTATCTATGGTGTTCTGCTATTAAAGCAGGTGGGTATTTTCTCCTTACATTTTAGTTTTAATGGGATAATGAGTTATAACATAATTCCCTTTATTGGAAGTTCATTTGTTCCTGTAGTATTGAACTTTATTTTATTTGTTCCGTACGGCTTTTTGCTACCAGTTGTTTTTTCTTCGTGCAAATGGAACTGGAAAAGGATTTTATGTGTCGGATCATTAACATCACTGACCATAGAACTAATGCAGATGTTTGGCGGGAGATATGCAGAAATAGATGATTTTCTGATAAATGCATTGGGAGCCTTAACAGGCTATTTCTTCTATGCCTGTTTGCTGAATTTCAGAAAGAATAAGAAAAAGACAATTTCCTCTTTAGTGGTGTTAACAATTACTCTTGTTGTATGTTTTTCTGGAATTTATTTTGTTGGTGATAATTCGGAGCAGCAACCGGATGGGTTTTCTGCTGTTGAAAGCAATATTTCAGTGATTCAAATCTATTATAATGGCGAGAGTCAAGTAATTCCGGTGGATTCCTATGTGTATCGTTATTTTGTCACCCAAATATCAAACTGCGGAGGACATCTTTTAGAGATTGAGAACAACTTAGATGGGGATGTAACGAACAATAAAGATTGCTTTATGGAAATTCTGTTTACAGAGCCTCAAAATATTTCTTTTGAAAATGCAAAGGACTTTTCGATTTCTGATGCCGATAGAGTAATGTATAATGCTAGTAAAAATATACTCTATTGGGGATTTTCCTCTTATCAATACTATGTGGATTATACGAGATTGGATGCTCAATTAGAAGAAAACAAAGCAGATATATTAGCACAATACCAGGAATTACAAAAATTGATTGCTCAGCATTTTGAGTAGTTCAAATCCCCATTTATCGGTCTGTTGAAAAACTTTAGGAACGAAAGGGCACACTTCTATACTCTCCTTTCGAGAGTGTCGCGCGTCCTGGGTTGTATCATTCGACCTCAGCGGAAGAAAACTGCATGACCGGGAATGTTGCGTCACTTTGCTTCCGTCAAAGTGGTTATACCCCCTCCTTGCGCCGCTATGCGGCTATTCCTGTTAAGCAAATCCTCCGTATGGTATTTGAACCATACGGAGGAAAAATTTTACGGACATTGCCCGATCTCGGGGTGTTGTTTTGTCAGCTTGCGGTGAATTCGCCGGAGGAGCTGCCGACAGTGAGAGTGTAAGTCTCCCCTTTGACCAGCTCCGGGCTGCTGAAGATGATTACGGAGAAGGATTCCTCCGGGGATGCTTGCAGCAGGACTTTGCCGGAAGCGTCCGTAAGGAGGATTTCCGTTCCGGCGGGGCAGCTGCCTGCATTGACGCTGATGCCCCCCTGACCGGCTTCGCTGAAGCTCTGAGCCATGCCGGAGGAGCCGGTTCCCAGGAAGGTGCCGCCGGAGATGGAGATGCTTCCGCCGGAAGTACTGCTCCGGCCTCCGAATTTGTCTCCGCCCCGGCCGCCCATACCGCTGGCATCTGTACCGCCTGCGGCGTTCAGACCATCGTCGGAGGAAGTGACGGCAATATCTCCGCCGAAGATATTCAGGTGCAGGGCCTCCAAGCCTTCATAGCTCTGGCGGATTTGAATGGTCCCGGTATAGACATTCAGGGTGTCATCCGCGTGGAAGCCATCGTCTCCGGTGGCAATGGCAAAGGTGCCGCCGCTGACCGTCAGATCGGCGTTGGAATGGACGGCGTCGTCAGCGGAGTCGATGGAGAAGGTGCCGCCGTTGATGGTCAGATTACCGCCTGCCTTGATGCCCTTGGCGCTGTCTTCGCTGCTGTCCGCAGTTTCCGGGGATTCCGAAACCATTGCCCCGTCCATGGAAACCATATTGCCGTCCGTTGGCTTGCCGCCAGAACGGTCTCTGGAAACAGAATCACCAAAGGGTTTGGCGTTGCCCATACCATTGTCGCTGTGTTTTCCGCCGCCGGAGAAGCCACCCCAAGAGGCGGAGGTCTGCTGGGCGCTGTTTTCACTGCCGCCGCCGGTGACCAGGGCGAAGGTTCCGCCCTCAATCCGCATGTCCGCGGCGGCGCTGATGCCGTCTCCCTGCGCTGTGATTTGGAAGTTGCCGTTCTGGATATAGACGGTGCCCAGCTCCGGGTCCTCATTGTTTTCCGCGTGAATCCCATCCTTGCCGGAGTTCAGTGCAAGGGAGGCGTTGGCGACGCTGACATCGTCTTTTCCGGACAGGGCATGGGACGCGGCGGTGATGGTATAGGTGCCACTGGTTATGGTCAGGGAGTCCTTGGAAACAATGCCGTGTCCCGCCGGAGACGCAATGGTCAGACTTCCGGAACCGTTCAGGGTCAGGTCATCCTTAGAGAAGATCACGGCGTCGATGTTGTTGTCATCGATGGCGGTAAAGGTTCCGCCGTTGGACAGGGTGTTCTCTGTGCCCTCAGCCAAGGTGATAAATACCTTGTCCGCTTGCAGGACATAGATGGGGGCGGAGGTTTCGCAGTGAATGGAGACGCCGTTTAGTACCAGCTGGGTTTTGTCCGTTTTCTCAGCGTCCACAACGATCCTGCCGTCCTCCAGGGTGCCGGAGAGAATGTAAGTCCCCTCATCCAGAATGGTGACGGTGCTGCCGCTGATCTTGACCGCGTCGGAATCGCAGACGGCGGAGGTGCCGTTCAGCTGGATAACGGCGCTTTCCGTTTCGTCATAGCCCACTTCAAAATCCCGGGCAGAGAAGAAATCCGATGCATCAAGGGTAGATACGGCATTTTCTTCCGTACTGGTTTCAGAAAATGGGACGGAGGAAACAGTGCCGTTCATATCGGTAGCGATGACTTCGGTGATCTGTTTTTCACAGCCGGAAAACAGCAGGGTCAAAATGGCGAGTCCTGTCAGAAATGGTTTCTTTTTCATGTGATCCTCCTGTTTTCACAGTTCCACGGCTGCGGTTTCCTGACGGGAAACGGAAATTTCTAGGTTACCGTTGCGGCAGCGGAGTTTGTCGATCATTTCCTTTTCCTTCCCCTCATCCCGCAGCTGCAGCTCATAGGTCAGCCGGAACAGGCTACCCATATCGGTGGTTTTCACCCGGACCAGCTCCCAGGCGGCAGCGTATTCCTGGAAGATATCCTCAAATACGCCGCTGTAGTCCAAATCCTCGGGAATGGTGATGTTCATGGTCTTATATTTGGCGCTGTTTTTCTCCGCACCCAGTCCTAACCGCTGGTACAGCAGGCTACAGCCGCACAGTGTCATGGTGAACAGGAAGGCGAGGGCCAGATATCCCATGCCGGTGAGCAGTCCGGCGGCCATGGCAAGAAACAGCATCAGAATCTCCCGGGCGGTTCCGGGAACGGAGCGGAAACGCACCAGGCCAAAGGTTCCGGCTACGGCCACACCTGCGCCGATGTTGCCGTTGACCATCATGATGACCACGCAGACCACGGCAGGCAGCAGCGCCAGGGTGACGACAAAGCTTCTGGTATAGCGGGCGCGGTACATGTGGGCAAAGGCCAGGATCAGGCCCAGGATCAGACTTGTGCCGACGCACAGCAGAAAATCCATCAGGCCGATCACCTGGGTCATGTTGGTATCAAATAATCCTCGAAAAACAGAATCAGGCATGGGAAAATTCCTCCTTCAAAGTGGGATAGATCAGGGTTTTGTAGGCAGCGCCGTATTTGGAATAGGATGTCTTGTAGAGCTGTTCCCGGGACAGGGTCCGCGTCATCCACAATGGGATGCCGGCGGAGCATTTGATTTCCATGAGCACCTTGTCTCCATCCAGCAGAGGTGTACCCCAAACCGGGGCTTCCAGGGACAGCGCTTCCCGGCGGGCCAGGATTGCTTCATCAAAGGTAATCCGCAAATCGCTGCCGTCCTTTGCGTAGTACGCTTCCCGGTCATAGGACAGGAAAATCGTGGGATGCAGAGATTCGTAATAGCTTAGGAAGCAGCTGATTTCCTGGGAAATCTGGCTGTTGGTTTCCCGTTCCTGGGTACCGGACACCCAGGCCATGGCGTCTGCCTCCGGGAAGCACAGGCGGCGCTTGTAAACAATGGACTGGTATTTCTTTTTCAGCTCCACGAAGACCGGGCTGGCGGGCTCTGCCTGGGCATAGCTGCGAATCCGAAGCTTCTCCTTATAGATGGGTTTCTCCATGGAATGCCGGGCCAGGCGGTAGGTTTCTGTGTCGTAATACAGATTCCGAATGGTAGTGCGTCCGTATTCGTCCAGTGCCATGTAAGGTGACATGACCTGAAGAATGCGCTCTTTTTGTTCCAGGGTAAGCAGGTATTTCAGTTCCCAGCGCTTGAAAACGCTTTGATATGCCATATGGTTTGCCCTCCTTTTGCAGGGAAAGTATATAGGACAAACCTAATACGGAGTTTAAATCACTAAAATTTTTTGGAAGTCCTCACGAACCGAAAAAGGGATCATTGTTCTTGACAATCCAATTTCTGCCTGTTATACTGTAATCACCTAGCAATACTAAATATTAAATTAAAGTAAAGAGGTGACTCTGTGGAAGACAGATTTCTCCAACAGCTGAAAAAGGGTGTGCTGGAAATGCTGGTGCTGAAGCTCATCTGCGCGGAACCGACCTATGGTTATGCCCTGCTGTCCAAGCTGAAGAAGCGCTCCAATGGACGCTTCGCCCTGAAGGAAGGAACCCTCTATCCCATCCTCTACCGCCTGGAGGATGAGGGCATGATCCGGGCCACTTGGAGCCAGGGCGAGGGGAGAACGGCGCCCAAGAAGCTGTACGAGGCCACAGAGACCGGCAGGGAAGAAAATCTCCGGCGGCAGGTCCTGTGGCGGGATTTTGAGGAAACGGTGGACATTTTTTTGGAAGGAGACAATCAACGATGACAGAATCGGAAAAGAAACGCAAACGCTATCTCCGTGGAGTCCGGCGGCGGCTGAATCTGCCGAAGGATGTAAAGGAACGGGTCATGAGTGATTTCGTAAGCGCGATATCCGCCCGGGCAGAAGCTGGAATGACGGATGAGGAAATCTTTGCAGAGTATGGCAGCCCCAAAATGGCGGCGGCGGATTTAAACGAGCAAATGAAGGAATATACGTATCAGAAAAGCCCCTTGCGGTTCGTATTCCTGACGATAGCAGTGGTGTCTGGCGGATGGCTGGTGCTGAACAAGCTGGTGATGTGGCTCTGCGGTGCAATCGTCGGTGCGGCGCTTTATCCGTCAAAAAGCGCTTCGGTGGGAATTATCGGTGGTGCAGATGGTCCTACGGCGATTTTTGTAACGGCGAAAAGCAGCTTTGACTGGGATGTATTCCTGATGCTTCTGCTGCTGGTGATCGGCGTGACCGGTTTTCTCTGCCTGCGAAGATGCAAAAGAAAGCCGTAACCTGGCAAAGAGGTATTCAGATTTTAATTCCGCTTAATGTTGGCGGTTTACGATACAGTCAGAGAATAGAAAGGGGTGGTCTCTATGCATGTGCTGCTGGCGGAGGATGAACGTTCTTTGGCCCGTGCCCTGGTGAAGATCCTGGAAAAGAATAATTATACCGCGGACGCGGTTTATGACGGGGAGGATGCCCTGGCGTATCTTCAGTCCGGAGCGTATGACGCTGCCATCCTGGATATCATGATGCCCAAGATGGATGGCATTACCGTGCTGAAAACCCTGCGTCAGCAGGGCAGTGGGATTCCAGTGCTTCTGCTGACGGCAAAGGCGGAGGTGGACGACAAGGTTCTGGGTCTGGACAGTGGGGCCAACGACTACCTGACCAAGCCCTTTGACACCCGGGAGCTGCTTGCCAGGCTCCGGGCCATGACCAGAGCGCAGAATACCGAAGATACCCGTATGACCTTCGGCAACATCACCCTGGACAGAGCCACCTTCGCCCTGTCGTCTCCCACCGGGAGCTTCCGGCTGGCCAACAAGGAATTTCAAATGATGGAGATGCTCATGCGCAATCCCCACCGGCTGATCCCCACGGAGCGGTTTCTGGAAAAAATCTGGGGCTTTGACTGCGACGCGGAGATCAATGTGGTATGGGTGTATATCTCCTATCTGCGCAAAAAGCTCAGTGCGCTCCATGCCAACATTCAGATCAAGGTTGCCCGGAATCTGGGCTACTCTTTGGAGGTATGTCCATGATTCGAAAGCTGCGGAGAAAACTGATTTTGCTGTCCATGTCCGCCCTTCTGCTGGTGCTGTCGGTCATTATCATTGGCGCCAACGCGGTAAATTTTTACAGTGTTGTCCGGGATGCCGACGGGCTGCTGACAATTTTGTCCGAAAACAAAGGCGCCTTTCCCAGAAACCAGGGAGAGGGAAGGGGAAACCGGCTGCCGCCCGATATGTCCCTGGAAGTGCCCTACGAGACGAGATATTTTACTGTTTTGTTCAGTAGTGACGGGAGCCTGATCCAGGTGAATACCAGCCGGATCGTCACCGTGGATCAGACGGAGGCGGTTTCCATTGCCCAGTCGGTACTTGAAAACGAGAAAGGATTTGTCGGCGATTTCCGCTACTTTGTAAAAGCGGGCGAGGGGACTGTGCGGCTGATTTTCCTGGACTGCGGAAGAAAGCTGGATTCCTGCCGCCGCTTTCTGCTGGCCAGTATGGGGATCTCCTTGGCGGGATTTCTGGTGGTGTTTTTACTGATTGCGCTCTTTTCCAAACGGATTATCCGGCCTGTGTCCGAAAGCTATGAGAAGCAGAAGCGTTTTATCACCGATGCGGGGCATGAGCTGAAAACGCCTCTGACCATTATCAGCGCCGATGCGGATGTGCTGGCCATGGACTTGGGGGAAAACGAATGGCTGGAGGACATCCGCAAGCAGGTGGAGCGGCTCACAGTGCTGACGAAGGGGCTGGTCACGCTGTCCCGGATGGAGGAAGCGGGGGAGACCATGCCCATGATCGTGTTTCCCTTCTCCGATGTGGTCAGCGAAGCGGCGGCATCCTTCCAGGCCCCAGCCCAAACCCAGAGAAAAAACCTGGTGCTCTCCATCCAGCCCATGCTATCTCTGAAAGGCAATGAAAAGGGCATCGAACAACTGGTCGGAATACTCCTGGACAACGCCCTGAAATATTCACCGGAGGGCAGCACCATCTATCTGTCGGCGTTCAAACAGGGAAAGACCGTGGTATTGTCCGTAACCAACGAAACGCTAGCTCCGATTGCAAAGGAAGAACTGCCGCTGCTGTTTGAGCGGTTTTACCGAATGGATCCCTCCCGCAGCTCTCAGACCAGCGGCTACGGCATCGGACTCTCTCTTGCCAAAGCCATTGTAACAGCCCACAGCGGCAAGCTCCAGGCCCAGAGCAAGGAGAAAAGCAGCCTGACGGTGATGGCTTCTTTTCCCGCATAATGTAGTGGTAACGAAAACCGGCACAGCCAAAAGCTGCTGCTGTTTGGAAACGGAAATAGGAACATTTTGACGCCATGACAAGAATATCTTAAGTATTTCATTGTAATTTGTTCCATTGTTCTTTGGTTGAACCACATTACTCACAACCATGCCATTGCATTGATTCTCTTGCAATTCTTGCTGTTTCTTGCTATGATACTTCATAATAATTTTTTCGCAAAGGAGAATTCACTATGCTGGAAGCCCAAATGAAAGCGCCGGATTTTAGCCTCCTGGATAATAATGGAAATCCTGTCCGCCTGTCGGATTTTACGGGTAGAAAAGTCGTCCTGTATTTCTACCCAAAGGACAATACCCCCGGCTGCACCCGGCAAGCCTGCGCCTTTGCCGCAAGCTATGAGCAGTTCAAGGCATTGGATGTTGTTGTCATCGGTATCAGTAAGGATTCCGTTGCCTCCCACCTGAAATTTGCCCAGAAGTACGACCTGCCCTATATTCTCCTGTCCGACCCGGAATTGCAGGCGATTCAGGCCTATGGTGTCTGGCAGGAAAAGAAGCTCTACGGCAAGGTGAGCATGGGTGTGGTTCGGACGACGTACATTATCAATGAACAGGGCATAATCGAAAAAGTCATGCCCAAAGTCAAGCCAGATACCAATGCCGCAGAAATCCTGGCGTACCTGGCAGGGGAGCAGTAAGGCATGAGAATCATCATTTCCCCGGCAAAGAAGATGAATGTGGATACGGACAGCTTTCCATACCGCAATCTGCCGGAATTTCTTCCCAATACGGAGGAAATCTGCGGTCAGCTACAGAGTATGTCCTATGAGGAACTGAAAAAGCTCTGGAAGTGCAACGACCAGATTGCGCAGTTGAATATCCGGCGGTTACAGGATATGGATCTGCACAAGCGCCTGACCCCGGCGGTGCTGGCCTATGAGGGCATCCAGTATCAGTACATGGCTCCCGGCGTGTTCACGGATCAGGAATACGCCTATATTCAGGAGCATCTTCGTATTTTGTCCGGGTTCTATGGCATTCTGCGTCCCTTTGATGGGGTAACGCCCTATCGTCTGGAAATGCAGGCAAAGCTGAAAATAGGGGAGTGCAAAGACCTGTATACCTATTGGGGTGACCGCCTTGCACAAAACCTCTTTGGGGAAACGGATTGCATTCTCAATCTGGCATCCAAGGAATACAGCATCTGTGTGTCCAAATACCTGCCGGATGACCTCCGTTTCATCACCTGTGCATTTGGCGAAGAAAAGGACGGCAAGGTGATCGAAAAAGGAACCATGTGCAAGATGGCTCGGGGTGAGATGGTGCGATATATGGCGCAGAATCAAGTCAGTGTCCCGGAGCAGGTCAAGTCTTTTAATCGTCTGAATTACCACTTCGATGAATCCCGTTCGGACGACATCACTTACATTTTCCTTCGTGACAGGGTATCATAAAGGAATATGGTGTTATGCTATCACGGATTGGCCAGCCTTTTGATTTCGCAGCTGACTCGCAATAGCAAAATAGGTTTTGCCTCTGGGAAGGAATCTAATGCATACCGTGACCGCTTACTTGTTCTGCAAGTAGGCGGTTTTCCTATTTTCGGTACATAGCCGTCTACCTTGCCGAAGAGGTTAAAACTATTCGAGGAGAAGTAAACGCTCAACAACTGGTACCTCGCTTTGCTTCTCAAGTTGTGCGACAATAGACGTTGCTACCGGGAGCTGTGCCAGCAGGAGGATGGGGAGGATAAAGATAAGATTCGTACCATTCGGCAGAACCTGAAAACCGTGGAGCAGAAAATCGCTAATATTGTCAATATCATTGCCAATACGGGCAGTGCTGCGCTGGTAACCCAGCTTACCCAGTTGGAGCGCGAAAAGGAACTGTTGGATGTTCAGATTCAGGAAGAGGAACGGGGGACGAAAGAGGATGATCTGGACGAGGAGGCAATCCGCACAGCGTTCCGGCAGGCACAGAAAATGTTCCACAGCGGCACCTTGCCACAGATGGAGCAGATCATCAACCTGTACCTGGACAAGGTTTTGGTGTACCCGAATTATGTGGAAATCCATCTGAACAATGTCCCCAACAATCTCATGATCCCGTCTCAGACCATGGACAAACCCGCACTCGACGGGTTACATACATTTTATATCGAAAAAATGTGCGAGAAAAATGACCCCCAAAATCGCACAAGGGAAAAAGGCCAATATGGATATAATATTTTGTTGAAACTACATAGAAAAGAACAAAGGAAAGCAAAATCCAGAAGAAAAGGGAAAAAAGAAACCCGAGCCCAAGACGGCTTGAACTCGAGTAAAACTGGCAACAGTTGATAATTGTGATACGGTTTCACATGGTTTCATAAGGTTTCAAAT
>CAMGIN010000007.1 GCA_946056135.1 uncultured bacterium | reverse complement strand
GACAAGACCTGTTCTATGAGCAAGTAGGCAGACCAAGGGGCCTTGAGCGTGGGGAGTCCCATGACCCAGAGGAAGCAAAAAAACACCTGACAGTACAGGCGTTTAAGAACCAACAATTAGAATTTGAGAACAAACAACTTAGAAAAGAAAGTCAAAAGCTACAAAATGAGTGTAAACAATTACTTTTGCAGAATCAAAAATTAGAAGCTGTAAACCAATCATTAACTGAACATTCGCAGCAATCTTTTATGCAATTTTGTATGGAATATTTTGTTCAGAATGCTAAGGTTCGTGGAGCAAATGGTCAAACCAAAAACATTAGTGATGGATTTCAAGCTTATGTACAGCAATATTATCAAGAACTTCGTACTAATTGGGAAAGATTGAATAATCCTCAATATGAAGAAGAACGATTTCATGAACACGAGTATCAACAACAACCTGAAATTGATGGTAGAGAACATTAAAAAACGAAGGGCACAGGGGGCTTGCTTCCTGTGTCCTTATCCATTTGCTGATTTGCGAGCTTCGGCCTTAGGGCTTTGGCCTCAGCTCCTTTGTATGATAGATGCAAGCCCCAATGTCTCACCTTAGGGTTGTGGACAATTAGGAATACGGCTTTTGGGCAGACTTTCCCTGTAGACTGAATGAAAGCCGCCCAAAAACCGAAAAATCTCACCCTATGGGAGAATTGTTGAGGTATCCGTGTTTTAATCATCCGACGCATCCACGGCTCTGAGCCGCTTCCGCTACGCTTTCTGCATGCGCCAAGCCACACTTCTTTCCACATGCGTAACCTTTCGGTAAATCTGCGTATTCCCTGCCCCTTCATACATAAGTAAGGTGGCAATGCCATTGTCTTCCCACGGGATAGTTTTAACCAATGTACCAGCCGGAGCTGGGTTAGGCCTATTGAGGTCTTTGCTTCCGTCTTTAACCCCTGTCGTTACCGAAGCGTGATGATTGGGACGCTGTCGGGCCGAGTATATTCTCTGAAGTGGCTATACTACACCATCGTTTTTATACTGGTATCGTCATCCAGTAGAATCATGGCAGCTTAATGTATGCACTGCCATAACCTTTCTTCTATGACCCAGAAGCAGGTGCAGCCATGCGCTGTGTGGCTGCTCACCGTTACGGGATTAACATAGAAGATAAAAAAACGCCTTTTGAAGTCCTGTATTTCCCTCCCAAAATGGAGGCTCACAACTATAAGAATAGTAGAAAAATAAATTTTAAGGAGATTGAATAGTTGTGAGTAGACAGAAAAAGTTGATTAACAAGACGAATTACCCCCAGCACGCTATTGAGAAATTTGCCCGCTGCGTATATCCCGACATCGTAGCCTTTTACCAGAGTGAGGAAGGACAACGGGAATTTGCCGAGTGGCAGGCAGAACAGGCAGCCAAGAAAGCCCAACGGAAACTACATACCACAAAGAAAGAGGTCACCGCAGCGGTGACCTCCGTTGTTATTCTTTGGGCTTTTTCTTCCGTGGGCCTCTTGGCTTGGAAGTAGGAAGAATGCGGTAGCCGTTGGGGAAGTAGACTTGCTCGTATCGCTCGAAATAAACAAATAATCCGAACCCGTCCCCGATTGGGAAGAACTGGTTCGGATTATATTGCTTTGGTGCCGGTGACCGGACTCGAACCGGTACGCCATCGCTGGCGGTGGATTTTGAGTCCACTACGTCTACCATTCCATCACACCGGCAGATTGTTTTTATAGTATAGTACACTTCCGCAAAAAAAGCAAGGGAAAGTTTTCGGAAAATGCGGCTTTTCGAAGCACCTGCTGCTGCCAGTACACTGTATCATCGAATCCTTGCGCCAAATGACCGTTTACAGTTGCACCTAACGTAGGGCGGGGTCATGACCCCGCCGACCAGGAAGGAAACAAAATCAGGCAAAACAGACGCAAATATGTGAAACCATGAGTGCTTCGGCGGGGGCATGCCCCCGCCCTACGATGGGAACGATGGCAAACGGCAATGGTGCGATAAACGATCATTTATCCGAGAATTTAACAGCTTCATACCACGAAAGGCATTGCCACCAGCAGCGGTGGAACATTGTTACCCTTCGATCTCCTCCACCAGATATACATCCGATCCAAAGTCTCCCTGGGTACGCTGGCTCTGGTCGTAGCCTGTCCCCCGGAACAAGGGCCTCAGCATAATGCCGCTGCCTAAGGCCGCGCCGGAGGCTGTCAGCTCCTCTGTACCCTCCGGAAGGGTGAAGTACCGGTCAACAACCCTGAGCAGTACGCCGTTAGGGTCAACATTCACCGGGGACACATGCTTGAGAAGGCCGCCGAACTGACCTACCCGGATGGCCTGGGACAGGGCAGTCACCCGGTACATGGTATCCGTTTTCAGGCCCCGTACCCGCAGCTGTTCATAGCCGGGAGCCGCATGGACCAGGGTATGGAACACCCCTGCCAGGGTGGTTTTTCCGTCGGACACCTGCCAGCCCAACTCCGTCCTGCGGAAGCGCCCATACTGGAACACTTCCCGGTACTGCTTATAGAAGGCAATCTGGGCCTTGATCTCCCGGATCTCCACCGGCAGCAGCTGCTTCAGGTCCAGTTCATAGCCCAAGCAGCCGAAGAATGCCACGTTGCCCCGGGTGGACAGGGGCGTCTGGCGGAGGGTCTGGCCGTGGGGTGCCGCCGAGACGTGGGCGCCCACGGTGGACTGGGGATAGAGATAGCTCAGGCCCTCCTGGATGGTCAGCCGCTCTATGGGATCGGTATCGTCCGAGGCCCATACCTGGGGAGAAAAGCACAGCATTCCCAAATCGAACCGGTTGCCGCCGGAGGAGCAGCTCTCCAGCAGAATTTCAGGACGGGGCCCAAAAATCCGGCCCAGCACCTCATAAAGGCCCAGAATGAAGTCGTGGGCCTTGGCTCCCAGGGCAATGGAATGTCGGTTCATGTCCCACTTGACATAGGAAATTTTCGCGCTGTCCAGAATCCGGGAGACGTTTTCCACGATGTAGTCCCGAACCTCCGCTTTGGTCAGGTCCAGCAGCAGTTGGTTCCGGCCTTGCACTTCCGGGAAGCCGTCGGTCAGCGCCCAGCCGGGATGGGCCCGGTACAGGTCGCTGTCCGGGTTCACGGACTCCGGTTCAAACCACAGACCGAATTCCAGTCCCATATCCTGGATATGCTGTGACAGTCCCTCCATGCCTTCGGGCAGCTTCTTTTTGTTTACAGTATAATCTCCCAGGCCCGCCTTGTCGTTGTTCCGGGCGCCGAACCAGCCGTCGTCCAGCACAAACAGCTCGCAGCCCAGATCCTTGGCTCTGCGGGCCAGATCCAGCAGGCGGCGCTGGTTGAAATCAAAGACGCACCCCTCCCAGCTGTTGTACAACACCGGCCGGGGCCGTCCCCGCCAGTAAGCGGGGATCACATGGTCACTGACAAAGGTGTGCATATTCTCTGATAGCCCGCCGAAGCCCCGGTCGGAGCAGCACAGCACTGCCTCCGGGGTCTCGAATTTCTCACCGGGGGCCAGCTCTTTGCTGAAATTGCTGGGGTTGATGCCCTGCATAATCCGGGTCAGCCCCTGCAAAGACTGCTGGGCGGCGGCATAGTGGTTGCCGGAATAGAGCAGGTTGAAGCCGTAGACCCGGCCCGCATCCTCCGTGGCATCCGCTTCAAACAGCAGGAAGCCGGGATTGTGGCGGTTGGAGGAGGAGCCGGTCAGGCTCTCATTCACCACCTTGCTGCCCCGGACGCTGACATCCTGGCGGCGCATCTCCGCAATCCAGCCGCCGTTGAAGGTGGCCATGGTGTAGGTTCCGGGCAGGTCCAGGCAGAAGCTCATGAGCTTGTTCAGCACCATAGGCGAACTGCCAGTGTTCTCCAGCACAGCCCGGCGGACAAGGGCAGTGGGATAGGCGGTATAATACAGAATCAGCCTGGCGTCGGACTGCTCCAGGGTGAGCTCCAGGGTCTGGCAGTCTCCGTGGGCCTGGGGCAGGGAGCAGGCCATAGGCGCAGACCCCTCCCGAATTTTGCTGCCCACATAACGAAAATCCGAGGATTTTCCCGCCAGTTCCAGAGGGCTTTCCCGGTAGTCCCCCCGCCCGCTGCCGCTCCATTCCAATGCAAGGGTATCCAGGCAGCTTGTGGTGTCATCGGGATTCAGCACAATGTTGGAGCCCCAGCCAAGGCCCGGACGGCAGCTCAGGGCAAAAGCGTCCTCCGTCTTCACCGGTGCGCCGAAATGGATATGCTCCGGGATGCCATAGGAATTGATCTTGAACAGATAGGAATACACGCCGGTTTGGATATGGAATACGCCGTTGGTTTCGGTAATCATGGCAAAACCGCCTTTCTTCCGTTTTCTATCAGTATAAACGACAAAATTTGGCATGTCAATGAGATTTTCCGTGACGGGCAGACTTGTATATGGTATAATCAATTTACATATCCGGACAGCACATCAAAGCGGGAAAAGATCGTTTCGCGTCGCACCAATCGTAGGGCGGGGTCATGACATAAGCCCTACGGTTGGTGTAAACATAAACGATCATTTACCTGCTTATTGGATGGTCCATCCACGCCCTGGCGAACCGCATTTTGAAAAACGATTATGAAAGGAATAGCCCATATGGAACGCACACGCTGGTACAAGGACAAGGTATTCTATCAGGTCTGGCCCCGGTCCTTCAAGGACGGCAACGGCGATGGACTGGGAGACCTGCTGGGTGTCTACGAAAAGCTGGACTACATCAAAGACTTAGGCTGCGACGGCATCTGGTTCTCCCCCATCTACCCCTCTCCCGGAGCAGACTGCGGCTATGACATTTCCGACTATATGGACATTGCTCCGGAGTTCGGCGGCATGGAGGCTTTCCGGGAGGTCCTGGAGGGTGCCCACGACCGCGGCATGAAGATCGTCATGGACCTGGTGGTGAACCATACCAGCGACGAGCACGAATGGTTCCAGAAAAGCCGTCAACGAATCGATCCCTACACGGACTACTACATCTGGCGGCCTGATCCCGGCAACGGCAAGCTGCCCAACAACTGGGACAGCAATTTTGAGGGCAAAGCCTGGACCTACGACGAGGTCCGCGGGGAATACTACCTGCACCTGTTCGCCGTCAAGCAGCCGGACCTGAATATGGACAATCCCAAAGTCCGGGAAGAGGTCAAGCGGATTCTTCGCTTCTGGCTGGACCTGGGGGTGGACGGCTTCCGGGAGGATGTCATCACCTACATCTCCAAGAAAGAGGGGCTGCCGGACGACCACCTGTTTCCCATTTACAAGGGCATGCCCCAGTACAACCATGGCCCCCACGTCCATGAGTACCTGGCGGAATTCAAACGGGACGTGCTGGACCACTACGACTGCTTCACCATTGCGGAAGCGCCCCTGGTGACGCCGAAGCAGGCCCTGACCTATATCCGGGAAGACGACGGGCAGCTCGACATGATGATCCAGTTCCAGTGCATGTGCGCCGACTGCCTGTTCTCGGACTATCTGCCCACCAAATTCCACCTGCGCAAGCTGAAGCGGGCCTTCTCCAACTGGCAGTACCGGCTGAAGGGCCAGGCCTGGAATTCCCTGTACATCGAAAACCACGACCATCCCCGGATCGTCTCCCGGTACGGAAGCGAACAGTTCCGGGAGGAAAGCGCCAAGATGCTGGCCGTCATGTACCTGTTCCAGCAGGGCACCCCCTTCGTCTACCAGGGTCAGGAGATCGGCATGACCAACTGGCGTCCGGAAAGTCCCGACATGTACGAGGACGTGCAGACCCGGTACAACTATGCCCACAGCAATTTGAAAAAATCCCCGGAGCAGCGGCTGCAGGCCATGTGGCGTGCTTCCCGGGACTCCGCCAGAACCCTGATGCAGTGGGACAGCAGCGAAAACGCCGGATTCACCACAGGGAAGCCCTGGTTTTATGTAAATGGAAACTACAAGCAAATTAACGTCGCCGCCCAGGAAGGGGATCCGGACTCCGTCCTGAACTTCTACCGTAAGGCCATCCGGCTGCGCAAGTCTCTCTCCTGCATCCGGCACGGCGAATACCGGGAGCATTTCCCCCATTCCGGAAAGGTCTACATGTACTCCATGACCGAGGAAATGGAAAAAACCCTGGTGGTCTGCTCCTTCTCGGAAAAGCCGCTTCGCTATCGCGCTCCCAAAGGCTTTGACCTTGACAGTGCAGAGCTGGCGCTGGGCAACTATGCGCAGCCCATAAAAAATACCCTGCATCCCTATGAATGCAAGGTTTATCTGTGGAAATAACAATAGAAATACGTACATGGGCAGCCCCGGCGGGCTGCCCATGTGTCTTTTTTACTTTTCCAGAATCACTGCGCAGTTTCCCGCATCCAGGGATGTCTTGATATACTCCGCCGCGTCCGCAGGGGTCAGCTTGACCTGCTCGCCGGTCTTCATATTCTTCACGGAGCACATGCCCTCGGCGATCTCGTCCTCCCCCAGCAGCACCGCAAAGGGAACCTCCAGCTTGTTGGCGTAGGCCATCTTCTGCTTGAACTTCTTCTGCTCGCCGTAGAGCTGAACCCGGATGCCGCCGCTGCGGAGTTCCTCTGCCAGGGCGATGGAAGGGCCGGGATCGGCGGTCATGGGCAGCACCAGAGCGTCGGCGGGGGCGCTGGGCAACTCGGGGTTCAGCAGCCCCTGCTCGTCCAGGACGTAGAACAGCCGGGTCAGGCCGATGGAAATGCCCACGCCGGGCAGCTGCTTTTCAATATAGTAGCCAGCCAGATTGTCGTAGCGGCCGCCGGAACAGACGGAGCCGATCTCCGGGTGATCCAGCAGGGTGGTTTCGTAAACGGTGCCGGTATAGTAGTCCAGACCTCTGGCAATGGTCAGGTCCACGGCGAAGTTCGCTTCGGGCACGCCGAAGGCGGACAGATTGCTGCACACAGCCTTCAGCTCCCCAAGGCCCACATCAAAGGTCTCATTCCGTCCGGCATAGCCCTCCAGTGCCGCCAGAACCTCGGCATTGGTGCCCTTGATGGCGATGAATCGCAGGATTTCCTCCGCCTGATTCTCTGTCAGGCCGCAGTCCTCCAGCAGGATCAGCTTCACCTTCTCCGGGCCGATCTTATCCAGCTTGTCCACGGTGCGCATGATGTCGCCGCTCTTTTCCGAAAGGCCCAGCATGGTATAGAAGCCATTGAGGATCTTGCGGTTGTTGACGTGGATCTGGAACCGGGTCAGACCGAAACCCCGGAACACCTTGTAAATAATCGCCGGGATCTCCGCCTCGTTCAGGATGTCCAGCTTGCCGTCGCCGATGATGTCGATATCCGCCTGGTAGAACTCCCGGAACCGGCCCCGCTGGGCACGCTCACCCCGGTAGACCTTGCTGATCTGGAATCTGCGGAAGGGGAAAGCCAGCTCGTTATAGTGCAGCGCCACATATTTTGCCAGGGGAACCGTCAGGTCAAAGCGCAGGGCCAGGTCACTGTCGCCCTTGGTGAAGCGGTAGATCTGCTTCTCCGTCTCGCCGCCGCCCTTGGCAAGCAGGATCTGGGCATCCTCAATGACGGGGGTATCCAGCGGCGCGAAGCCATAGGAGGCATAAGTATCGCGCAGAATCTCCATCATTTTCTCGAATCGGATCTGCTTGGACGGCAGCAGCTCCATAAAGCCGGACAAGGTCCGGGGCTTGATAATTTCCATGGTTGTTTCCTTTCCTCATAACGCAAGATATAAGATACGGGATATGAGATAACGCTATCTGATATCTCATATCTTGTATCTTATATCTGCCGCTTGATTTGATTTTTATACTGATTCTCAATAGAAAACTTCAATTCGCTAGAATTGGAGTTTTTATTAGAGAATCATATGAGACGGGATTCTGTGATTTTCTTTTCCAAAAATCACAGAATCGACAACGCCGTAAGGCGGTGTCTTCTTATTAAAAATCAAAGATTTTTAATAAGAAATAGTATTAGAACCGGTTTTTGCTGTGGAGCATTTCCCGCCAATCCAGGTCGCCGCGCTGCAGGCCCATGATGAGCATTTCCGCGCTGGCCAGGTTGGTGGCGATGGGGACGTTATGCTTGTCGCAGTGACGGATGGTTTCGATCATCTGGCTGTCATCCCAGGGATCGGTGGTATTGGGATCTGTAAACAGCAGCACCAAGTCGATCTCATTGTAGGCGATCCGGGCATTGATCTGCTGATGGCCGCCCTGTTTATGGGACAGGAGCAGGGTGATGGGCAGGCCGGTATTGTCCACAATCAGACGGCCGGTGGTTGCGGTAGCGAACAGGTTGTGTTTCATCAGGACACTCTTATAAGCCGTGCAGAACTGAACCATCAGTTCCTTCTTTTTGTCGTGCGCCAAAAATGCGATATTCACAGCAGTCACTCCTTTTTATATATCAAAGGTAAATTAACGTAACGTTATGGGCTCATGGAAGCCCTGGATGCGTCTGGCGATTTTCCGGTAGGCCTTGGCAGCGGGACAGCGTTTGGCATATTTCAGCAGGGGCTGCGTGAAAGAGGCTGCCAGCGTCACATTGGGGTCCTCCAAAACGACACCGATCAGCGGAAGTCCCGTATTGTCCATCACGTCGTCGATGGTCTGCCGCACGATGCTCAGCAGTTCTTTGTCCACCCGGTTGACGATCAGGCGGACATCCTTCTTTCCCATAAGCTCCAGCAGCTCCCCTACCCGGGCCGCATCCCGCACAGCGGCAGGGCCGGGGCCGGTGACCAGCAGGAAGCGGTCCGCTGCGGACGCAGCCAGCCGGAAGGCGGAACCCACCCCCGCCGGGGCGTCCAAAAAAATATAGTCAAATTCCTGCCGGGCCTGCCGCAGCATTCCGCGAAAATCCTCCGAAGGAATTTGGTCCACCTGGCAATTCATGGGGGCGGTCAGAAAAGAGAGGGTGGAATACTGAGGATGTCTGGCGGCCTGTTCCAGGGGATAGTACCCTTCGCAGACATCCAGAAAGGATAGGCTTCCGCTGTCGGACATTCCCAGAGAGATATCCAGATTCCGCAGTCCCACATCGCAGTCCACACACAGGACCTTCTTTCCCTCCTCAGCGAGCGCCGAAGCGATGCCGGCACAGACGGAGGTTTTCCCTGTTCCGCCTTTTCCGGACAGGATCGCAAAAAGCTCGCCCAAGCGCCGTCGCCTCCCAAAACCATAATTTGGTATTGTCATAGTTTGATATCATTATAATGGAATTTCGCACAAAACGCAAGTGTATTTTGCACTTTTTTCAAATGTTTTTCATCACAATTACCAAAAACCATTTTGCTTGTTCCAGCGAGTGCCTTTTCATGGGCAAATGTACAAATTCTGCCAAACCGGGACAAAAAAGGGTTGCACCCTGGAAAGATGTGCGATATAATTATTATGTAAAAATACGGGCGATCGCCCGAAAATTGGAGGAATGATTCCCATGTTCAATGCTATGATCGAAACTCTGAAAGCGAATCCCCGCAAGATCGTGTTTACCGAAGGTCATGACGCCCGTATTCTGGCGGCTACCGCCCGTCTGGTGGAAGGCGGCTTCCTGACCCCCATTCTGATCGGTAATGTGGAAGAGGTAAAGGCCAATGCTGCCAAGGGCGGCTTCAACATCGAAGGCGTAGAGATCATCGACCCCTTGACCTACGAAGGCATGGACGCCATGGTCGAGAAGATGGTGGAACTGCGCAAGGGCAAGATGTCCGCTGAGGATTGCCGCGTTGCTCTGTCCAAGGGCAACTACTTCGGCACCATGCTGGTGAAGATGGGCCTGGCCGACTCCCTGCTGGGCGGCGCTACCTACTCCACCGCTGACACCGTCCGTCCTGCTCTGCAGATCGTCAAGACCAAGAAGGGCGCTCACCTGGTGTCCTCCTGCTTCATCCTGGTTCGCGGCGAAGAGAAGCTGGCCATGGGTGACTGCGCCATCAACATCAGCTACGAGGACAGCGTGGACAAGGAAGGCAACGTGACCCTGTCCGCCGCCCAGAAGCTGGCTGAGGTCGCCATCGAGACCGCCAACACCGCCAAGGTCTTCGGCATTGATCCCAAGGTTGCCATGCTGAGCTTCTCCACCAACGGCTCCGGCAAGGGCGGCACCGTCAAGCTGAGCCATGACGCCACCGTCATCGCCAAGCAGATGGCTCCCGATCTGATGATCGACGGCGAGATGCAGTTCGACGCCGCCGTGGCTCCCGAGGTCGGCCAGCTGAAGTTCCCCGGCTCCCCCGTGGCAGGCTACGCCAACACCTTCATCTTCCCCTGCATCGAGGCCGGCAACATCGGCTACAAGATCGCCCAGCGTCTGGGCGGCTTCGAGGCCTACGGCCCCATCCTGCAGGGTCTGGCCGCTCCCATCAACGACCTGTCCCGTGGCTGCAACGCCGACGAGGTCTACAAGATGGCCATCATCACCGCTGCTATGGTGTAAGCAAACAGCATTCCCTACCTCCGCAAACTGCCGGCCTCCAGGGGCCGGCAGTTTTAGCAGATTGGATTATCGGATGGTGGGACCGTTTCCTGCCTCTCAAATCAGGTGATAGATACGAATCGAATCAAAGAACTCCGCAAGGAGAAAGGTTACACGCAGATTAAAGTCCAAATGATGACCGGGATCGACCAAAGCGACTATTCCAAAATCGAAAACGGGAAGCGATACTTTACCTTTGAGCAGTGCAGGAAGCTGGCCATCGCCCTGGACACCAGTATGGACTATCTTGCAGGTCTGACGGACGAGAAGAAACCCTATCCCCGAAATTCATCCAGTGATTGAAAACTGTCGTTCTTTTCAAGTCGGCAGTTTTTCTATTTTATACATTAAAAATCCTACAGGAAAATCGTAAAATCTGCGAACCTGAAATTTTCTTTTCCATTTATTATACTTTTCTGCAGAGAGTGCATCGCGCCCGTCTCATCGGCATTCGGGGCAGACAGAGCAGCGCATCACCTCTCGAAGGTTCGCCCAGCCGCTGCCGCGTGCGTGGGGCAGAGGGAGGTGGCAATATGAAGCGTGTCAAAGCAGCCTGCATTTTCCAGACCCTGGTATTCCAGCAGAAGGAGGACTGCGGTCTGAGCCGGGATGCAATCCTCTCCCTGAACCGGGAGGAAGTCCGGCGCTACAAGCACAGTCTGGAGCGCACCCACACCCGTTACCGGATCACCGGCGAAGAGGAGCAGGAAGACGGTTGCACCCTGGTCCATGTCCGCAAGCAGTGCAACGAAAAGGCAGATGTCAGCGAATACTTCTGCTGATCCACAAGGAGGGCTTCCGATGAAGGAATACGAGATCGAGGCAAAGTTCACAAACGCCTGTGCCGGAGCTTTCCGGCCCCAGACCTTTTTCGAAGAAGCGGAGCTGGAAGATCCTGCTGATTATGTCCGGCAGAAGCACGGTGCGGATTTCCAGAATTTTTCAAAGGAAGTCCTCTCCCCCACCCGGACCGTCTTCCGTTACGACAACGGCAGCGTCGCCTATACCTACGAATTTACGGAAATATAAGGATCACCGCTCCCTCGCGCCGCAGAAGATCTTCTCCTGTTTGTCTTTATTGCATAACGCGAAACGCCTCCGGTTTCCCGGAGGCGTTTTGAAATTGTTGGTTTACCTGCTTCCCTTGTCGTAGGGAACACCTTCTGCCTTGGGGGCCCGGGACTTCTTAGAGGTGAAGGCCAGGACGACCATAGACGCGATGAAGGGCATCATGTTGTAGATCTCCTTGGGCCAGTTCAAGGCGTTCAGGAAGGCAATGGAATCGAAGATGTTTGCCATCGCCCGGAACACCGCAAAGAACAGCGCCGCCGCCGCGATCCCCAACGGCTTCCATTGACCGAAAATCATAACCGCCAAAGCAAGGAAGCCCATGCCAGCCACACCCATTTCAAAATTCCAGTCGCCGACTGCCGGAACGATATAGGCAACACCGCCGATACCGCCTAAAAAACCGGAAATCAGCACACCGCACCAGCGCATCTTATAGACATTGATGCCCACCGAGTCCGCCGCCTGGGGATGCTCACCGCAAGCCATGAGCCGCATGCCAAATCGGGTGCGGTACAGAATAAACCAAGCCGCCACCAGAGCGATGACCGCCACAACGATGAACCAGTTCAGGGTCAGGGGGCCTATCTGGAAGGAGAAATTCAGATTGTTCAGCACTTTATTGGTATTGGCATTGTAAGAGATTTTCGGGGAGTCCGTACCGTTGATACGCTTGGCAATCACCACTGCTAGTGCCGTGGCCAGCAGATTCAGGGCTGTGCCGCCAATGGTCTGATCCGCCTTCAGATTGACGGAGGAGAACGCCAGCAGTGAAGAATACACGGTTCCGGCCAGGCCGGAAATCAAAATCGTCAGCAGGACACCCAGGAACACAGGCACACCGGCCGCGTTTAGGATATTGATAATTACGACACCCATCAGACCGCCAATGACCATAATGCCTTCCAGCGCAATGTTGATTACGCCGGAACGCTCAGAGAACATACCGCCCAAAGCGACGAGGGCCAGCACACTGGCATACAGCAGCGTGTATTTCAGAAGCAGCCACATTATGCCTCACGCTCCTTTCCATTCTCCTCAGCAGAGGGTGCGGCCTTGCGCGCCTTTCCCTGGCGCTGGAACATCTTCAGAATACCAGACTTAAACAGCAGGCTGAACGCGCACAGGTAGATTACAACACCGGAGATGATATCGGAAACCTCGCTGGGGAAAATACTGGCGTCCATAAATCCGCCGCCTACCGTGATATGCGCAATAAACAAAGCGGAGAAGATGCAGCCAATGGGATTGGAGGAAGCCAGCAGCGCCACCGAGATACCATTGAATCCCGCAGCAGGCAGCGCAGTGGATACCAGCGGCTCCCATTCTTTGCTGCCGGAGAGATAGAACAGTCCCGCGCCCAGGCCAGCCAGCGCACCGGCAATGGTCATGGACAGGACGATATTCTTCTTGTCATTGATACCGGCATATTTGGCCGCGTTCTTATTGTGTCCGCAGGCCTTCAGCTCATAGCCGAAGGTTGTCTTGTTCAGCACCACCCAGATCAGCACTGCTGCAACAATCGCCACAAAAATACCGATGGTGGGCAGGAATATCGCACCAAAATAATCCTTGCCGCCGACTTGAATATTGAAGGTAGGCAGCAGGGATTCGGGGGACGCCTGCTTGATGGTATAGGTCTTTGTTGTGTTGGTATTGTACATGGCGCCAGTGCCGCCCTGATAGATCAGAGTGTTGACCGCGTAGAGACCGATCCAGTTGAACATAATCGAGGTAATGACTTCGTTAACGTTCAGGAACGCCTTAAATACGCCCGGAATCGCGCCCCAGATGGCGCCTCCCAATGCGGACGCGATCAGGCACGCCCACCAGGGCAGCTTCAGGACGATGGCTGCGTACAGCGCAAAATATGCACCCACAGTGTACTGGCCAGCCGCGCCAATATTAAACAGTCCTGTTTTGAACGCAAATGCCACGGACAGGCCGGTCATAATCAGCGGCGCAGCCTGCAGGATCTCGGTCCGGACACCCATACCCATGGCGTTGGCCGTGGAATAGAAACCGCCGCTGAGGATTGCTTTAAAGCCGCTGTTCCAGGTCTTTTGCAGCATTTGTCCCAGGCTGACCGCATTACCGTCCTGGGCCATGGTGATCCACCCCAGCACCAGCAGCGCGATAAATCCAATCACCAAGCCTACCAAAATGCAGGTCAGAGACGCCAGCAGAGAACCGATACTGTTTGAGGCGTTGCCCAGGCGGGGGGCAGTATTCTTTTTGCTCATCGTTTAGCCCTCCTTATCCATTCTCTTGGCGCCGGCCATATACAGGCCCAGGGTCTGCACATCCGTAGTCTTGGGATCAAACTCGCCAACGATCTCGCCTTCATACATGACCAGGATCCGATCCGAAAGGTTCATCACCTCGTCCAGTTCCAGAGAAACCAACAGCACTGCTTTTCCCGCATCCCGCTGGGCAATAATCTGCTTGTGGATATACTCGATGGCACCCACGTCCAGGCCCCGGGTAGGCTGAACCGCAATCAACAGCTGGGGATCCTTATCGATCTCACGGGCAACAATGGCTTTCTGCTGGTTGCCGCCGGACATGCTGCGAGCAATGGTTGCACTGCCCTGTCCGCTGCGGACATCGTACTGCTCGATCAGGCGATCGGAATAGGCACGAACCGCCCGGGACTTGATGAAGCCGCAGGTCTGGAATTCCTTGTCCCAATAGCGCTGGAGCACCATGTTATTCTCCAGACTGTAGTCCAGCACCAAGCCGTGCTTATGCCGGTCCTCCGGAATATGGCTCATGCCCAGCTTGCTGCGGCCGCGGATGGGCATTTTGGTGATATCCTGTCCGCACATGGTGACTTTGCCCTCGCTCGGCTTCTCCAGGCCGGTCAGCGCATAGACGAACTCTGTCTGACCATTGCCCTCAATACCAGCAAGACAGACAATTTCTCCCGCATGGACCTCCATAGAAGCGGACTTCACAGCATTGTTCTTGTGCACCTTGGACGGGACCGTCAGATTCTCCACCTTCAGCACCACATCTCCTGGCTTAGCCTCCTCTTTTGTGGAAACCAGCTGAACGTCTCGTCCCACCATAAGACGTGACATTTCCTCCACAGAGGTATTCGCCACCTCCACGGTACCCATGTATTTGCCCTTGCGCAGAACGGAGCAGCGGTCTGCCACTGCCTTGATTTCTGCCAGCTTGTGGGTAATAAAGAGGATGGATTTTCCTTCTGCCTTAAAGCCCCGCATGATATCCATCAGTTCGTCGATCTCCTGGGGGGTGAGGACAGCCGTTGGCTCGTCGAAAATCAGGATCTCATTTTCCCGGTACAGCATTTTCAGGATTTCCACACGCTGCTGCATGCCCACAGAAATATCTTCAATTTTAGCATCCGGGTCCACCTTCAGGCCATACCGCTCACTGAGCTCCACCACACGCTTTCTTGCGCTGGCGCGGTCTACCACCATGCCCTTGCAAGGCTCCGCTCCCAGAATGATATTGTCCAGAACCGTGAAGCACTCCACCAGTTTGAAATGCTGGTGAACCATTCCGATGTGCAGCGCAGTGGCATCGTTGGGATTGCGGATCTCTACCACCTGACCGTCCTTCTTGATCGTACCGGCCTCCGGCTGATACAGACCAAACAGAACACTCATGAGGGTAGATTTCCCTGCGCCGTTCTCACCAAGCAAGGCGTGAATCTCGCCCCGCTTCAACTGAAGCGTCACGTTGTCATTCGCCTTGATTCCAGGGAATTCCTTGGTGATATTCAGCATTTCGATTACATAGTCTGCCATGTGGTCACTCCCTTACGAATCGATTTTGATTAATTTATTATAATAGAAATCGCAAAAAATTACAATAAAAAAAATAAAAAAACCGTATTTTTGTTAATTTTGCAGAGCGCTATATCTAAAAAAACATCCCCCAGGAAACCTGGGGGATGCAGTACGGTAGAATTAGCCGATGTAGTTGGCAGTGGTGTGCTCGCTGACAGTGGGAGTCACAGCGGAGTCACTGCTGTTGTCAACGACGATGCTGCCGCTGGCAATGGCATCCTTCACAGCGGTGTACTCGTCCACAGTGAAGGTGGTCAGTCTCCAGGAGTCCGCATCGGTGGGCAGGCCAACATACTCGCCCTCTGCCAGAGAGAAGTTGGAAACCTTGCCGCCGTAGACATCCCAGGAACCGGTGTTCAGAGCATCCAGAACAGTCTCGGTAACGTTCTGCAGCTGCTTCATAGCAGAGGTGATGATGCACTCGTCGATGTAGGACTGGTCAACGTCAACGCCAATGACCTTGGCGCCGTACTTGTTGGCAGCCTCAACAGCAGAGGTGTAGATGCCGCCGCCGCAAGCAAAGACGACCTCGGTGCCAGCCTGATACCAGCCTTCCATCTTAGCGGTGGTCTCGGGGGTGCCGTAGAACTGGCCGCCATAGGTGTAGTTGATCTCAATGTCAGTGCCCATCTCAACGGCAGCCGCGTCAGCGCCCTGCACGAAGCCGTAGCCGTAACGGATAACAGCGGGAACAGCCATGCCGCCCAGGAAGCCCAGCTTGGTGTAGCCGTCCTTAACAGCAGCATAGCCAGCCAGATAACCGGCCTGCTCCTCAGAGAAGGTCAGGCAAGCCACGTTAGCGGTGGGATCATAGTAGGTGCTGTAATCAACAGTCAGGTCGCCGGCAGCAACGTCAACGGCGATGAAGTGGACATCAGGATACTGCTCCATAACGACAGTCAGGGTCGCGCCGAACAGGTAACCCGGCATAACGATGGTGTCAGCACCCTCAGCGATGGCCTGGGCGACGGACAGCACACGGGCATCGGTGGAGTCCTCGGTGGGCTGATAGTAGGTGTACTCCACACCATTGGCAGTGCACCAAGCCTCAACACCCTGCCAGCAGGCCTGGTTGAAAGACTCGTCATCGATGGTGCCCACGTCGGTAACCAGAGCGACCTTCGCAACGCCAGCAGCAGCGGGAGCCTCGGTCTCGGCAGGAGCTTCAGTCTCAGCCTGAGTCTCAGCAGGAGCTGCAGCCTGCGTTTCAGCAGCCTTGGTCTCTTCCGTCTTGCTGGAGCCGCAAGCCACCAGAGACAGAGCCATGGCCAGAACCAGCAGCAGAGCCAGAATCTTCTTCATGTTTTCATTCCTCCAAATAATATAAATCTGTTTGGTATTTCACATACCGTTCATATTGTCGCACATTTTACAGGAAAAATCAATATAGTTTACAAAAATATGTTGTTATCTCATGTGCTCTCCTGCAGAAAAGCTGTAGGGCAGAATCTCTGCCAGAGTATGCGTCTCGAAAGTTCCCCCCGCTCCTGCCATGTAGATCAAAAAATCATCCCCGCAGAATTCCCGCATAACCTGGCGGCAGACACCGCAGGGCGGGAAGGTGCCGGTGATAATGCCGTCCTTGCCGCCGCAGACCGCAATGGCGGTAAAGTCCCGGTAACCGTCATAGACCGCCTTGAAGAACGCGGTTCGCTCGGCACAGTTTGTAGGTCCGTAGGCCGCATTCTCAATGTTGCAACCCTGGTACACAGTACCGTCGGCGCAGAGCAGGGCCGCCCCCACCTTATAGCCGGAATAGGGCACATAGGCGTGGGTCATAGCTTCCTTTGCCAGTTCAATCAGCTTCTCAGGTGTCATGCAATAACCTCCCGTCTGCAGCACCCCGGGGCTTTCCCCGGGGTGCTGTGTTACATCAAATGATTTCGTTTGCAAAACTTTTACCGGGGGCTTCGTATGCCACGCCCAGCAGCTCCGTCACCGTTGCCGCAATATCCGCGAAGCTGGCACGGGTGCCGATGTTTCCGGGCTTCACCGCTTTGCCCAGCACCAGCAGGGGCACATACTCCCGGGTATGGTCGGTGGTGGCGGTGTAGGCCGGATCGCAGCCATGATCGGCGGTAATCATCACCAGATCCTCCTCTCCGAGCTGCAGCAGGAAGCCGCCCAGCCAGGAATCGAACTCCGACAAGGCGCTTGCGTAGCCGTCGATATCCCGGCGGTGTCCGTAGAGCATGTCGAAATCCACCAGATTCACGAAGCACAGACCGCGGAAGTCCCTGGCAGCGTAATCCACGGTATGCGCCATGCCGTCGGCGTTGCTCTTATTATATACATATTCGGTAATCCCACGGCCCGTAAAAATGTCGTGGATCTTCCCCACAGCCAGGCTGTCCAGTCCGGCGGCCTTGATCGCGTCCAACATGGTCTGGGCAGGGGGCTCCAGGGAGAAGTCATGCCGGTTGGCGGTGCGCCGGAAGCCGTTTACCGGGTCCCCTACAAAGGGGCGGGCAATGACCCGGCCCACACCGTGCTTTCCCTGCAGGATTCTCCGTGCCTTGCGGCAGGCGTCGTAGAGTTCTTCCAACGGAACCACATCCTCATGGGCCGCCACCTGGAACACCGAGTCAGCGGAGGTATAAATGATCCACTTCCCCGTTTCCATATGCTCTTTTCCATAGTCCCGGATCACGTCTGTGCCGGAATAGGGCAGGTTGCACAGGCAGCCCCGGCCCGTAGCCGCTTCAAATTCATCCAGCACCTCCTTGGGAAAGCCCTGGGGATAGGTGGGCAGCGGGTTGGGAGAAACCACGCCCGCGATCTCCCAGTGGCCGATGGTGGTGTCCTTGCCCATGGAGGCTTCCGTCAGCCGGGCCACGGCCCCAGCTGGTGCAGCGGCTTTCGGCAGGCAGTCCACCCCGTCGATGCAGCCCAGACCGGCGGCAATCATATTGGGAATTTGCAGCTTCCCCGACGTGGCACAGGAACGCAAAGTGTTGACACCCACATCGCCGAAGCTTTTGGAATCCGGCATCGCGCCAATCCCAAAGGAATCCAATACGATCAAAAATACTCGCTTCATGAAATCACCTCGCAGAACATTTTGCACTCAGCGCTTGTTCTCCATGGCCACTGCTACGTCCAGCGCCACCTCCATCATGGTGGTGAAAGCGGTCTGGCGTTCCTCGGAGGTGGTTTCCACGCCCGTCAGGACGTGGTCGGAGATGGTGCAGATGCACAGCGCCCGCTTGCCGTACCGGGCGGCGTTCATGTACAGGGCGGCGGCCTCCATTTCCAGCGCCATGACGCCCATCTTCTTCAAGCCGTAGAGGCTGTCCAGCCCCTCGGGGACACCCTCATGGTCGCCGTAGAACGTGTCAGAGGAGTTGACGTTGCCCACATGATACACAGCGCCGTGGGCTTCGGCAGCTTTCACCGCTTCGGTCAGCAACTCCCAGGAGGCGATGGGAGCGAAGGTCCCCGGCAGGTGATACTGCTTACCCCAGTTGGAGTCAGTGCAGGCACCCTGGGCAATCACCAGGTCATACAGGTTGATATTCTCCTGAATGGCGCCAGCGGAACCCACCCGGATGATGTTCTCCACACCATATCCGGTGAACAGCTCGTGGGAATAGATGCCGATGGCGGGCATACCCATGCCGGAGGCCATAACGGAGACCCGGACGCCCTTATAATAGCCGGTATAGCCCTGGACGCCCCGGACATTGTTGACCAGGACAGGATTTTCCAGGAAGTTTTCCGCAATGAATTTGGACCGCAGGGGATCGCCGGGCATAAGAACCGTCTTGCCGAAGTCCCCCGGCTTGGCGGAAATATGAGGAGTGGGAGTGGTTAACATAATAGTTCCTCCTTGTGTTTATTGAGTGTGAAGTGTGGAGTGTGAAGTGTGGAGTTTATTGAGCGTGGAGGGTGAGGTTATACGGCAGCTTCACACTCCAAACTCCACACTCCAAACTGAATTAATAGCTTCCGTCGTTGGTGGCTTCCTTACCTGCTTCCATGGCCTTGGCCAGCTTGACGATACGGGAGGTACCCAAGCGGGCGGCGCCCAGTTCAATGAATTTCTCCGCGTCCTCCAGGCTGGAGATTCCGCCGGCGGCTTTGATCTTCACATGGGGGGCCACATGGGCGGCAAACAGTTCCACATCGTGGAAGGTAGCCCCGGCCTTGCTGAAGCCGGTGGAGGTCTTGATATAGTCCGCACCGGAGTCGGAGACGCACTTGCACAGGGCGATCTTCTCCTCGTCCGTCAGCAGGCAGGTCTCGACGATGACCTTCAGGAGCTTGCCCTTGCAGGCGGCCTTAATGGCGGCGATCTCGGCGGTGATGGCGTCCCATTTTCCATCCTTGGCCCAGCCGATGTTGATGACCATATCCACCTCGTCCGCGCCGTTATCCACGGCATCGGAGGCCATGAAGCACTTGGCTGCGGTGGTATCGTAGCCGTTGGGGAAGCCGATGACGGTGCAGATGGGCAGAGTCTGCCCTACATAGTCCTTGGCCTGCTTGACGTAGGACGCGGGGATGCAGACAGACGCGGTTTTATACTTCATTCCGTCATCACAGACGGCTTTGATCTCCTCCCAGGTGGCTGTCTGGGAAAGCAGGGTGTGGTCACACTTGGCAAGAATGTCTTTCAGTTCCATAAAAGATGTCTCCTTCCTTATAAATCACATACTTCCAGCTGGTGAAACAGCAAGTTTTCCATGTTCTCAACCTAAGAAATTAACTTTTTCATAATAGGAATTCGTTTTAGCAGCAAGGTCGTCAGATATCCCATTAAAAAGATACACGCACAGTATAGCAGTCCACTCACCATATCATTCCAATTCCATTGATCACGAAACACATCCAAAAGCTTCTTAATTCCCGGAATTTCCATAAACAGCACGTGCAGCAGGTAGATACCGAACGAGCAGCCGCCAACTGACAGGATCATTCTCTGAATTCGTTCGTTGATTTTCACATGCCGGACAAAATATTGGCAGGAAGCAAAGATGGAAGCACAATTTACTGCCACAAATGTGCTATGGAACGCCTCAGAATTCACCTCGTCACATACGCCTGTTGCATTCGCTTTCAGATAGGTCATGCAGCACGCTAACAATATTGCAGCGATATTGACTGCCCATAAGATTGCCAATCGTTTTTTGTTCCAATAATCTTTCACTCTGTGCTGCAGGAAATAGCCAAGACAAGGATAAAAGAGGGTTCCTGTGCAAATCCATCCTAAGCGGAAATTTTCATTCAGATTGTGCTGGTCCTGCCATAACAAATACTGCATGGTCGGCAGCAGGGACGAAAACGTGAAAAAGAGCGCAATCATGTAAATGTAATCTTTGTTTGACAGTCCCTTCGCAAATTTCTGCAAAAGCGGAAGGGAGATCAGCAGGGGAATATACGCATATAGGTACCAAAAGGAATAATTCCAGCTGCTGTCATAAAAGACTGCCGCAAATCCCTTCACACTGAACTTCTGCGTTCCCCTGCATACAGAAGCGAAGTAATAAAGCAGTGACCAAAACAGCAGGATGAGCACCATCTTGAGTACTCTGTGCTTCCACAAGTCCTTCAACGGTTCTGGTTCCCGGTTCAGCATCAAAGCACCTGTGATCATAAAAAACAGCGGCACGGAGAATGTGCAGAAGATAGAGAGGAATAAATAAATCCAGAACGGAAAACTTTGCATAGGATATAGCGAAAACAAGAAGTATCCATTATTCCCCGTATGATTAAAGATAACAAAAAATGCAGCCAGAATCCGCATCAGCTCTATATCCAGCTGTTTTCTTGAATTCATATTATATGCTCCCCACGCTTCTATTCAGCTCTCCTGCCCATGCAGCTTGATGACCTTATGCTCCCGGATGCCCCGGATGTAGCATTTGTGGCACATGGCGATATAGCTGTCGTTGCCCCCCAGCACCACCTGGGCGCCCTCGGTGACGATGTGGCCGTCGGCGTCGATTCGGGCATTGACGGTGGCCTTTGCGCCGCAGTCGCAGATGGTCTTGATCTCCAGAATGGTGTCCGCCACCTCCATCAGCCGCAGGCTGCCAGGGAACAGCCGGGTCTGGAAGTCCGTCCGCAGACCGAAGCACATCACCGGGATGTTAAAATCATTGACGATGGCGCGCAGCTGGTCGATCTGCTCCGGGGTCAGGAACTGGCACTCGTCCACGATGATTACGTCGCAGCGGCCCTCCTGGGTCTCCTGAAACCGGGCATACACATCCATGTCCGGCGGAATCACCTCAACCTCCGCCTCCAGACCGATACGGCTGCGCAGAATCTGCCGTCCGTCCCGGGTGTCGGCGCTGGGCTTGATGAGCCAGACGCTTAAATCATTTTCCTCATAATTATATTTGGTAATCAGCGCCTGGGCGGTCTTGCTGGAGCCCATGGCGCCGTATTTAAAATAGAGCTTTGCCATATCTCTCTCCTTTTCTCTGTTCGTGTCTTTCATTATACCTAAATTCTGAATCAATTGCAACCATAAATCCCGGCGGTTTACACAATGTTTACTTGCGTTGGAAACGGATGGATGGTATACTGAAAAAAAGAGAACACTTCCGCATCGGCTGAGGCTTTCATATGAATGATCGTTTAGCGGGCAAGGCCCGCGGCAAATGCGTTACGCACTTTGGGTGGTAGACGAACATCCTTTGGGCCCCTCGACCGCAGGTGCAGTGGAAGATCGTTTACAGTTCGTAGGGGGCGGCATCCCTGACGCCCCTTGTGACGGTATGCATGCCAAAGGGGCGTCAAGGATGCCGCCCCCTACGCTAAGTGCGCAAACCTTTGATGCGCATCGCATTTCGGCAGATCGCTGCGATAAACGATCATTTTGATGCTTCAACCCGATAAGCAAAAAATTTTCCATTTTCCGCAACCAAGCCGCATATTTGTCGAGTAATAGAATTGAAGGAGGGGATCCCCATGAAAACGAAAAAGTACGTATCCGTATTGCTGTGCGCTCTGCTGCTGATGGCCCTGTTTACTGGCTGCGGCAGCGGCTCCAAAGCCATGACATTCGCCGCTTCATATGATATGGCCGTTGCCGAAGAAGCGCCTGCCGCCATGAATGCCGCCGGTGGCACCCTGACGGACTCCGGTGTCTCCGGTTCCACAGTCCTGCCGGAGAGCCGCAAGTGGATCGTCACCGTGTACCTGTCCGCTGAGACCGAGGATCTGGACGCCCTGATGGAAAATCTGGACGAGGCCATCGCCGGTCTGAACGGCTATGTGGAGGACCAGAGCGTCTACAACGGCAGCACCTATTCCAGCCGCCGCTACCGCAACGCCAGCCTCACCGTCCGAATCCCGGCAGAGGATGTGGACCAATTCACCCAGCAGGTAGCGGGCATTGCCAACGTGGTTTCCAAGGAGACGAACCGGCAGGATGTGACCTTAAGCTATGTAGCCACGGAAAGCCGCATGACCGCCCTGCAAACCGAGGAAGCCCGGCTGCTGGAGCTGATGGCCCAGGCGGAGACCATGAGCGATCTGCTGGAGATCGAGGCACGGCTGACAGACGTGCGCTATGAGCTGGAAAGCGTCACCTCCCAGCTGCGGCTATATGACAACCAGATCGACTACGCCACCATCTACTTAAGCCTCTCCGAGGTTCAGGAATACACGCCGGTGGAGGAACCCACCCTGTGGGCGCGGATCAGCGGCGGTTTCCGCAGCAGCCTGGAGGACCTGGGAGACGGCGCGGTGGATCTGCTGGTTTGGATCATCGTCAGTTCGCCCTATCTTGTGATCCTGGCCGCCGTCATCGTGGTGATCGTCCTGCTGGTCAAACGCAGAAAAAAGCGCCGTCAGGCAAAGAAACAGCCACCCCAGGACAGCCAGACCCCGTAAATACCCAAAAACAGCTGGAAACCCGCAAAGGAGGTTTCCAGCTGCTCTTTTTTGTGACGATTCCGGTAGATATGCTTGCAAAAATAATCATGGAGAAATCAATAAAACAGCAGTGAGATCCAGGTAACCACGTTTTCTCCGTACTGGAATTCCAGGCCCCGGCTTTCCAGCATGGGAATCACATTGATGCCGTGGCTCTCCACGCAGGGGTGCATCTTCCCAGGCATCCGGCAGGGCTGGCCGTCCAGGATGGCGCAGCGCTGGCAAATGTCGCAGGCCTCCGTGGACAAAATGTACGGCTCCACCCCCTGCTGCCGCAGCAGGTCCCGGACCTGGTTGGTGACAGCTTCATGCTCCGGGCGGGTAGCCAGGGTCTCCCGGATATCGGAAATATCCGCTACCTCTGTAATCGTCGCAATCATCAGGCACTGTCCATAGCTCAGGCACTTTTCTTGGCAGCTGTCCAAGCTCCCCACGCCCGGGGGGCAGGCCCAGGACTTCCCGTACATGGGGCACTCGTGCTCGCAGATCCAGCGAATCCGCTGGGAAAATTCCAGTTCCTTCGGGTCCAGAAAATCGTACAGATACAGCGGAAGCCCCGCCAATTGTTCCTCCAGCAGTTCCCGGTTCATGCAAATTCCTCCATAATTCTCTCACAGCCCTCCCGGATATCCTCCCAGGCCGCGACAAAGTCCCCGGTGTACCAGGGGTCCGCTACGTCCCGCTCCGCCAGCAGGGGCCGGATCTTCTCCGGGTCCCGGGGCAGCATCCGGGCCAGATACCCCGCATTGCTGCGGTCCATATAATAGATGCGGTCAAAGTGCCGGTAGTCCCGAAGCGTCACCTGTCTGGCGGTGTGACCGTCACAGCAGATTCCGTGCTTCTGAAGCTCCCGTCTGGCGGGGGGATATACGGGATTCCCAACCTCCTCACGGCTCACCGCGGCAGAAGCGATCTCAAACCGGTCAGACAGTCCCGCTTTAGCTGCCATATCTTTCAAAATATACTCGCCCATAGGGCTGCGGCAAATATTTCCATGGCAAATAAAAAGCACTTTTATCATGGTCTCCATAATCCTCCAAAAGTCCGACAAACCTTGTCATATCAAGGGTTTCCTGGCGTTTCATTTTCTATATTTTGCTTTCTTCGGCTGTTTCCTGTTTTCAGGATACGCCCTTTGTGATCTTTTTTTGCGCGTAATTTGGTTCTCGTGCGTTGAAAAGGAGCCTCAATGTGACATTCCAATCATATCACACCAAAGCGCCTTTTTCTATCATCAATCTGCAAAAAATCAACGGAAAATGCCTGTTTAATGTACGGATCAAAGAAGCGCTTCTTGAGCAGCCGCTTGTTGACTGTGAAGCCTTCATGCGGATCCGCTCTGCCGCAGCGGAGGGGGCCAGCCCCGCCATCATCAGATCGATGGCGCCCATCAGGCCCCGCAGATCCAGCGCGGCTGCATCCGTGTTTTCTGGCACATTCCTGTCAAAATGTTAGTTGTTTCCTCAAAACAAGCGAAATTTTCTCCGTTTTCGGCAATTTACACACAACATCCGGAGTGCTATACTTGTGAAAGCAGCAGAAAGAGAGGTTTTCGTATGAAAAAAACATACCGTCTGTCCGAAACCGCCTTCCAGTTGGACGGCAAGATGCCCCTGAAGCAGGCCATCCCTCTGGGATTGCAGCATGTGCTTGCCATGTTCGTAGGCAACCTGACGCCCCTGCTGATCATCACCGGTGCCTGCGGCCTAGCCGGCGGCGAATTTGCCGACCTGCAGCTGCATCTGCTGCAGAACGCCATGCTGGTTGCCGGCATCGTCACGCTGGTGCAGCTGTTCTCCGTTGGCCCCATCGGCGGTAAGGTGCCTATCATTATGGGTACTTCCTCCGGCTTCATCGGCGTTTTCAACAGCGTTGCCGCCACCATGGGCGGTGGTGTCCTGGCCTACGGCGCGATTATGGGCGCTTCCATCATCGGTGGACTGTTTGAAAGCGTGCTGGGCTTCTTCCTGAAACCCCTGCGCAAATTCTTCCCCTCGGTGGTCACCGGCACGGTCGTCATGTCCATCGGCCTGAGCCTGATCTCCGTGGGCATCAACTCCTTCGGCGGCGGCAATTCCGCCAAGGACTTCGGCTCTATGGAGAACCTGCTGCTGGCAGTGTTTGTGCTGGTCATGATCCTGATTTTCAAGCACGGATTTAAGGGTTTTGCCAGCTCCTCCGCCATCCTGCTGGGCATTATCTGCGGCTATGTGGCTGCCTTCGTTATGGGCTTTGTTCTGCCCACCACCGGCGTAACGGCAGAAGGCATGGAGTACACCAAGGCATGGGTGCTGAACTGGAGCAAGGTTGCCAACGCCGCCTGGCTTGAAATTCCCAAGCTGATTCCGGTGAAGCCCGTCTTTGACCTGCGGGCCATCGTCCCGGTGCTTATCATGTTCGTGGTCACCGCCGTGGAAACTGTGGGCGACATTTCCGGCGTGATGGAAGGCGGTCTTGGCAGAGAAGCCACCGACAAGGAGCTGTCCGGTGGTGTCATCTGTGACGGCATCGGTTCCTCCTTCGCCGCTCTGTTCGGCGTGCTGCCCAACACCTCCTTCAGCCAGAACGTGGGTCTGGTTGCCATGACCAAGGTGGTCAACCGCTTCGCTCTGGCCACCGGCGCGGTGTTCCTGATTCTGTGCGGCCTGTGCCCCAAGCTGGGCGCGCTGGTGTCCATTATGCCCCAGTCCGTGCTGGGCGGTGCGGCGGTCATGATGTTCTCCTCCATTGTGATCAGCGGCATTCAGCTGATTACCAAGGAGCCGCTGACGGCCCGGAACCTGTCCATCGTCTCCGTGGCGCTGGGCGTAGGCTACGGCATGGGCGCCAACAGTGGCATCCTGGCACAAGCCCCCCAGGCTGTTCAGCTGATCTTCGGCGGCTCCGGCATTGTGCCCGCCGCCATGGTGGCAATCCTGCTGAACATTCTGCTTCCCACAGAAAAAGCAGAGCAGTAATTTCTACCGCTCCGCCAATTCCCGCAGGGTTTCCGGGGTATCCACATCCACAAGCTCATACCGATCCCGGACGGGGAGTATACGCACCCGTTCGGGATATTTTTTTGTCAAAAAACTGCCGCCCTTCCCCTCCGGCAGGGTTCGCAGCTCGTCAAAGGTCCACTTTGGGAACAGAACCGGTGCACCGGGCAACCCCTCAAACCCAGTGCGCCAAATAGCATCGGGTTCTTTTTCCCAGGCGGACACCAGCGCCGCCACGGTTTCCCGGCGCAGCAGAGGCTGGTCGCCGGGGCAGAACAGGCAGCTTGTCACTTCTCCCACCGCTTCCAGGCCCAGCCGGACGGTGTCACTGCGATAAGGCCGGTCGTGAAGCACCACCTCCACGCCCCGTGTCCGGCAAAGGGCGGCAACATCGGCGTGCCGGGTCACCACCACCCGGCGGGCAAAAAGAGCTTCCGTGGCGGCCAGGGTCCGGGCAATCATGGGCTCTCCGTGAAAATCCGCCATCAGCTTATTGCCGCCGAACCGTTTTCCCAGCCCGGAGGCCATGATGACGCAGCCTGCGGTTTTTTCCGGGAAATATCGGTCATACAGCGCCCGGTTGGCCTGGATGCAATCCGCCCGAAAGGCTTCGTATTGCCGCAAAAACGCCCAGCCCTCCGCTGTCAGGGTGCTGCCACCGCCGTCCCTGCCGCCCACACTCCGCTGCGTCAGGGGAAAGCCCAGGGCGGATTCCGCCTGTTTGATAAGCTTCAGCGCTTTGCTGTAGGCCATTTCCATGGAAGCCGCCGCGGAACGCAGAGAGCCGGTTTCCTCCACCAGCCGCAGCAAACGGCAGGGGCCTTCCCCGAAAAATTTCTTTCCGGAGTCGTCACAAATCTGGATTTTTGTCACCGGTTTCATAACCGTTCCTCCTGGAGCATGGAAAGCAGCCGGCTTCTTTCCTCCCGGCTGCCACCGGCAGGGTATACCGAAAGGGCAGCGCCTGGGTATTTTTCCCCCAACGGGCGCAGATACCCCTCCAAAACCAGCTTCGCAATGTGCGCCAAGGTAATGACGGTGTCCTCCGACGCGCCAAGACAGGCCATCACCCGTTCCGGGCGGTGGGCAACCTCCCTAAGAGGCCTGCCAATGGCATGAAGTCCGCAGACTACCACGATTTCTTCCACATTTTCATAGATCACCGGTTCGGTGGCATTGGGATATTTGATGGGCTTACGGTTAGAGCCATCGGCCTCCACCAGTACCATATCTGCGTATTCACAGGCCCGGCGATAGGTTTCCGGAGAAAGGGCCCGTATTTTTTCACCCTCCGGGATTCCTGCCATGGCATATCCCGTCCGGCACAGACGGCTGACGATTTCCTCCGGGTCGTCGGTCAAAAGCGTATCCGGTTCGATGAACATATGGGTGGAGGTGGTGACGAACACCTTTTTCCCCTCCGCCCGGTACGCCGCCGCCTGCTGATGAATCAGGGTGGTCTTTCCACCGGCTCCTGTAAATGCTCGGATCATAGGCTCCCTTTCAGATGGAGGATGGCCTCCAGCACCCCTCCGGCAATGCATCGGGCTTTGTCGGAGATGGTAAAGCAGTTTTCGTATTCTTCCATTCGCGGGTCGATATCCGCGATTTTAAAGCCCTCGGTCACAGGATAGCCATCCCGCAGCAGCCCCCGAAGCAGACCCGTGAGGGTAGCGTACACCGGCACCTGAACGTCTGCGGTTTCCACCACGGCAATGGTCTGTCCCTGGGTCACGGCGTCGGTAATCTTTGCCACATTCCGCAGAATGCCTGCCGCCGGGCTGTGGATGACCCGCTCTTTTCCGTAGCCTCCGATGATGCCGGGAACACCGGTGTTGGGTGCGGCAGCGTCGGAATAGAAGACCTTTCCCAGATGATGGCCCCGCTTGGTTTCCACCACCGCGTCCACATCCACCCCCGCTGTGAAGCCGGGGCCAAGCCCTACGGTGATGGGCGCCATGGCCCGACAGGTGCCGAGGTTTTTCTTGGCAAGAATGGCGTCCACAACCGCCAGGGGCTGAAAATGGGAAATGCAGCCCCCCGCCGGGTCAATCAGCATGGTCAGCCTTCCCTCCCGCAGCCCTGCTTCGGCCTGCTCCACAGAATCTGCAAACAGGCAGGTCACACCCTCCACGGTCTGGCTGCCCTGGTAGACCGCCTCGCTGAAGGCCACGTTTCTGCGGATAGCGGAGGGATTCGCCGTCTCCAGAACCAGCACGGGGAACCCGCACTGATGCAGCTTGTAAACCGTCCCGGTGGCAAGGTCGCCGCCACCCCGAACAATAATTAAATTCTCTTTTATTCCAGACATATAAAGGAATCTTCCTTTTCCGTTACATAGCCCACAATCGCCGGGTGTAGTATCTTGTCCTGCAATTCCCGCAGACAGCCTTGCGCGTCCTTTTCCGGCAGGGCGAATAGCAGACCGCCGCTGGTCTGTGGGTCGTAAAGGATATCCTGCAGAGCAAGGGGAATGTCCCGGCGCAGCTTCACGCCGCCGCGCACATACTGCCGGTTCCGGTAGGCTCCCGCAGGCACCAGCCCCATGGAGGCGAACGTCAACGCTTCCCGGTGGATGGGCACGGAATCAACGGCAATATGCAGGGTGCAGCCGCTGCCCTGGGCCATTTCAAACCCATGACCCAGCAGGGAAAAGCCGGTTACATCGGTACAGCTGTGTACCGGGTAGTTTACCATGATGTCCCGGGCGGTTTTGTTTAATGCGGCCATTTGGGCATAAATCCGGTTCAGGATGGGTTTTTCCACCATGTCCGCTTTCGCCGCCGTGGTGAGGATGCCAATGCCCAGAGGCTTGGTCAGGATCAGCAGATCCCCCGGCTTTGCGCCGCTGTTGGTCAGTACGTTTTTCGGGTGCACAAAGCCGGACACAGCCAGGCCGTAGATCGGCTCTGCTCCGCGAATGGTGTGCCCGCCGGTGATGATCGCGCCTGCTTCGTAAGCGGCATCGTAGCCGCCCCGGAGGATTTCCCGGATGGCTTCCTCCGGCATCCCCTCCGCGGCGCAGAGAATATTCAACGCCAGCTTCGGCTCGCCGCCCATGGCGTAGACATCGCTCATGGCATTGACAGCGGCGATTCTGCCGTAGAGGAAGGGGTCGTCCACAATGGGCGGGAAAAAGTCGGTGGTCTGAATCAGGGCGGTGTTCTCGTCCAGAAGATAGACGCTGGCATCGTCGCTTTTGTCATAGCCCACAATGAGCCGGGGATCTTCCCGGGTCTGGAAGCCCTCCAGCATTCTGGCAAGGGTTCCCGCCCCCAGCTTCGCGCCGCAGCCGGCACAGCTTGCCAGCTTGGTCAGTTTCACTTCCGTTTCCATATCAGGGCCTTACGATGGTAACTGCGGCTTCCATCCGCTCCACAATGTCATACATATTGGTGATGCCGCCCACCGCCAGCGTTTCCTTCAGGCCGTAGAAATCCAGACAGGTGCCGCAGGTGAGGACAGTAACGCCCTCGGATTCCAGCAGCTTCAGGTCCTCCAGGGTGTCCGCGCCCTGGCAGGTCAGGTAGGCCCCGGTATTGTAGCACAGAATGGTCTCGGGCAGCACGTCCTGTTTGGTCAGGGCAAACACAAAGGCCTTCATCAGCGCCTTGCCCAGTTTTTCCTCCCCGGTGCCCATGGTGTTTGCGGAGAGCACCACCAGCATTCCCTTCTTCCTGGCATCCACAGCGCAGGCGGTTTCCGGCTCCTGCCGGGGCTTTTCTGTGCCGCCGATGTGCATGGTCACGGTGTACTCCGTTTCGCCCTGCTTTTCTCCGGCGGCGGAAAAGCCCATATGTCCGGCAAACCGCTGTAAATTCTGCACGGCAATCTCATTGTCCACCCGGACAATGAGGGTATCGCCGGGGCTCAGAGACTCCGCGGCCTTTTTTGCGTTGACCACAGGCAGGGGGCAGGCCATGCCCCGGGCATCTACAATTTTTTCCATATTTCATTCCTCCCGCGCAATTTCCCGCAGAGCGGAAATTGCGGTATTGATTTCTTCCAATGTATTGTAGTGGGAAAAGCTGAACCGGACGGCGCCCCGTTCTCCGGTTCCCAGCGCATCGTGCATCAGGGGGGCGCAGTGGGCGCCGGGCCGGGTGGCAATGCCAAACTCGGAAAACAGCACATCGCTGACCTGCGAGGAATCGTAATCCCGGACATTTAAGGATACGATGGGGCAGCGGTTTTTCTGGGAAAAGTCGCCGTACAGGGTGATTCCGGGAATCTGACCTGCGCCATCAAGGAATGCCCGCATAAGCGCCTGTTCTTTTTCCCGGATGGTGTCAATCCCGGTTTCCAGCAGATACCGAACCCCGGCATTCAATCCCGCAAGGCCATGGGCGTTGAGGGTGCCTGCCTCCAGCGCGGTGGGCATCTGGGCGGGATGGGTCTTGCTGTGGGACTGAACGCCGCTGCCGCCGGTAAGCAGAGGACGCACCACCACCCCCTCCCGGACATACAGTCCGCCGGTTCCCTGGGGACCGAGAAGACCTTTATGCCCCGTAAAGCAGAGAATGTCGATGCCCATTTCCTGCACATCGATGGGAAAAACTCCCGCCGTCTGGGCGGCGTCCACCACAAACAGCAGCCCATGGGCTTTGGCGAGGGCGCCGAGGAAGCCAATGTCCAGCAGATTCCCCGTCAGATTGGAGCCGTGGGTGCAGACAATCGCCCGGGTGTTGTCCCGAATGGCGGCGGCAAAGTCCTCATAGCACACCCGCCCTCGGTTGTCGGCAGGCAGAACCGTAAGTTCGACACCCAGCGCTTCCAGCTCGTACAGGGGGCGCAGGACGGAATTGTGTTCCAGCGCGGTGGTAATGACATGGTCCCCCGGATGCAGGATGCCTTTGATGGCAATGTTCAGACTCTGCGTTGCGTTGGCGGTAAAGGCAATCCGGGAGGGATTCTCCGCGTGAAGAAGCTGCGCCAAAGCGCTCCGGGCTTCATACACCGCCCGGGAGGCAAACAGCGCAGGGTTGTGAACGCCCCGTCCGGGATTGCCGAAAACGGTCAGGGCGTGGGTTACGGCATGAATCACGCAGTCCGGCTTTTGCAGTGTAGTTGCGGCATTGTCAAAATAAATCATATCTGTTTCCAGTCAAATCATCAGGCTGTAAATGCCCTGATAAGGAATTCCGGCGGCTTTTATCGCGCCAAGAAGCGCTTCTTCCATCTGCGGCTCGGCGCACCAGGCAAGGCCGCAGTCCGCGGTGATGGCCCCCGGAACAGGGATCATCCGCCCGGATAAATTCTTTTCCTTGCACAGACTTTCCATAGCCATGGCATCGGTGGTGGTATGGAAGGTGAAAATAACCTTCGCCCATTTCTGCATCATAGCGTTTCCCTTCGTTGTAGTTTGAAAAATACAACGCTATTATAACAAACCCGCTTCCCAAAATCAACAGATACTGCTATAATGGAAACGTGATAGTATGCAAACCAACCGAAAAGGAGCTTTTTCGATGATTACCATACAGAAATACGTCCGGGCCCAGAGTCTGGAGGAAGCCTACCAGCTGAATCAGAATAAGCGCAACCGCATCGTCGGCGGCATGATGTGGCTGCGGCTGGGCAGCGGCGGCGTCGGCACCGCCATCGACCTGTGCGATCTGGGGCTGGACACGATAGAGGAAACCGATGCGCAGTTTTCCATCGGGGCCATGGTTCCCTTGCGGCAGCTGGAACTGCATGCCGGACTCAATGCCTACACCGGCGGCGCGGTCAAAAACGCTGTGAAGGATATTGTGGGCGTCCAGTTCCGAAACATGGCCACGGTGGGCGGCAGCATTTGGGGCCGGTTCGGCTTTTCCGATGTGCTGACAATGTTCCTCGCCATGGACTGCTTTGTGGAGCTGTACAAGGGCGGCCTGGTTCCCCTGGAGCAGTTTGCCGGGATGAAAAAAGACAACGACATTCTGGTGCGGCTGATTGTGAAGAAAACCCCTGGCAAATTCATTTACACCGCCATGCGCAATCAGCGCACGGACTTCCCTGTGATTGCCTGCGCATTGTCGCAAATGGACGGCACATACCGGGCGGTCATTGGCGCGCGGCCTTCCAGGGCCATGGTCATCCGGGACGAAAAAGGCCTTCTGGCCCAGGGCATTACGGAAAGCAGCGCCAAAGCCCTTGCCGAATTCGCGGCAAACACCGCCCCTACCGGCAGCAACATCCGGGGCAGCGCTGCCTACCGTACCCACCTGATCCAGGTACTGACAGAGCGCGCCGCGCTGGAATTGGGAGGAATGTAACATGGACATCAAGCTGAAACTGAATGGAAAGCCCATCTGTGCCCAGATCGATGCGGACACGGTGCTGCTGGACTTTCTGCGCGCGCAGGGCTGTTACAGCGTCAAGCGGGGCTGCGACACCTCCAACTGCGGACTGTGTACCGTTCTGATGGACGGAAAGCCCGTCCTCTCCTGCTCCATGCTGGCCGCCCGGGCAGGCGGACACAGCATTCAGACCCTGGAGGGACTGCAGGAGGAAGCCGCCGACTTTGTGGGCTTCATCGCCGATCAGGGTGCAGACCAGTGCGGCTTCTGCAATCCCGGCTTTGTGATGAACACCATCGCCCTGCTCCGGGAGAATCCCGATCCCACCGACGACGAGATTCGCGCCTATCTGGCGGGGAACCTGTGCCGCTGCTCCGGCTACGACGGACAGCTGCGGGGCATCCGCAATTACGTAAACAGCCGCAAGGGCTAAGGAGGACGCTATGGAACAACGAGAATACAAGGTGGTGGGCAAGTCCTTCCGCAAAAAGGATTCCATGCAGCTCCTGCTGGGAAAGCCCGTTTACATGGAGGATGTAACCCCGGAGGCCCTGGTGGTCAAAATTCTGAGAAGCCCGCACCCCAATGCCATGGTTCAGGAAATCAATACCAAAGCCGCCAAGCTGGTGCCTGGGGTGGTGGATATTTACACCTGGGAGGATGTACCCAAGACCCGGTTTGCCATTGCCGGACAGACGTACCCGGAACCGTCTCCCTATGACCGGCTGATTCTTGACCGCCATGTGCGCTTTGCTGGGGATGCCGTCGCCATTATTGCCGCGGAGACGGAAAAGGCCGCATGGAAGGCCATGAAACTGATAAAAGTCAAATACGAGGTGCTGGAGCCGGTGCTGGATTACCACACCGCCCTGGACAACCCCATTCTGGTGCATCCGGAGGAGGACTGGGAGCCTCCCTGCCAGGTGGGCGGCTCCAACAAGCGGAATCTGGTTGCCAGCGGCGTGGATGCCGACGGCGATGTGGAAGGGGTTTTGCAGGACTGCGACATCGTTCTGGACCGCACCTTCCACACCAGAGCCTTTCAGCAGGCCATGATGGAGCCATTCGGATGCTTTACCCAGCTGGACCGCTACGGGCGGCTCCATGTGGTTTCCTCCACCCAGATTGTGTTCCACACCCGCCGGATTCTGTCCCGGGCGCTGGGGATTCCCAAGAGCCGCATCCGGGTGGAAAAGCCCCGGATCGGCGGCGGCTTCGGCGCCAAGCAGACGGCGGTGTGCGACGTTTACCCCGCCTTTGTCACCATGAAAACCGGACGCCCCGCCAGGATTATCTACACCCGGGAGGAATGCCAGATTGCCGGTTCTCCCCGGCACGAAATGGAAATCCGGGTGCGGCTGGGCGCGAATAAGGACGGAAAAATCCGGGTTTTGGATCTTTACACCCTGTCCAATTCCGGCGCCTACGGCGAGCATGGCCCCACCACCGTGGGTCTGTCCGGCCACAAGTCCATCCCCCTGTACACCGGCTCTCTGGAAGCTTATCGGTTTGGCTACGATGTGGTGTATACCAACCTGCAGGCCGCCGGCGCCTACCGTGGCTACGGCGCTACCCAGGGCATTTTTGCCGTAGAGTCCGTGGTCAACGAGCTGGCAGAGACCCTGGGCATCGATCCCACGCTGATCCGTGACCGGAACATGGTCAGGCAGGGCATGGTCATGCCCGCCTACTACGGCGAAACCGCCAACGCCTGCGCGCTGGACCGCTGCATGGAACACTGCCGGGAGATGTTCGGCTGGGAAGAAAAGTACCCTGTCCGGGACATGGGGGATGGCAAGGTTCGCGCCGCCGGTGTTGCCATGGCCATGCAGGGCAGCTGTATTTCCAATGTGGACGTTGGCTCCGCCACCGTCAAGCTCAGCGAGGACGGCACCTACAACCTGATCATCGGCGCAGCAGATATGGGCACCGGCTGCGACACCATTCTTGCCCAGATGGTTGCGGAAATGATGGATTGCAGCTTCGACGACGTTGCCGTGTTCGGCGCGGACACCGATGCCTCTCCCTACGATTCCGGTTCCTACGCTTCCTCCACCACCTACATCACCGGCAAGGCCGTGGAAAAGGCATGCCTGGAATTGAAGGCCAAAATCTGCGCCATCGGCGCGGAAATGCTGGGCTGCGAGCCGGAGGCTGTGGTGATGGAAAGCGGAAAGGTGCGCAAGATCGACACCGACCAGACCGTTTCCCTGACAGACATCGCCTACCGGACCCAGGTGGGCTGCAATACGGCGGCGGAAGCTACGGCAACCCACTCCTCCCCGGTCTCGCCCCCGCCCTACATGGTGGGCATGGTGGAAATCGAGCTGGATAAACGTACCGGCCTGGTCACCATTCTGGACTACATGGCAGTGGTGGACTGCGGCATTCCCATCAACCCCTCCCTTGCCCGGATTCAGACCGAGGGCGGCATTGTGCAGGGCATCGGACACACCCTCATGGAGAACGTGACCTACGACAGCCATGGCCGTCCTGCGGAAAGCTCCTTCATGCAGTATAAGCTGCCCACCCGGCTGGATATGGGAACGCTGAAGGTGGAATTTGAACACAGCTATGAGCCCACAGGCCCCTTCGGCGCCAAATCCATTGGCGAAATTGTCATCAACACCCCCGCCCCCGCCATAGCCCACGCCATTGCCCGGGCCACTGGAGTCTGGCACCGGGAACTGCCCATCACGCCGGAAAAGGTCGCCATGTCGCTTGCTGAAACCCAGATGGGTTAAATTATCAGGTCTTTGTACGAATTTGTCAGATTCTATTGATTCCGCTTCCTGTTCGTGCTAAACTCAAGCTACAAACGAATAAAAGGAGGAACAAATTATGGCAATTTGGGACAACATCACCAAAAAAGCATCTGTTCTGACGGGAAAAGCCGTTCAGCAGGCCCGGGATCTTTCCGAGGTGGCGAAGCTCTATGGCCAGATCGCCGAGGCAGAGAAAACCGCCAATGACAGCTACAATCAGCTTGGACGGCTCTATGCCGCCGCCCATCCTGAGGACTACGAGGAGGGCTTCGGCGGCCTGATTGCTGCCGCCGCCAAAGCAGAAGAGCGGATTCAAAACCTGCGCAAACAGATTCAGGACGTGAAGGGCATCACCGTCTGCGAGAAGTGCGGCGCGGAAGTCAGCAAGGACGACGCTTTCTGCAGCGCCTGCGGCGCGGAGATTCCAAAGGCGGTGCCTGTGGAAGCGGAGATCGTCACCGAGGACGTTCCCACTGCCGAGACCGCTGAAGCGGCTCCCGCAGAAGCACCGGCAGCAGAATCCGCACCCTGCGAAGCACGCGAAGAAACAGCCGAATAATGTTCCAGAGGACACGCCTTAAGGCGTGTCCTCTATCTTTTTTGCTTTCTTTGCAATCGATTGCTTTTATGCCTCTCAAATATTTCTAAATATGTTTTGTTTTTTATGCTTTTTAATGAATATCGTATAATTCCCTCTAAGATAAATCAAAATTCTTATGTTACACAGAAATTGAGCGCTTAAATCCAGTCACACTTTATTTTCAGATTTTTATTGCAACCGCTTGCATTTGCCTGTTGCTGGTGATAAAATTAAGTTATATTCTTACCAGGGAAAGGGCTTGTGAACTATGACCATCTATGATATTGCCAAAAAAGCCGGTGTTTCTGCCAGTACCGTGTCCCGCGTTGTGAACAACAAGCCCGGTATCAAGCCGGAAACCCGCCAAAAAATCGAGGAACTGCTGAAGGAATACGGCTACACGCCAAACGAGACCGCCCGGGGACTGGTGAACCGCTCCAGCAAAATGATCGGTATCCTCATCACCGACATCCGGTATGCGCACTACATGGATATCGCTTTCTTTGTGGAACAGGAGCTTTCCCGGGCCGGGTACACCTGCCTCATCGTCAACACCGGGACCACCGACGAAAGCAAGGTGGATGCCATCCACCGGCTGGCCCAGCGGCAGATTGATGGCCTTCTGACAGTGGGCTCCACCTTCCAGTGCGACGCGGTGAAGGAAGCCCTTGCCAAAAGTTTCCCGGATATTCCCATCGCCATGGCAAACGGCTATCTTCCGCTGCCCAATGTGAAGGGCGTGCTGGTGGATGAATACAATGGCGTGATGGAGTGCGTAAAACTCATGCAAGAGAACAATCACCACAAAATCGCGTTTATCCGCCCCAATTCCACTCCCGCCAATCTGAACAAACAAAAAGGGTTCCTGCAAGCCACGCGGGAAGGGAAGGCGCCGGAATGCGCCGACTGGATCTACCAGGCCGCAACCTCTCTGGAGGAAGGTTATCGCGTAACCCAGCAGATCCTGCGGGAGCATCCCGATGTGGAGGGGCTGATGTTCTGCGAGGACGAAGCGGCAGTCAGCGGCGTTCGGGCCCTGACAGACGCAGGTGTCAAAGTACCCCAACAGGTAAACGTCATCGGCGTTGACAACACCCGATACTGCGAAATCTGCAACCCCAAGCTGACAGCCCTGGACAACATGATGCTGGAAATGAGTATGGAGTCCTCCCGCATCCTGCTGGAAAGTCTGAACGGAAACAACCCGCCCGCGAGAATCATGCTGTTTTCCCGGATCATTCAACGGGAGACCACCTGAAATATCCATCCGAACCCTCGCCCTTCCGCCCGGAAGGGCGAGCTTTTTCTCTTCTATTTCAATCGATTGCAATGTAAACCGTTTTCGCATCTCTTTCGTTGGTACTATTTTACAAGTATTTGTTGTTATATTTGTCTATTTTACCGCTATTGACACTTACGGAAACATGGTGTATGCTTATTGCAGATAAAGCAATCGATTGCAAAACAAATCCATCAAATGAGGTGTTGCCATGATAACAGGTCACGGCGGTCCGCAGCCCATCGGATATTCCACCACCCTGAACCGGCTGCTGGAATTCTGTGCCGGACTGAATACCGCATCCCTAAGGGAGGGCCACTACGATTTCTTCCCCGGCGAGGATATCCTCGTACTGATCAATGAGCGTACCACCCAGCCCATTCCCCAGCGCCCGGCTGAAGTCCATCGCCACTATAACGAACTGCATTATGTGGTTTCCGGTGGTGAGTGCATCGGCTACTACCCGGACACCGGCGACAACACGGTTTCTGTCGATCTGCTCCAGGAGAAGGACACCCTCTACTACCAGGATTCCCCCGACGCACCGGAGATCATGGTACCCCTGACAGCCGGCGATTACGCGGTGTTTTTCCCGGAGGATGTCCACCGGCCCTTCTGCGTAAGACCGCAGAACGGAAATCAGCCGGAGGCCATCAAAAAAATCGTCATCAAATTCCCAGCTGAATAAAGGAAAAGGAGTTAGAAAAATGAGAGTACCTTACGAAGAAATGAAAGCCCAGTTCAAGCGCGTTCTGTTGAAGAAAGGCTTCACGGAAAAGGGCGCCGACGACGCCGCCACCCTGTTCGCCCAGAACAGCCTGTGCGGCATGTTCAGCCACGGTCTGAACCGCTTCCCCCGAGTGGTCAGCTACCTGGACAAGGGCGAGATCGACCCCAATGTGGTGGCAACCACCGAGATCGCCCTGGGCGCCTTCGAGCGTTGGAACGGTCACCGGGGCTTCGGTCCTCTGAACGCCAAGATGGCCATGGACCGGGCCTGCGAACTGGCAAAGCAGTACGGCATCGGCATCGTGGCCCTGGGCAACAACAATCACTGGATGCGGGGCGGCAGCTACGGCTACCAGGCAGCGGACAACGGCTGCATCGGCATCTGCTGGTCCAACACCTGCCCCAACATGCCCGCCTGGGGCGGCAAGGATAAGAAGATCGGCAACAATCCCCTGATCTTCGCGGTTCCCCGTGCCAACGGCCGCCATGTGGTTATCGACTGCGCCGTCAGCCAGTTCAGCTACGGCAAGATCGAGGACTGCCGCCTGAAGGGCCTACAGCTGCCCGTCCCCGGCGGTTATGACGAAAACGGCAACCTGACCACCGATCCTGCTCAGATCGAGAAGACCTGGCGGGTCCTGCCTATGGGCTACTGGAAGGGCAGCGGCATTTCCATCGCTCTGGATATGATCGCCACCATCCTGACCAACGGCAACAGCGTCCAGACCATCGGCACCTTCGGCGACGAGGTCGGCCTGAGCCAGGTCATGATTGCCATCGATCCCAGCAAGGGCAACACCCCGGAGCAGACCGAGGAGATTGTCAACGCCATCCTGGCAGACGTGAAGTCCTCCATCCCCGTCAAAGAGGGCGGCGAAGTGCTGTACCCCGGTGAGAACGAGGCCCGGAACATCGACGACTTTACCGCAAACGGCATCCCCGTTGTGGAAGAAGTCTGGAACAGCGTTCTGGCCATGTAAGGAGGAAACCCCATGATTGCATCCTCCATCTATGCCGGAGACGACCTTTCCCGGTACCCGGAACCCATTCAGAAAGCCCTGCGTTACCTGCAGGAAAATGATTTCACCACCATGGAGCCAGGGGTCTACGAAATCGAGGGCAGTGATATCTATGCCCAGGTGTTTGACCTGACCACCGGCTCCAGCCAGGAGAAAAAGCCGGAGTTCCACCGCACCTATATCGACGTGCAGTTCCTGGCCTCCGGTGAAGAATACCTGGGCTTTGTCCCGGACAAGGGCCAGAGCACCGTGGTGGAAGCCCACCCCGAAAAGGACCTGTATTTCTACGACAAAGCGCCCGATGAAATGCTGATCAAAGCCGTGCCGGGCAGCTACACCATCTTCTTCACCAACGACATTCACCGCCCCGGAATTATGGTAAATGACCCCATGACCGTCCGCAAGGTCGTGGTCAAGGTCAGACAGTCCCTGATTGCCGCTTAAGAAAAAATTGAAAAGAAGAAATAAAAAGGAGAAACTACTATGAAACGATTCCTCGCTGTTCTGATGGCCCTGTGCACCCTGGCCTGCTGCCTGGCCGGCTGCGGCGCTTCCTCTTCTTCCTCCGCCTCCTCCAACAACGGCACCACCGTCGAACTGAATGTGTCCCTGGCCCACAACCAGACCTCTGCCGATAACCCCTATGTCATTGCCAGCGAAAAGTTCAAGACCGCCCTGGAAGAGGTTTCCGGCGGCCGCGCCACCGCAACCCTGTACCACGGCACCCTGGGCGAGAACGAGTCCGAGCTCATCGAAAAGCTGGAGATGGGCGCTGTGGATATGACCGTCGCTTCCCCCGGCTTTATGACCTCCCTGGGCGTCAACGAGATCGACATGTTCTCCCTGCTGTACCTGTTCGAAAGCTTCGACCACTGGACCGCCTGTGTGGACGGTGAGTTCGGCGAAGCCATGAAGCAGGTCGTTGCCGAAAAGCTGGACAACCGCTTCAAGATCATGGGTTACTGGACCGCTTCCGTCCGCGACTACTACGGCAAGAAGCCCATCACCTCCCCCGCTGACCTGAAGGGCATGACCATCCGTACCCAGAGCGCTCCCGTTGTGCAGGAATTCTGGATCCAGTGCGGCGCTATCCCCACCACCGTGGCCTGGGGCGAGCTGTACCAGGCGCTGCAGCAGGGTGTTGTAGACTCCGCTGAGAACGACTACACCAGCTTCCGTCTGAAGGAGCATCACAAGACCGACAACGGCAAGTATGTCTGCGAAACCCACCACGACTTCACCACCCGTCTATTCCTGACCTCCGGCACCTTCTATGAATCCCTGACCGAAGAGCAGAAGGGCTGGGTCGACGAGGCCTGCCGCATCGCCACCCAGGAGAACCGCGACGTCACCATCCGCATGTTTGAGGAATCCAAGCAGAAGGTCATCGCCGACGGCGCCATCGTCACCGAATTCGCCGATATGGACATCGACGCCTTCAAGGCCATCGCCATTCCCATCCAGGACAAGTTTGCTGAAGAGAACAACATGCAGCAGTATCTGGAAATGATCCGCTCCGCCGCTTAAGTCCCGTCACCGTCTTAAGAGCGAGGTAGCAATATGAAAAACATCAACAAAGCCTTAGGGTATCTGCAGAAGGTGCAGATCCTTGCCGGCGGCATCTTCCTGGCCATCTTCCTCTTCACCGTAGTATACCAGATTCTGAGCCGTTACCTTGGCATCGTCGCCACCTGGACAGAGGAGGTCTCCATGTACTCCTTCATCTGGGCCACCTTCATGGGCGCCGCCGCCATGGTCTATGAGGACCGGCACTTCGCCTTCACCTCCGTCAGCGATATGCTGAAAAACGAGAAAGCCAAGCTGGCATTGGACATCTTCATCAAAGTCATCATGCTGGTGTTCAGCGCACTGATGCTGTACTACGGCATCCTGGTCACCAAGCAGTTCTGGAACTACAAGTGGACCACCCTGCCCCAGCTAAGCCGCGGCCCCGTATGGCTGTGCATGCCTGTGTGCGGAGCAACCTCTACTGTCTATCTTCTCGGCCAGCTGGGTCAGAAGATCGTTGAACTGATCAAAGGAGGCGACAAGTAATGCAGATCCTTCTGGTTATCCTGTTTATTGTATTCGTTGTCATCGGCGTTCCCATTTCCTTCGCTCTGGGCTTCGTGTCCTTCAGCGGCATCGCCATGCTGTCCAACATTCCCAACACCATCGTCTTCACCAAGATGTTCAACGGCCTCAACAGCTTCACGCTGCTGGCTGTGCCTCTGTTCATCCTGGCTGCCAACCTGATGAACGAGGGCGAGATCTCCGAGCGTCTCATCAAAGTGTGCAACGCCAGCGTCGGCCATCTGAAAGGTGGCCTGGCCCACGCCAACATCCTGGTCTCCATGGTCTTCGCCGGTATCTCCGGCTCCTCCCAGGCGGATACCGCAGGCATCGGCAAGATTCTGATCCCCGCCATGGAGAAGCAGGGCTACGATAAGGGCACCTCCGTCGGTGTCACCGCCGCCTCCTCCACTCTTGGCTCCATCATTCCCCCCAGTATCACCATGGTGGTGTACGCGGGCATCGCCAATGTGGGCACTGGTGCGCTGTTCATGACCGGTCTGGTTCCCGGCATTCTGCTGGGCCTGGCCATGATGGCAGTGGTCGCCTTCTTCGCGGACCGCAAGCACTTCCCCCGGGGCGAGAAAATGCCCATCAAGCAGGTTCTGAAGATGGTGGCAGAGGCTCTGCCCGCGCTGATGACCCCCATCATCCTCATCGGCGGCATCGTCAGCGGCCTGTTCACCCCCACCGAGTCCGCTGCCTTCGCCTGCATCTACGCTCTCATCATCGGCATCTTCTTCTACCACACCATTAAGATCAGCCGGCTGCCTGCCATCCTGATCGAGACCATGAAGCTGTCCTCCCTGTCCCTGTTTGCTCTGGCCACCGCCAACGCCCTGGGCGAGCTGCTGAGCTACTACCACCTGAACCTGATCGTGCAGCAGTTCTTCACCAACCTGGCCGGCGGCAGCATCGTCTTCCTGCTGGTGGTCGTCGCCTTCTTCATGTTCGTCGGCACCTTCATGGATGCCGTTCCCGCCATGATCCTGTTCGTACCCATTATCCTGCCCACCGCCACCGCTCTGGGTGTCAGCCCCATCATCCTGGGCCTGATCATTGTGGTCACTCTGGCTCTGGGTCTGGTGACCCCGCCCTACGGCCTGTGCCTGCTGCTGGCGGGTACCATCAGCGGCATCTCCATCGAGGATTCTTTCAAAGGCGTGCTGCCCTACTTCCTTTCCTCCCTGGTAATCCTGCTGCTCCTGGTTCTGTTCCCCAACCTCTGGCTGGCGATTCCCGCTGCCCTGTTCCCCGGCCTGTTCTAAAGCAAGGAGGAGTCCCCAATGCCTATCAACGCCCCGTCTCTTGCCAACCTGAGTCTCGTGGAATTCGGCTGGCGGCTGACCGAACTGAAAGAAAGTGGTGTGGATTTCTTCCACATTGACCTGATGGACGGACACTATGTTCCCAACCTCTGTCTGCCGCCCCGTACCGTGGGGGATGTGAAAGCCCTTTGCCCCGAAGCCATCGCCGAAGTTCATCTGATGGTGGATGACCCCCTGTCCTACCTGGATGAACTGCAGCAGTACGGCGCCGATTGGGTGAGCTTTCACTTAGACAGCACCCGGTTCGTCCGCCGCACCCTGAGTGCCATCCGGGAACGGGGTATGAAGGCCGGTGTGGTGCTGAATCCCTCTCAGCCTGTGGAAGCGCTGCTGCCGGTGCTGCCCTGGCTGGACTATGTGGTATTCATGTCCGTGGAACCGGGATTCGCGGGACAGAAATTCCTCCCCGGCTCTATGGAACGCCTGGCCTCGCTGTGCGCCCTTCGCAGCAGCAGCGGAAACGATTTCAAAATCGTACTTGACGGCGGTGTGACCTATGAGATTGGCAAGCAAGCCGCCGAGCTGGGCGTGGATGTGCTGGTAACTGGGATCTACATGATCTTTGCCCAGCCGGATGGAATTTCCGGCGCAGTGAAGCGCTTTAACAGCTGCTTCCACAACCAATAACACTCCCATTTTTCCCTCCTAAAAAGGAATTGCCCTGCCCTAAATTGAATCGGGGCAGGGCAATTTCTTTTTTCTTTCGAAAGGATCGCTATGATAGAAGCTGTTATTTTTGATATGGACGGGCTGATGTTTGATACGGAGGCCCTGGCAAAAGAAGCCTGGCTCCGGGTTGGCGCTCAGCTGGGTTATCCGATTACAGAAAAGGAGATTGCCCAAATCCGGGGAAGCACGCCCGCAGCCAGTACGGAAATCTTCCGCGCTGCTTTTGGACCGGAATTTGATTATCCCAAGGCAAAGGCTCTGCGCAACGCAATGGTAGAGCATTTTATTGACCAAAACGGCGTTCCCATGAAATACGGACTTGTCAATCTGTTGGAACAGCTCAGGCAGCACGGTTTCCGAACCGCCGTAGCCTCCAGCAGTCCCCGGAAAACCATTGAAAAATATCTCGCCATGGCAGGGCTCGCGGCCTATTATGATGAGATCGTCAGTGCAGAGGATGTGACGCTTTCCAAACCTGCGCCGGATGTCTTCCTTCTGGCCGCAGAAAGGCTGGGGGTATCTGCTGAAAACTGTTTGGTTCTGGAGGACTCCGCCAACGGGCTGCGTGCCGCCCGCCGCGCAGAAATGACATCCGTCTGTATTCCTGATATTGCGCCGCCAGACGAACCAGTCTTGTCGCTCGCAGCTGCGGTTTTCCCGGATCTGTCTTATGTATTTGATTGGATTCTGGATCGAAACAAAAGATAATCTCTGCTGCAGTCAAGGCCAAAATCACCCCCTGCTCACAAGAGCAGGGGGTAAAAAGCGAATCCGATAAATCATTCTCCCTCAAACACCAAGCAGCATCTTGGCAAACAGGAAATACACCAGCAGGGACAGGGCATCCACGATGGTAGTGATGAAGGGGCTGGCCATCACAGCCGGATCAAAGCCCAGCCGTTTTGCCAGCAGAGGCAGGGAGCAGCCCACAACCTTGGCGATCAGCACCGTAACGCACAGCGTCAGGCACACCACACCGTTGACCATCAGGGTGATGCTGTCCTTGCCCATCATCAGCCGGTCCACCAGCAGGACCTTCAGGAAGCAGGCAGCCGCCAGCGTCACGCCGCACAGAACGGCGGTGCGGATCTCCTTCCAGAGGACCCGGAACAGGTCGCTGAACTTCAGTTCATCCAGGCTCAGAGAGCGGATCACCGTCACGGAGGACTGGGAGCCGCTGTTGCCGCCGGTATCCATCAGCATGGGGATGAACGCCGTCAGCACCGGCAGTGCCCCCAGGGCATCCTCAAAGGACGTGATAATCATGCCGGTAAAGGTAGCTGACACCATCAGCAGCAGCAGCCAGGGAATCCGGTGTTTGTACAGATCAAGGGGAGTGCTTTTCAGATAGGTTTTTTCCGAGGGAGTCATAGCGGCCATGATCTCCATATCCTCGGTGGCCTCGTCTTCCATGACGTCCATGGCATCGTCGAAGGTGACGATACCCACCATCCGTTTTTCCCCATCCACCACAGGCAGGGCCAGGAAATTGTATTTGCTGAACATCCGGGCCACTTCTTCCTGGTCGGTCTGGGTGGTGACATAGATCAGGTTGGTCAGCATAATCTGCTCGATCTCAATGTCGTCGCTCTCCGCCAGCAGCAGATCCTTCACGGTGACCAGGCCAGTGAGCTTCCGGTCCTTCTCCGTAACATAGCAGGTATAAATGGTCTCCTTGTCCACGCCCTGACGTCGGATGCGCAGGATTGCCTCCTCCACCGTCATATGGGGGCGCAGAGATACGTATTCCGTGGTCATAATGGAGCCTGCGGAATTGTCGGGATAGCGCAGTATTTGGTTGATGGAGCTGCGCATCTCCGGATCGGCGTGCTTCAGAATCCGCTTGACCACGTTGGCAGGCATCTCCTCCACCAGGTCCGCCGCATCGTCTACATACAGCTCGTCCAGAACTTCCTTCAGCTCGTTGTCCGAAAAGCCCTGAATCAGAAGCTCCTGGTTATCCGGCTCCATCTCTACGAAGGTTTCCGCCGCCAGCTCCTTGGGCAGAAGCCGGAACATCAACGGAATCTGCTTCTCCTCCAGGCCCTGGAACAGACCAGCCACGTCACTGGGATTCATGGTGACCAGGATATCCCGGAGCGTAGAATACTTCTTCTCCTCCAGCATTGCCAGGAGGGCTTTTTCTACAATTTCAAAACGCTCAGCCATGATTCTCCTCCTTCATTTATATATGTAAATTTAAGAGGCAATCCAACCGGGCGAAACAGCTTATACTCCCACCAGGATGATGGGCAGACTGCTACTTCGTCCAGGTATATTGCCACTGCCGCCAGCATCCATGGTGTTTCCTCCTTTGTCTATAAGTAATAGCGGTACGATTATTTTACCCGGGTTTCCGGGAAATGTCAACCTTGACTGGGAAGGTTTTGGGGCATAAAATAAACAGGAAATGATTCTTCGGAGGTGCCATTATGATCCGAATTGCCCAGCTTGCCGATGTCCCGGAAATTCTGGAAATTTACGCCCCCTATGTACTGCACTCTACCGCCACATTTGAGTATGATGTCCCCTGCCGCAGGGAATTTACCCGGCGCTTTGAGACCATCACCGCTCAATTTCCCTGGCTGGTCTGGGAGGCGGAGGGAAAGATTCTGGGCTACGCCTACGCCAGTCCCCCTTTCCAGCGGGCGGCCTATTCCTGGTGCACTGAAGCTACGGTGTACCTGCGTCCCCAGGCCCAGGGCAAGGGCATTGCCAAAGCCCTGTATACCGTATTGGAAGCCATTCTGAAGCAGCAGGGATATCAGGTGGTCTACGCCCTGATCTGCGGAGAAAATACACCGTCACTGCGGTTCCACGAGAAAATGAGCTACCGTATCTGCGGAAGATTTCCGGACTGTGGTTTCAAATTTGGCCGCTGGCTGGAGCTTATCTGGATGGAAAAGCGGCTGAATGTTGTGAAAACTCCCAGTGCCTTCCCCTTGTCATGGCTGTCAATTGTGCAAAATACAGAATTCTTTCCTGATATTTTAGATAATTTGTCCCTTTCCTAACGGAGAAAAATATGATATGTTATCAGTGTGGAAAAATATGCCCGACTATACATATTTTTCGTTCTGCAGAGCATCCATCAATTTATATAAGGAGCTGTGACCATGTATTTTCAGAAAAAACGCGTAATCGCCATGCTGCTGGCCGGTGGCCAGGGCAGCCGTCTGAAGGTTCTGACGGAGAAAACCGCCAAGCCTGCTGTTCCCTTCGGCGGAAAGTACCGCATCATCGATTTCCCCCTGTCGAACTGTGTTAACTCCGGCATCGACACCGTTGGCATTCTGACCCAGTATCAGCCCCTGGAGTTGAACGAGTACATCGGCAACGGCCAGCCCTGGAACCTGAACAAAACCCACAGCTGCGCTCAGGTTCTGCCCCCCTACGAGCGCCACGACAAGAAATCCGGCTGGTACAAAGGCACCGCCAACGCTATCTACCAGAACATTGATTTCGTGGACCGTTTTGATCCCGATTATGTGGTGATTCTGTCCGGCGACCACATCTATAAGATGGACTACGCCGCCATGGTGGCCTACCACGAGAAGCACAACGCTTCCTGCACCATTGCTGTCCGGAATGTCCCCCTGGAGGAGGCCTCCCGCTTCGGCATTCTGAATACCAATCCTGACAACTCCATCTATGAGTTCGAAGAGAAACCCCCTGTCCCCAAGTCCACCAACGCCTCCATGGGTATCTACTGCTTCAACTGGAAGGTTCTGCGGGAAGCCCTCATCGCCGACGAAGAGGATCCCAAGTCCTCCAACGATTTCGGCAAGAACATCATCCCCAACCTGCTGAACGCCGGTCATAAGATGATGGCCTACCCCTTCAACGGCTACTGGAAAGACGTGGGAACCATCGATTCTCTGTGGGAAGCCAACATGGAGCTGCTGGGCAAGGAGCCCGTCTTTGACCTGCGCAGCGACGAGCGTTTCAAGATCTACGCCCGTAATTCCGCTCAGCCCTCCTCCTATATCGATGAAAAGGCCAAGATCCGCAACGCCTTCGTGGCTGAGGGCTCCGAGGTCTACGGCACCGTGAAGCACTCCATCATCTCCGTGGGCTGCACCATCGGAGAGGGTGCACTGGTGGAAGACTCCGTGGTTATGCCCGGTGTCACCATCGAGGCCGGCGCCATTGTCCGCAACGCCATCCTGGGCGAGGACTCCAAGATCTGCAAGAATGCCGTCGTGGGCGGTGCTTTCGGACCGGACGAAAAGAAGAGCATCAGTGTCACTTCCAAGGGCGCTGTCGTAGAAGCCAACACCGTGCTGCTGCCCGGTGATATGCTGTAAGAGGAGGATTCCGCAATGAACGTAATGGGTATTATCTTTACCAACGACGCCAGTATCGGTGAGCTGACCGACAAGCGCACCATGGCTTCCCTGCCCTTCGGCGGCCGCTACCGCCAGGTGGACTTCGCACTGTCCAACCTGAGCAGCGCCGGTGTCCGCCATGTGGGCATTATCTCCCGCCACAACTATCAGTCCCTGATGAACCACATCGGTGACGGCGAGGAGTGGGGCCTGGAGCTGGAAGAGGGCGGTCTGGAATTCCTGACTCCCTACGCCCAGTCCGTCACCGACACCTACCGGGGCAAGCTGGAGTCCCTGAACAGCGCCATGGACTTCCTGGAGTACGGCGCAGACGACGAACTGGTTGTCATGATCGACTCCGCGATTCTGTCCAACGTGGACCTGACGGACGTTCTGAACAAGCATGTGGAAAGCGGTGCCGATGTCACCGTGGTCACCAAGGCCGGCGTCGCCAACGGCGTGAAGAAGCTGGACCTGGCGCTGAAGGTGGAGAACGGTCAGGTCACCGATATGGTGGTTGACTATGCTGCCCCCGCCGAATATGTCGCTTCCATGGACATCTTCGTCCTGCGCAAGAAGTGGCTGATTCAGCAGGTCAAGGAGATGATCGCCCGGGACAAGTTCCACATGGACCGCGACCTGGTCATGGGCGGCTGGCAGCGGGGCAAGGTCTCCGTCAACGTCTACCCCTTTGCGGGTATCGCCATGTTCAACGAGTCTGCCGAGGAATACTTCCGCAACTCCCTGGCCCTGATCAAGGAAGATGTCCGTCATGACATTTTCCATGGCAATCATCCCATCTTCACCAAGGTTCGCGACCGCGTTCCCACCTACTACGGCGAGGCCTGCGATATTGAGAATTGCCTGGTAGCCGACGGCTGCATGCTGGAGGGTGAGGCAAAGGATTCCGTCCTGTTCCGCCAGGTCACCGTGTGCCCCGGTGCTGAGGTGAAGCATTGCGTTATCATGAACGACTCCGTAGTCGGCGAAGGTGCCGAACTGAAATATGTCATTCTGGATAAGAATGTCACCGTTACCCCCGGCGCCAAGCTGATCGGAACCAAGACCAACCCCATCATCGTGAAACGGGGGGAAACCGTATGAAAATTGCCATCTGTGCCTCCGAGGGTGCACCCTACGCCAAGTCCGGCGGTCTGGGCGACGTAATGGAGGCTCTGCCTGCCGCGTTGGCCCGCATTGAAGGCAACGAGGTAGCGCTGTTCCTGCCCTATTACAGCAAGATCAAGAGTAACGCCGCTTACCCCACCGAGAAGGTAGCTGAGTTCCGGGTTCAGTTGGGCTGGCGGCAGCAGTACTGCGCCGTCATGAAACTGACGAACCGTACCGACGGCGTGCAGGTCTACTTCCTGGACAATGAATACTACTTCGGCGGCCGTATGGGCTCCATCTATGGTGACATGGATGACGGCGAGCGCTTTGCCTACTTCTCCCGTGCCTGCCTGGACGCCATGGTGGCCATCGACTACATTCCCGAAGTAATCCAGTGCAACGACTGGCAGACTGCTCTGATCCCCACCTACCTGAAGGCGGTGTATCATGGCAAGTTCCCCAAAACTCGCTGCATGTACACCATCCACAACATCGAGTATCAGGGCTGGGCCAACGCCAGCTTCTTCGATGACATGCTGAGTCTGCCCTGGGAGTACCGCGGCACTCTGGACATGAACAATTCCGTGAATGTCATGAAGGGCGCTATCGAGACTGCCGACCTGGTTACCACCGTTTCCGAGACCTACGCCCGGGAGCTGATGTACCCCTACTATGCCCATGGTCTGGACGGCATCCTGGCCAGCAACTCCTGGAAGCTCACCGGTATTACCAACGGCATTGACACCAACACCTTCAATCCCGAGACCGATAAGGCGTTGCCCGCCCATTACAACTCCGAGACCTTTGTGGAAGGCAAGGCCGCTGTGAAGGCCGCCCTGCAGGAGGAAGTGGGTCTTCCCGTGAAGCCCGATGTGCCTCTGATGGTCATGGTCACCCGCCTGGCTGGCCACAAGGGCCTGGATCTGCTGTGCTACATCGCCCGGCGGCTCATGTGGGAAGAGGATGCCCAGCTGCTGATCCTGGGCACCGGTGAAGCCCAGTACGAGAGCTTCTTCAAAGATCTGGCGAACCAGTTCCCCGAGCAGGTTGCCGCCAAGATCACCTTCAATCTGGGTCTGGCTGCCCGGATCTACGCCGGCGGTGACATCTATCTGATGCCCTCCAAGTCCGAGCCCTGCGGTTTGAGCCAGATGAACGCCATGCGTTACGGCACCGTACCTGTTGTACACGCCACCGGCGGCCTGAAGGACACCGTGCCTCCCGCCGACGAGAACGGCGAAGGCGGCCTGGGCTTCACCTTCCAGAGCTATAACGCCGATGACTTCTACGCTTCTCTGAAACGCTGCCTGAACCTGTACAACAACAACCGGGAAGGCTTCCGTGCCCTGCAGAAGCGGGAGATGGAGCAGGACTTCAGCTGGGATGTCCCTGCAGCCCGCTACATGGAGCTGTTCCAGAACATGCTGTCCTGGTAAGTACAAAAATTCCCCAAATATCCGCCCGGAATTCCGGGCGGATATTTCTTTTATTGGTTCTGGCATTCGCTCTGGTAAATGATCGTTTAGCGGGCAAGGCCCGCGGCAAATGCGTTACGCACTTTGGGTGGTAGACGAACATCCTTTGGGCCCCTCGACCGCAGGTGCAGTGCTATGGTAAATGATCGTTTA
>CAMGIN010000006.1 GCA_946056135.1 uncultured bacterium | reverse complement strand
AAGCGCCGACAATACTTGGCGGGTGACTGCCCGGGAAGATAGGTAATGCCAACATAAAGCCTCCATCCAAAAGGATGGAGGTTTTTTGCATGCGTGGCCAGGAACGCCGGGTACAAGCGCATGGTCCTGATAACGCAGAGCATGACACCCGGGACGGTGTTGTGGTTCTGCGTTTTTGCTTTTCGGAACCGGGAAAACGGACACATTTTCCTGAAAAATAGGTCTATCGAAATGGCTTTAATTTGCTTATTATGGTTACAGACAACTGATACTAAAACCTAATTAAAATCTTTAAATCTTTCCGGTCTGAATTGCTCCAGAATGCGTTATCTTCCTTGCTGGGCGTCAGCCCAGCTGCGTCATCTGCCTTTTCTGGAACAATTCATCCTCGGAAATCTTTTAAAGCTTTCAATTAGGTTTTAGTATGAGAAAGAAGGATAGTGCAATATGGAGTTTTGCCAGATGGAAGAATCAGCTTGCCCCTGCAAGCGGATCGAATGCGAAAGACATGGTAACTGCGCGGAATGTCAGGCGCATCACCATGCGAAGGAGGGAAAAAAAGGCCTGACCAGATGCAAAAAACTTGCAGCTAGGGAAGAGAAGAGGATGCGGAAGGGACGGCGTGGAGAATAGTGCCTTGCCAGTGCAGGTGTGACGCGCCCGGAATCCGGACGAAAGCTATAAAACACACACATTCCCCTGAAAAATCTGCCTATCGAAAGGAATTTTTTTACCATATAATATAGTTACAAACGATACAAAACTGCAAGGAGGAAAAACAATGAAAAAACGGCTTTACAAATCCAAAACCAATATTATGCTGGATGGTGTCTGCGGCGGCATCGCGGAGTATTTTGACATCGATCCCACCCTGGTGCGGCTGGGCTGGGTGGTGTTCTGCGCCCTGGGCGGCAGCGGCATCCTGGCCTACATTATTGCGGCGTTGATTATCCCCCGCAGGCCGGAATATCTGGAAGCTTGACAAAGAATTGAAATTCAAAAGGAGAAGAGGATATGAAAAGCTTGGAAACCATTCAAAAAACCTACCGGGTATTTCAAACCCTTACGAAAATTTTTATGATTTTATCCTTTGTGTGGGCAGGGCTCGCCGGTCTGGGGCTGCTGTGCGGAGTGGTCTGGTACTCCGGTGGAAGAGTCGTGGGAGGCAGCCAGGAGATGATGCAGCTGCTGATGCACACCGATAGCCTGAAGTAGATGTTTGGCGTCCTGCTGGCGGATGTTGTGTCCGCGCTGACGGACGGAATCCTGCTGGCCTATGCCTACCGGTATTTGAAGAAGGAACTTGCGGACGGCACTCCCTTTACCCAAAGCGGTGCGGATCAGATCCAGCGTTTGGGCATCCGTACCATTGTACTGCCTCTGGTAGCCGTGATACTCAGTGCTGTGTTTTATGAGGTGTTCGATGTTGCCCAGACGCTCAGGACGGAAAGCGGCGACCTTCCCAGCTTGACGATGGGCATTGTGCTGATTCTGGTGTCGCTGATCTTCCGCTACGGCGCTGAGCTGGAGGGGAGAAAGAAAATGGGGGAAACCACTTGAAAGACTTCGTTATGGCCGTCCTGCCTTGGGTTATGGCAGGGCTTGCCCTGGCAGTGCTGGCGGGAAGCAGCGCGGAAAGGAAGAAAGAGGAAAAGCGGGGCGGCCAGATCGCCCTGGGGGCTGCCCTGGGACTGCTTCTTGGCGTGACCCTGAACGGATGCGGCTTGTGGGAGAACCACGCTCTGGGGCTTGCTCTGGGCCCGCTGTGGGGCATGGCACTGGCCAGCCTTTACGGGAATGGGAAAGCGTCAAAAGGAAATCCCGATTCCGAAAAGGAGACATAAACCAAAAAACTGCGAACCTCATTTTGAGATTCGCAGTTTTTGATTTTGGAGCAGGGTACGGGAATCGAAAGCGACAAAACATACTGATGCACAGTTACTTTTCACATTCGTGGCAGAAATCGTGGCAGAATATTTTCTAAAATACTGTAAAAAACAGTATCAAAACGGCGGGATGTATGGAACACTCCGCCACATTTTTCATTCTGAATAACTGTCCATTACAACATCGACACAAGCCTTTTGCTTGGAAGTTAAGGAGCGATACTGTTCCATAACCTTGCTTTCACGGTCATTCAATTCAAAGATATGGACTTCTTCTATTTTGCGCCGGACAGAAGTATGCCCAATCAAATAATCAACAGAGGTTTCAAAGAAATCTGCAATACAAATTAAGGTTTCAATATCGGGTTCGATATTGTGGTTTTCGTATTTATTTACAGATTGCTGGCTTACACCAATCGCATCAGCAAGGGCTTTCTGAGATATAGAAGCATCTTCACGAAGCTTTTTCAAATTGGTCAGCATTGTTATCCCTCCCCGTATGTAAATAATAACAACGCTTGATTGTTAAGAAAAACACTTAAAATTAGTTATTGAAAACAACCATAAATTGTTATATAATATCAGATGTAAAACACGGGGGAGGTGATGTCAGGATTGAAGAAAAAGAAAGGTCGATACCTTGCTAAAAAGAAATTTCCTGCACTGCGGCTTTTTCTGATATTGATAGCATTATTTCTTATCGGGATGGTTCTTATTACAAACCAAAAAGAGGAACCGCAAACGGTTTTGGGAGAAAAAGCAACAGAAAGTAAAGATAATAACCAATCCGCAAACTCTATTGCCATTCCCGGATATGAAGCAATTACATTAGAGGCGAATACAAAGAAGCAATCTACTGCATTACAGAACCCATCGCACAATAATTGCCTATTCAAAATTACGTTAATCTTAGAAGATGGCACAGTGTTATGGGTATCAGATTACGTTAAGCCGGGAGAAATATCCAACAACATTAAGTTGTCAAAGGAATTAGAACCGGGAACCTATCCAAATTCTATTTTGAAATACGAGTGTTTTACTATGGATGGTTCGTTATCTCCTCTAAATGGTGCTGAAACAAAACTGACCCTTTGGGTTAAATAAAAAAGGAGCGTTTACAATGAAACAATTATTTTCCCTTGCACTGGCAATTCTGATGGTATTTTCCACCGCGGTTGTTGCTTCTGCTGAAAGCACTACTACACTGACCACCACTGTTCCTGCAGCATCCTATACATTAAATGTCCCTGCGACACAAGAAATTCCCTATAATGCAAAAAAAATTGCTCTTGCAGTTCCTACAGTGTCTGATGCTTCTGGTTTTGCAGAAGGAAAGAATCTTCGTGTTAATTTCTCTTATGGTGCATTATCTTCCCCCAATGTGAATACCACGATTCCTTATACTATTACTTATGAAACAAGTCCCAACCAAATCTATTCCTTTAGTGATAACGTTTTAGTGTTCCAGGGTGAAAGTGATGGTGGCGTAAGTAGTGCCTATCCCGGACAGAGCAATGGTCTGGCAATCATCACCAGTGGCAGTATTTCTCATCTGTATATTAACATTAGAGGTTCCGATTGGGGAAAAGCACTTGGCGGTGATTATACTTCTATAATTACCTATACAGCCGAAGTGGTGGCACCTTAAACGTGTTGTTCAATATCAATCGCATTACGAAGTGTGGTTTTTATACTTGCATTCTCATTTGGCTGCTTACATTTGTATTGCCCTTTGCAACCAATGCGCAACAAACAACACTCATAACGTCGGTTCCATTTTCTCATACATTTCATCTGAACATAGATGGAAAGGGCACCGTTTCTGTTAATGGAAACAAACATTCAAAGACAAAAAATATCTCTGTTAATAGGCACAGCGAACCTTTTGTGCAGATTCAAGCAGGAAGAGGATACTCTGTTAGGTCTGTCGTTTATAACAATGAAAACATAACGCATTTGTTTAACAGTGGTAAATGGACAATGCCTAAAGTCGAATCTGACATAACACTCTCTGTTGTGTTTGTGAGGGACAACGGCAACCCGCCAACAGGCGATACCTTTAACCCGTGGCTATTGGTATTGTGTATTCTATCACTGCTAGGACTGCTTGCTTGTGCTTTGATGGTTCGGAAGCATAAACGAATATAAGACAGTTTTCCCTCCCCGCCACAAGGGGAGGGTTTTCTTTTGTCTATGGGGTAGTGGTCTTGATTTTCAGAAAGGTCGAAATTTGAGAAAACCCAAATTTTAATGTATAATATACATACAAGGTAATGAATTACCGAAGAAATCAGAACAAATAGGAGGTGAAACAATGAATAACGAAATCTATAGCGAACTATCAACCTTTCACACCATAGGTATGTTAAGAGATATTCTGAAGAACTATCCTAATAACATCTCATTAACCGTCAATGAGGTTCCTGGTATCGTATCATTCGATGAACGACGCAGAACAATTGACATAAAACCATTTAACCCTGCCGAAAGTGATACCTTATGGAATTTCCAATACCCCACCACAGAGCAGGTGGAGTATATGGATTTTTAATGCTCTGATGATGTAGCAGAATGGGTCTGAACTTAGTTTAGCGGTCATACTTTAAGTATGACTTATAAGTAGAATAATATATAAGAAAGAAATTCCAATAGGATAGACTATTGTTCAGATACATTCCAAAGAGTGCGGGCAATTTTTTCCCGCACTCCAACAGTAATATAAAAATGGAGGAATGTATCAATGAGTGTTCCAAATTAGAAAATTGTTGAGATAGGAACGAGAACCGCACGGAATGGAAATAACCTTTATGCCACTATGAATCTGGATGCTTTACAACAGGCAATGAAAACATTGAAAGGGTCATCCTTAAAGATGTGGCTTTATTTCAATAAGAATCAAGAGCATTATGCTTTTGAACTGAGCCGTGCCGACTGTCTGGAATGGGGCATTAAGAAAGACAGTTATTATGATGGAATTGAAGAATTGATTGAAAAAGGGTATCTTGTTCAATCGCGGGAGGGAAGTAATCTTTATACCTTCTATGAATTGCCCCATACGGAAAAGCCGAATTCTGATAAACAGAATAATTATTTTACGGAAGAAACGAAAGGAATGTCCGAATATCAGAAATGGCAGTATCAAAACCAGAAAAAGGAGTCGGAGAACCCTTATAGAAATAATATAAATAACACAGGGATATTACAGAATAAGACAATATCTGATTTCCCGAAAAGGACAGTAAATCATTTGGGATTCTAAAAAGCAATTCAGAAAGCGTTGTGGTCTGGGGTAGGAGATTTTTGAACTACACTTTTCAGGAAATCCCAAAACCCACCCCGCCACCAATAGGAGGACGTATGGAATACTTAGATTAGAATTAGGAATATTGGTATAACGAAAGAGGTTATCTTTGTTATCGCCGAAACCCACTTGCGCACGGAGGCCATTCAGAGGAACACCGCCGGGAGATGGCAATGATAGCCGAACAGGTTGTTCAATAGAAATTGAATGATATAATCCCAGAGATTCAAAGAGCAGCATATAGCACGGCCTATAATGATTTTGTCAATGCGCTTTCTTTTGACGTTGGAACGGCGGTCAATATAGGTTTTGCCAATGGAGAAGAAATATTCCACGATAAGAAAACACAAAAGATTGTTGCGGATGCCGTTATGAACGAAGTCCGTAAATACTTAAAGAAAATGAAATAACAAGGGCAGCAAGCCGCCGGGAATGGTAGCTTGCTGCCTTTTCTATATAGGATTATATCAATCCTTTACAAATTCAATTAAATCGTATGGTTGGCAGTCCAAAAGTCTGCACAGGGTTTCAAGGTTCTCCCACGATACACCGATTCCGGCGCGGAGCTTCTGCACCGTGGATTCACTCAGAAGCTTTTCCTTCCGGATTTGATATGTGGTTATTCCCTTTTCCTTTAATGCCGCCAATACATCCACTTTGAATTGCAGACCCATTGTAAGTCCTCCTCTCCCATTGTAATGATATTATAGCATAAATATGAACGAAATCAAGTGTATAAATTATACCATTATAGGGGCGATTTTTCGTGCATATTGTCAATTGAATATGGGCGATATTTAGTGTATAATATAGACAGTTAAGGGAAGCAATCCCAACAATAGAAAGGAGCAAACACATATGTCAAACATCGAAATCACAGGTAAAATCGAGGCCTTAAAGGATTTGGAATCCTTAATTGAAGAAGCAAAGGCCGAGGCCGAAGCACTCCGGGATGAAATCAAAACCGAAATGCTGAACCGGAACACAGAGGAAATGGAAGCCGGGCAGTATATTGTCAGATGGACTTCCGTTCTGACACAACGGTTTGATACCACCGCTTTTAAGAAAGTAATGCCAGAGGTATACAAAGAGTATACCAAACAGGTCAGTAGCCGCCGTTTCTCTATCGCATAAGAAAAGCCCCTTGCGTGAACACCGACCAAAGTAGCCACGCAAAGAGCCTAACACCAACCCTACCGGGGAGGCAATCAAATTATAGCATTGCCTCCCCTCCTAAGTCAAGGAGGATATATGAAACAGTTAACCAGTTATAACCGTGTTGCAGGTTATCTTAATAAGATTTTCGACCTTCTGAATGAAGAATATTTTGAATCTACACTTCAAAGACCTACAATCACCATTCAGTCAACCCCAAAAGCATACGGACACTTTTCGCTCCGGGAAGATACCTGGATTTCCAAATTGGGCGGCACGCACGAAATCAATTTAGGTGCGGGAACCATAAGTAGAAGCATAGAGTTCGTGGTAGCAACCCTCCTTCACGAAATGGTTCATTATTACAATTACATCAACGGTGTGCAGGATTGTTCCCGTGGAAACACCTATCACAATAAGCGATTCAAAGCAGCAGCCGAAGCCCGCGGATTGATTGTTGAACATAGCGACAAATACGGTTGGTCGCATACTTCTCCCAGTGATAGGCTCCTACAATTCTGTCTGGACAATGATTTGAGCGACATTCTGATTAACCGGAATGAGTTCTCCGGCTTTCAGATGCCGGGAACGGGCGCACACAGCGGCGGAATCCAAGTGATTACACCCAAGAAACCATCCAGCACCCGGAAATACCTTTGTCCCTGTTGCGGTAATTCAGTTCGCGCAACAAAGGTGGTTCGGATAGGATGCCTGGACTGCGGGGCACAGATGCTTGAAGTGTAGAATTCAAAAGAGGGCGGGGAGCAATCCCCGCTCCGCATAGTATTAAAGGTAATGTTATTAGAAAGAGTATTAAAAGAGGCCGTTTCTATTGCCGTAAATACGGAAATTAAAGTATAAGCAGAAACGTTCGTTTCTTTTGATATTGGAAAGGGATTTTCTTATGTGTTGTGAATATGGATATACCCGCAAGAGCACACCGAAACAGTCTATTGATAGACAGATTAGAAACATAAAAGCATTGTTTCCCAATGCGATTATCCTTCAAGAAACCTATACCGGAACAAAGATTGACCGGAAGGAATGGAATAAACTATATAGGGCAGTCAAAGCCGGAGACACGATTATCTTTGATAGTGTTAGCCGAATGAGCAGAAACGCAGCAGAGGGTTTTGAGGCATACGAAGCCCTTTACAACAGGGGCGTTCATTTAATCTTTATGAAAGAACCCCACATCAACACCGACGTGTTCAAAAATGCGATTGCCGTTAGTGTCCCCATGACCGGAACCAACATTGACTTTATTCTGGAAGGGGTCAATAAGTATCTGATGGCAATAGCGAAGGAGCAAATCAGACTGGCGTTCCAACAGAGCGAAAAGGAAGTGGAGGATTTACACCAGCGGACAAAAGAAGGTATCGAAACCGCCCGTTTGAATGGGAAACAGATAGGTTTAATAAAAGGAACAACGCTGACCACAAAGAAAAGCATTACCGCCAAAGAGCAAATTAGAAAGTATTCAAAGGATTTTGAAGGGACGTTGGCTGATACCGATGTAATGAAGCTGACGGGGTTATCCCGGAATACATATTACAAGTATAAGCGGGAGATAAAAGCGGGAATACAGGCCGCTTGCGGGCTGTAGAACCCTATATAAGAAGGCAAAGAAGGGATTTAACAACCTTCTTTGCCTTTCTTTTTGGGGACGGTAGCCAGGAACACACAAAATTAAATTATTTTTTAAGCGAAATCATAACTTTTTGAATAGAAAAATTCAAAGAAATCGCACACGTCTAAATCGCTATTTTAATAACTTTTTGTTAGAAAAATATACGTCTAAAACGTAAAAGTAGGAGTATTGACAATTATTTGATAGATGATATAATTAAAGCACAAGTGAGGGACACAAACCCAAACAACAAAAATAGGGCCGCGACCTACCGCCGAACGCGAAAGCGAAAAGAAAGGAAATGTTATGAATAATCCCGCTGTTGTTAATGCTGTAAAGGCACCCGAGAGTGTTTGTAAAATCAACAAGCAGTTTATTAAGGACTTTACCAAGCAGGCTACTCCGAAGCAGAAGAGATGGATTAAATATCATCTGACAACAGAAATCGAAGAAAGAGGAAAGAAGGATGGCTTTCTCTCTTTCCGGAGCAAGTTTGCGAAAAAGTTCTTCCCGGAAATTCTTGCTGAAAACAAGCCTAAGAAGGAACAGACTTCCTTCTTAGATGAAATTCTGGATATTTGCGGATGATGGCGGCGACATAACCGCCACCACCAAAGAATAGAGAGAAAGGAGGTAAGGGAAATGACAAAGGCAGAGAGAATGAAGGATGAGAAAACGAAAGAACTCAACGCTCTGATTGCTGGATATCTAATCAGAAATGGATATAGAAAAGAGGAACTGGCACTACAGCTTGGCATTGCCCTTTCCTCCCTCTATAACAAAATGAAGGATATAGACAAATTTACCTTTAAGGAAATAACCACCCTGTTCTCGCTGCTGAAACTGGATGATGAAACAAAACTAAAACTGATGGCAGCATAAAAGAGGAAAGAACTTTGAAACGGTTCTTTCCTCTTCCTTTTTTACTCTGTTTCTATCGTTAGGGTTTCTGTAAAGAAGTCATCAAGGACAGTATCATACTCTTGCTGCTTGCTATCCATCGTATGCTGATAGACCTTAATCAACATATCTTCTGTAGCGTGTCCCATTCGTTCTCTTGCATATCTGTTAGGAACACCGTTTATCAGCACCACAGAGGCGTAGTAATGCCGCAATGCGTGAAACTTATAATCAAATCCCAATCTTGTTTTCTCCCTCTGATAGAGGCTTTCCAGAGCTTTAGGGCTATCCGGGATGATGTATTCTTCCGGGTCTCCAGGTTCGCCCAATGCAGAAATCAGAACAGGCGGGAGGTGGAGTGTTCTTGTTCCATCAAAGGTCTTTGTTTGCTTTTCCACATAATCCCCAAACGCATCTCTTACCCGTGCCTTGTTAATGGAAACACTTTGCTTTTCCCAATCAATATCTTTCCATCGTAATGCTATTGTTTCGCTCTTACGCAAACCTAAACAAACAGAAAACAGGCAATAGAGATAGAGTCGGGTTCCATATATTGCTTTAAGGAAGGAATGGACTTCTACAGTGGTAGGAATTTCCATTTCCTTTTTTGCTTTCCGGGGCAAGGTTGCCTTATCTCCCACAAAAATATCATTCTCTTTCAAAAGGGTATTGAAAAATACGTGCGCCGAAAGAACTGTCTTAGGGCTTCTTCCTTTGGCATATTCATTGACAGCTTTTTGGTAAAGTTCCTTTGTTAGAAGCCCTAATCTAACATCAATGATAGACTTAAATGCGTTGTTTCTGATGGATTTATAGCCACGCAAGGTAGATGGAGAAAGAACTTCGCTTTTGGATTCAAGGAAAGCATCTGCCAGTTCGCCCAGGGTTTTGTTTTCCGGTTTGGCTTTGTGTTCCCGTTCCATTATAAAATTGCTTGCAAGATTCTCTGCTTCTTTCTTTGTGGCAGCGGTAAAAGATTTTGTTTTATAGTTGCCAAATTCATCCGTATAACTGGCGCGGCAACGATATTTTCCGCTTGGAAGCTTCTTTGCGGTTGCCATATATGCCACCTCTTTTCTTTGCTTTTTTATATTTTATCAAAGCAGAAAGGATGTGTCAATGGGCGTGGCAGAATTCGTGGCAGAAAACCTTCTAAAATCCGCCACAAACGAGGAAAAAAATAAAAATATTTCTAAAATTTCAGAAAGTGAAAACACAAAAAATCATTGGAAATACAGCATTTTCCTAAAAACAGAACTCCCACAGAACTTTCTGTGGGAGTTCGTCTTGGAGCAGGGTACGGGAATCGAACCCGCCTCTGTGGCTTGGGAAGCGACCATTCTACCGATGAACTAACCCTGCATATTGTTCCTTTGCTTGTGATGGCTATTATAGCAGAGCGGGAGGAAAATTTCAACCCCTTTTTTGTCGATCAGAATATCAGATTCGTTGTTACTGGGACTGCGAAGTTTTTCTTGTAACGGTCAAAAATCGACCAGCGGCACCGCGCAGTACCGCTGGTATCGATTATGCAAACATATCTTTTGCCAGAGCAACCAATATCTTTGCGCACCCTTCCACACCAAACCGGCTGGAATCCAGCATGATGTCCTTGTTGGTGGAGGCATCCACGTATTCCGGACAGTAGCGCCGGTGGTAGAGGGTTCTGGCACGGTCAACCTCCCAGATCATTTTTCGGGCAGTTTTTTCGTCCATTTTCAACGTGTCTGTGCAGTTGCGTAGCCGGGCCTCCAGGGGGGCGTAGATGTAAACATTCAGATGGTTCTCCATGTCCATCAGGATGCTGTCTGCGCAGCGGCCCACGATAATGCAGGACTCCTTCTGGGCCAGATCCCGGATGATGTTCTTCTGTATCATGAAGATTTCATCCTGCATGCTGGCAAGACCGGTACCCAGCGGGTATTGCCGCCGGAAGTAGATGGAGTCGGAGTGTTCCTCCTTGCTGCTGATGACGGAAACGGGCAGGCCCATGCGGCTGGCGGTCTCCTCCACGATATCCCGGTCGTAGAAGTCAATCCCAAGCTCTGCCGCCATGTGCTGGGCGATGGTTCTGCCCAGACTGCCGAATTGCCGGGATAAGGTAATCACATCGTTTATCGTAGTATACTCGACAGAAGGTTATGCACAAAAAATTTATGCTGTGAGCGTAGGGGGCGGCATCCTTGACGCCCCATTTGCACGCAGTTCCGTCAAAAGGGGCGTCAGGGATGCCGCCCCCTACGAACTGTAAACGATCATTTACACAAGAAAGTACCAGAGTGTCGCAAAAAACATCCGAACCTGACGCCAATGGGCGAAAGGTTCGGATGAATGCGTTAAGGATGAAATGAACAAGGGAAGCGATGAAAAAATGTTTGGTACTGCTTGGCAAACGGAAACAAGCCTTGCTTCCTCAAAAGCTAGTTCAGAAGTTCAGAGATTGGCTGCATTCCTTGATCAATGCGGTGATACTTTTCTAGAATGGCTTTGGCATCGGACTCTGCCATGGGAGTGCCCTTGAAGTCAGACTGCCAAGAGGCGGTTGCCTTGTTGTAGGCTGTAAAATCCAGTGTTTCCTGATTAAACCCATTGCAGCGGAGGAACTTTGTTCCGTTCACCTCGACACCCGTTTCCGGGTGGAACGTGGAGCCGCATTCCAGAACATTGTCTTCGCAAAGGTAGAAATCCCAAACTGGAATGTGATTCAAAGCGCCATAGCGGTAAGTCAGAATTTCCCAGTATTTTTCTCCATCGCCGCTGAGCAGCAGGTCCTTCACTCCATCACCGTTGATATCCAGAATGCGGCAATGGGTGTAGATGGAATCTGCACGGTTGGCGAGAAAATCCGTATATATCCGGTTCAACTCGTCATCGGATACCCGCACATCCTTTTCCTGAAGGTAGTCTCCCAGGGTATATCCGTCCGCATCCAGGGGATAGTCCATCAGGGGTTTCCAATCCAGTTCGATCCTGGGATATTTGGCAATTACCGCCGCCGCATCTTCCGCGGATATTTCTATTTCATTCAGTCCATGGAAATCCATATGTTGATACCATTGGGCTCCTCTGCGGACAACGGTAGTAATCCACTGGTATTCGTCGCCCTCATCTTCGATGGCAGCATCACTGACCAGAGTGAGGTAAAAATGCCATTCACTATCCCAGTATTCACCCGGGCCAGAATACCGGTCGATCACATTTCCCTCACACAGATAGTCCTCCGTGCCCGCTTGCTCCACTACCTCGCCGTCGCGGATGGTGAGCCAAGTGTTATAAGCGCCGTCATGCCCCAGCAGCAATTCGTCCTTACCGTCTCCGGTCAGGTCGTAGAAGGCATATTGGCGATTATTCCCGGGGGTGTAAACATTTTTCATTAAATATTCGTTGAAGCTGCTGTAGACCTCCGGGACATAGGTATGCTCCGCTTGATAAGCCGCCTCTGCTTCCGCCAGCTTTTCCTCCACGACGGCTCTGTCCACCTCCCGGGGCTGAATGGAATAGTCAAACATGTCCGCCATGGATTCCAGTTCCTCCCTGGTGATGATTTCGCTTGCGTCCGGGTAATAGCTTCTGGAACGGTTGCCATCAATGGAGATAATCAGCATGGCGTTTTCCGGCTCGGCAATGACATACCCGTGGCCCTTGCTGCTCAGAGCCAGCAGCAGCTTCGTACCGTCGGGGGCGGTGTAATCCCATTGCTGGTAATTGCTCAGGTCAACTCCCCCGGGGAAAGACCTGGGGAAATAGTCTTTCCGTGCGTAGACATAGGAGGCCAACAAACCATTGCTGTCGTTTTCCGTGACCAGCCAAAACTCCATATCGAAGTTGTAGGGAGGATAGAGCATACCCGCCATATTTCGGATCTGGGCAGAGCTGCCGGAAACCAGCAGAGAGTGAATCCCGGTTTCTTCCAGGAAAATATCGCTTTGGTACTGCTGGAAAGGAATCCAGGTGTCCAGAAGCTTTAAGCCATATTTTTCGGCTATCTCGTCCACCTTTTCCACCATATCCTGGGTATAGCAGCTGTAGGTGTACTCATACTGGTCGGGAATATCCGGAAGCTGGGGATTGTTGGTCATAAACTTCCCCTCCGGATCGTAGGTTTCCAAAAAATCATACCACTCTGTCAGCGCCAGCTGGATGGGATCGCCGTTGTGGCCGTAGATGGTAATGATATCCCTGGTTTTCTCAATTGGGTCAATGGCCTTGCCTGTATCGTCAAAGCGCTGGGTATAGGTCTCCTGCCCGATGGACATATCCTGTAGGCGCAGGGCATACACCACCGCGCAGCCCACCAGCAGGAGCATCAGAGCGATGACGGCGGCAATCAGCAGGGGCCGTCGCAAAGTCTTCCTCCCCTGGGTAATGGTGTCCTTCTCCGCTTCGTCATAGTATTTTTGGCTGATATCCCCAAGGGCGATCAGCAAATCCTTTCCGGTCATACGGCGATTCCCTCCTTTTCCAGATAGCTGTGCAGCTTGCTGCGGGTCCGGTGGAGCTGGGTCTTGACCTTGCTTTCGCTGATGCCGTACCGGGCCGCGATCTCCGCTACGGTGTCCACATACAGGTAGCGGCGCAGGAAGATCAGACGGCTTTCCTTGGACAAGCTTTCCAGGAACTTCTCCAAAACCCGCCGCAGCTCCCGGCGGTCCAACTCGGCTGCTTGTCCACTGTCCGGGATGCAGGTCTCCATCTCTTGCGTCAGGGCTACCACCTCGGCATTGCGCTTGGCAGCCATCCGCCAGTCCAGCCTGTTCAGGGACAGATTGCGGCAGATGGCAGCCAGAAAGGCATAAAAGTGGGTAGGGTGTTTGGGAGGAATCGATTTCCAGGTTTCCATGTAAGTATCACTCACGCTTTCTTCCGCGTCTTCCCGGTTGTTCAGGATCTTATTGGACAGCACAAAGAGCTTGCGGCCATAGGCGGTGTCAGTCTCCTGGACGGCCTGCTCATTGCGTTCCCAGAACAAAGCGATGATCTTCGCGTCTTCCACGCTTGTTCACTCCTTTCGTGTTTTTGTTCCTCACCCTAATAGTAAGGATCCAATATGAAAAGGTTACACCTATCATAACATTTTTTGCAAAAAAGAAAAGATCCTGCTTCCCATGGTGAGGAAAGCAGGATCGGAATTCAGAAGCTACCAGTAATTATCAGAATTGTGATTCAATATCGGAGAAGAATCAACCGGGCAGCAGGTGAATCCCCGCTGCCCGGTTGAAGGATTTAGTGATTGATATTTTCAAGAGTGAAGCTTACAGGATAATCGATACGCTCACCATTCGCCCACCTGAGCACATCTCCCTCCAGCCAGTAGTGCGTCAAACAGCAGCGCACTGTGAAGGTGACCTCCAGTTCCTGCAGGTTTTGGCAAGTTTCCGGCAGTTCAGAGCCAAAGACACTGGTATAGAATGGATCGACATAAAAAATGCCGTCATTGTCATTTGGATCTGTGTGAGAAAATCCCGGATCTTCACCGTTCACAAGAACATGATCGGAAACGAAGAAATCATATGTTGTAAATCCAACGCATCCATCTTTTTCCAACTTCTGTCGAATCAACTGCTGATCCTCTTCCCGAGGTACATAGGCAGGCCAGTCTGCCGCTTGAGCCCAATACCCGTCTTGGAGTTCCTGGAGATCCGCAAACAGTGGATCGTCTTTATCCACATCAAATGTCACCGGTCGAAGCGGTTCGTCAAACTGACAAGCCATGGAGAATTTCACACCGTCGTAGTAAGATTCCAACAAGGTAATGCTGGCATCGGCAAGCCCCTCCGGGTTCTTTTCTTCATGGACCTGCTGGGCTTTTTCGGCAATTTCTTCCAGAACAGCCCGGGTTTCCCACTGATCGTCCAGCCATTCGGCATAGTCCGGGCGTGATTCACGCAGTTCGTCCGTCGGTGTTTCAAGATAAAATCCATGTGCAAATTTTGCAAGCAGCGACTGGATGACTCCAGTGGCATAGGCTGTCGCAGCCAGTGCAAATACCAGACAGGCAGCAAGGATCAGTGCTACCAGTTTTCTATGGAAATGCGTGGCCTTTGCGGGAGTGGAGATGCTCTCAAACTCTCCTTCGTGGATATATTTGGGGTTAATGAAGCTCAACCCTTTCATCACTTTCCGGCCTTTCATATTTGAATACCTTCCTTTTCCAAGTAGTCTTTCAGCTTGTTCCGGGTGCGGAGTAGCTGCATCTTTACTTTGCTTTCCGTCATTCCGTATCGTCTGGCAATGGCGGCAACGGAATCCGCATACCAATACCGGCGGATGAAAATGAGTCTGGAATCCTTCGGCAGCGTATCCAGAAACCCGTTCAATGCCCGGATGATATCTTTGCTTTCAGCGGAGCGCTCCTGCCCGGAGTCGGGAATACACTGCTCCAATTCTTCTGTTATGGAAACGATTTCCGCCTTGCGTTTTGCAGCCTGATTCCAGTTCAGCAGATTCAAAGATAGATGACGGCAGACCGCGGCGATGTATGCGTAGAAATACTGGGGACGCGCCTTTGGTATGGAATCCCATGTTTTCATGTAGGTATCGTTCACGATCTCTTCAGCATCCTCCAGATTTTGGAGAATCCTGCCCGATAAGCCCCGCAGCTTTCTGCCATATGCCGCATCCGTTGCGGCAATAGCATCCTCGTTTCGATTCCAGAACAAATCGATGATTTGATTGTCTGTCACGGTTACACTTCCTTTCGGTTTGGGCCCTTCACCCTATTAGACAGCATCGGAAACAGGAAGGTCACATTTATTTGTAAAATGTAGCTATCCAGTTGCACAAATTTTACCTGCTGAAATGATTGTTTCCCTTCGTAAGACGTACTGGCGCGGCAGCGCCCAAGGCTGCGGCCTGGGGCACCTTCTCCTCAAGGAGAAGGCTTGGGCGCTGCCGCGCCAGTGCATCTAACCATAGAAAAACGATCATCCAGTCAAAATATTTAGATACGACTGAATAGTTACGATTTTTTTACAAAGACGAAAACCAGATCATCCGTAAAGAATGGTCTGGTTTCGGCGTGGCTGTTCCGATAGGATTTCTCAAAAAGAAGCATCGGACAGATTCCAATTTGATCCACATCCCTACGGGATGCGTCTCAAATCGGAAGAGACTCTCCCACGGGCTAAAAACAGTCCACCGGACTGTTTTTTGCGTCAGCTTACGCTGCCGCCGCCCTTTCGAGTCCCTTCTGGCGTACCAAAAACGGGTCATCCCAAATGGGATGACCCGTTTTTGGTACGCCAGAAGGGACTCGAACCCCCAACCCTCGGAACCGGAATCCGATGCTCTATCCATTGAGCCACTGGCGCATTTGCTTTACAGCTTGACCATTATAGCAGGCTTTTCCCGATTTGTAAAGAGGACAATTGAAAACATTTGAAAATATTTTTTGCCGGGGGCTGTCATTATTTTCGGCAGACCATCGAAGATAGGACGAAAAGAAGGATTTCGAGAAGTTTCGGTGGAAAGCCTCTTCCAATTTTTCAAGAATCCTGTATAATAAATCTTGGAAATTATGCCTGCGGCTTGCAGGCTTTTTGGGAGGGTACTTATGTCTGCACTGATTCTTTCCTCTGAGGACAAACAGATTCTGGACGCCGGTTTCGCGGCGGCTTTCGGCGGGAAGCCGGAACGCTATTTTTCCGCGCCCGGACGCACCGAGATCGGCGGCAACCATACCGACCACCAGCGGGGCCGGGTGCTGGCGGCGGCGGTGAATCTGGATACCCGGGCGGCGGTCCGGGTCAATGGCACAGATACGATCCGCATTCTTTCCAAGGGCTACCCCATCAGCCAGGTGGACGTCACGGAGCTGACGCCGGTGGAGGCAGAGATCAATTCCACTCCTGCCCTGATCCGGGGCGTGGCGGCCCGGTTCGCCCAGCTGGGCTGTGAAGTGAAGGGCTTTGACGCCTACTGCGAGTCCACGGTGCTGCCCGGCTCCGGCTTAAGCTCCTCCGCCGCTTACGAGGTGCTGATCGGAACCATCATCAACGGCTTGTTCTTTGACGGTAAAGTGTCCCAGCCGGAGATTGCCATGATCGGCCAGTACGCGGAGAACGTGTTCTTCGGCAAGCCCTGCGGCCTGATGGATCAGATGGCCTCCGCCGTGGGCAACCTGGTGACCATCGATTTCCTGGACAAGGACCACCCGGTCATCGAGCCGGTGGACTTTGACTTTGCCTCCTGCGGCCATGCCCTGTGCATCATCGACAGCCAGGCCAGCCACGCAGACCTGACCGACGAATACGCTGCCATCCCCGGCGAGCTGAAGGCGGTCTGCGCCCAGTTCGGCAAAGAGGTGCTGACTCAGATCGACGAGAAGGACTTCTATGCCCGGATGCCGGCGCTTCGGAAAGCCTGCGGTGACCGGGCGGTACTGCGGGCCGTCCACTTCTACCAGGAGAACGCCCGGGTGCCCAAGCAGGTGGCGGCGTTGAAGGCGGGGGACTTTGATGCTTTCCTGAGCCTGGTGAAGCAGAGCGGCTATTCTTCCTATATGTATTTGCAGAACGTCATTCCCGCAGGCTACAAGGCCCACCAGGACGTGGCGGTGTCTTTGGCTCTGTGCGAGCATTACCTGAATGGCCGGGGCGCTTATCGGGTCCACGGCGGCGGCTTCGCGGGCACGGTTCAGGCCTTCGTGCCCTTCGACCTGCTGGAGGAATTCAAGGCGGGCATCGATGCGGTGCTGGGCCAGGGGGCCTGCCATGTGCTGTCCATCCGTCCCCAGGGCGGCGTGGAGATGCAGGCGGAATAAGGAGGCGCTCTGTCATGAAAATCGAAACCTATATTGACTCCTTGGTTTCCTATGCCATGAACTGCGGTCTTGCGGAGCCTGTGGACCATCAGGTGCTGACAAACCGGCTGCTGGATCTGCTGCGCAAGGACGACTACGAGCCCTCCGACGAGCCGCAGACCGAGGACCTGGAGGAAATCCTGGCGGGACTGCTGGACTACGCCGTGGCCAGCGGGCTGTGCGAGGACAACATCACTGCCCGGGACATTTTCGACACCCGGATTATGGGCGCGGTGACTCCCATGCCCCGGGAGGTCATCCGTACCTTCCGGGAGAAGTATGCCGAATCTGCGGAGGCGGCCACGGACTGGTACTACCGGTTCAGCTGCGACACCGACTACATCCGCCGCTACCGGATCAAAAAGGACATGCGCTGGAAGTACCCCAGCGAATACGGCGAGATGGACATCACCATCAACCTCAGTAAGCCCGAGAAGGACCCCAAGGCCATCGCCGCCGCCAAGAACGCCCCCCAGACGGCCTATCCCAAGTGCCAGCTGTGCCGGGAGAACGAAGGCTACGCAGGCCGCATGAACCATCCTGCCCGGGCCAACCACCGGATTATCCCCATTGAAATCTGCGGCCAGCCCTGGTGCCTGCAGTATTCCCCTTACGTCTATTATAATGAACACTGCATCGTTTTCAATTCCCAGCACATCCCCATGAAGATCGACCGCAGCGCCTTTGAAAAGCTGCTGGATTTCGTGAAAGCCTTCCCCCATTACTTTGTGGGATCCAATGCGGACCTGCCCATTGTGGGCGGTTCCATCCTGAGCCATGAGCATTTCCAGGGCGGCCATTATACCTTCGCCATGGAGACCGCAGGCATTGAGAAGGAGATCGCCTTCCAGGGCTACGAGGACATCCGGGCAGGTATCGTCAAGTGGCCTATGAGCGTTATCCGCCTGACCGGCGAAGACCCTGAGCGGATTGCGGCGCTGGCGGACAAGATCCTGACCCTCTGGCGGGGATATTCTGACGAAAGCGTGGGGGTCGTGGCCTTCTCTGACGGCGAGCCCCACAACACCATCACCCCCATTGCCCGGCGCAGAAGCGACCTGTATGAGCTGGATCTGGTGCTGCGGTGCAACATCACCACACCGGAGCATCCCCTGGGCGTGTTCCACCCCCATGCGGACAAGCACCACATCAAGAAGGAGAACATCGGCCTCATCGAGGTCATGGGCCTGGCGGTGCTGCCCAGCCGCCTGAAAGGGGAACTGACGGACCTGGCTTCGGCAATCGTGGCAGGGAAGGACATCGCTTCCGATCCGGTGCTGAATAAGCACGCCGACTGGGTGGAGCAGCTGAAGCAGCAGTACACCTTTACGCAGGAGAACGCCATGGACATCCTGCTGCAGGAGACTGGCAAAGTTTTCGCCGGAGTTCTGGAGGATGCGGGTGTGTACAAGTGCACGCCGGAAGGCCGGGAAGCGTTCCTGAAATTTGTGGACGCTGTGAATGCGGCAGAATAAGCAGGGCAAAAAAGACAGAGAAAATGCCATCCGGGATGCTCCTGGATGGCATTTTTGAGGATTGGTATCAGAAGAAGTTCACAAGTCCCACCACGAAGATGACCCCCACCATCACGGGCAGAACGTAGGTCATGTAGGGCCGCATCCACTTGGCGACCTTCAGGCCGGTGCCCTCGTTGGCCTCCGCCAGGAAGGCGTCCCAGCCCCAGCCGTACCGGGTGGTGCAGAAGAGAATGAACAGCAGAGAGCCAAGCGGCAGCAGCAGGTTACTGACCAGGAAATCCTCGCTGTCCAGAATGTCGTGCCCGGCAATGGGACGGATATTCTGCCACACGTTGTACCCCAGCAGGCAGGGCAGGCTCAGCAGGAAGATGGCGATGCAGCACAGAATGCAGGTCTTCCGGCGGGTCCAGCCGGTCATTTCGCAGACGCAGCAGACAATGTTCTCAAACACAGCCAGCACCGTGGAGTACCCTGCGAAGGTCATGAACAGGAAGAACAGACTGCCCCAGAACCGGCCCATGGGCAGATGGTTGAACACATTGGGAAGGGTCAGGAAAATCAAAGCCGGACCGTTTTTTACATCCACCCCGTAGGCGAAGCAGGCGGGGAAGATAATCAGGCCGGAGCACAGGGCCACCATGGTGTCCAGGACACAGACCCGCACCGATTCCCCGGCCAGGGAATGCTCTTTGCCGATGTAGCTGCCGAAGATGGCCATGGAGCCCATGCCCACGCTCAGGGTGAAAAAGGCCTGGTTCATGGCGCCCACTACCACATTGGCAAGCCCGATGTCCCGCATCCGGCTTAAGGAGGGCAGCAGGTAGAATTTCAGTCCCTCGGCGCCGCCCTCCAGGAACATGCTGTTGCCCGCCAGGACCCACATCAGCAGGATCAGTGCCAGCATCATCCATTTGGTGACCCGCTCCAGACCCTTCTGGACTCCCAGGGAAATGATGGTGAAGCCGGAGACCACGATGATCCCCATGTAGACCGTCATGGAACCAGGGTCTGCCAGCATGGCACCGAACATCTCTTCCACAGCTGCGGTATCCAGTCCCTCGAATTTTCCGGCGGCGGTGCTGACGAAGTATTGCAGCATCCAGCCGGCCACAGTGGTGTAGAACATCATCAGCAGCACATTTCCTGCCAGGCAGAAATAGCCGTGGATGTGCCATTTGGTGCCGGGCTTCAGCTGCTGATATAGATGGACGGGACTTTTCTGGGCGGCCCGGCCCATGGCAAACTCCATGGTCAGCACCGGCACGCCGATGAGAAGCAGGCACAGCAGGTAGATCATCACAAAAGCGCCGCCGCCGTACTGACCGGTCATCCAGGGAAATTTCCAGACGTTGCCGATGCCAATGGCACATCCGGCGCTGATGAGCAGGAAGCCAAGACGGCTGCCCAAATGTTCACGCTGCATAAGGGGTTCCTCCTGACGATAATTCAAAAAATGGCTGTAAAACCAGATGATTCAGGCTGTTCAGCATCCTTATTATAAAGGATAAGGCGGAAATGTCAATACATATCTGCGGCGCGTGCCGAATGCGTTTGTAACGCGGCAGGCATTCACAGGTCGTTTACATTTCGTCTATTTACTTTTCTCCCGATCAATGGTATAATGCACGGATAGAAGAAAAGGAGGCGAGTGTGTGCGCCGTTATTTGGACAACTTAAAGGATGCTGCCAAAAAGGGAGATATCTTTCTGCTGGTCCTGTGCCTGATCGTATCCGGTTTTGGTATTGTGGTCATTGCCAGCGCCACCTCTGCCGATAAGTTTGGCGGCAATATCCGCTACATTGCAATTCAGCTGGTTGCGGTTATGCTGGGTGTGATGATGTACATTTTTATGTCCTCCTTGGACATGGATTTCCTTTCGGAGCACCGGGGCGCCATGGTAGCCTTCAACTGCTTCCTGCTGCTGCTGCTGATCCCCTTCGGCACCGATAACAATACCGGCAACCGAAGCTGGCTGGATTTCCCGCTGCTGCCCATCAACATTCAGCCTGCGGAGATCTGCAAGATCACCTACATCATTATTATGGCATCCGTTATGGCATCCCACCAGAACCGGATTTCCCATCCGGTTTCGGTTTTTCACATGCTCATGCACCTGATGCTGCTGTTCGGCCTGAATATGGCGCTGTCCAGGGATATGGGCGTGTCCCTGATTTTCGTGTTCATCTTCATCGGTATGGCTTTTTCCGGTGGTGTCAGCCTGTGGTGGTTTGCCCTGGCCATAGGCATGATTGCGGTGTGTTTCCCAATCCTGTGGCAGTTCCTGGGCGAGTATCAGCAGAACCGGATTCTGATCCTGTTTGACGACACCATCGACCCCCAGGGCATTAACGAACGCTACCACTACAAGATCAACCTCCAGTCCCTCACCGGCGGCGGTCTGACGGGACAGGGTCTGTTCAACGGCAACCGTACCCAGGGCGGCAACCTGTTCGCTCAGCATACGGACTATATCTTCTCCTCCATCGGCGAGGAACTGGGCTTCTTCGGCTGCGTGCTGGTTATGATTCTGGAGCTGGCTATCATCGCCCGGTGCATCTATGTGGGCATCCGGTGTCAGGACTATATGCGCCGGGTCATTTGCTTCGGCGCCGCATCGGCCCTGATGTTCCAGGTGATGATCAATGTGGGCATGTGCATCGGCACTATGCCGGTTATCGGTCTGACCCTGCCGCTGATCAGCTACGGCGGCTCCTCCGTGGTCACGATTTTTGCTATGCTGGGACTCGTCTCCGGCGCGTACGCGCGACCGCAAAGCTTGAGTCATGAACGATATGTACAGCCTTACCGGGGCTGAATTTCACCTGCCGCCCACTTCCGGGCGGCAGGTTTTTGCGGGCTTCGCAGAATGCAGGCGATGATTCTACAGCGGCAGAGGCTTTCGCGTAAATGATCGTTTATCTTCGTTAGCTGCGCTGGCGCGGCAGCGCCTTTGCCTCTCCCTTCGGGAGAGGTGGCCCGGCGGAACGCCGGGGCGGAGAGGGTCATTGTTCCCCTCTCAGTCACGCCTGCGGCGTGCCAGCTCTCCCAAAGGGAGAGCCAAAGGGCGTGCTGCTAAACGATAATTTATCTGCCCATATTGAAAGCAGAAACAAGCTCCCCAGCCGGACGGCTGGGGAGCTTGTTTTGGGTTCTATGAATTACTTGTGAGCACCGGCGATCTGGGCGGCGACTTCAGCGGCGAAGTCGTCAACCTTCTTCTCAATGCCCTCGCCCTTGACGTAGTGAACAGCGTCAACGAACTTGACCTTGCCGCCCAGCTTCTTGGCAGCGTCGGCGATGTAGCCTTCCACGGAGCCCTGGAACAGGTCGGAGCGGACGAAGTCCTGCTGCAGCAGGCAGCTCTCCTTGAAGAACGCGTTGATCTTACCGGTAGCGATCTTCTCCTTGATCTGAGCGGGCTTGTTGGCCATCTTGGGGTCGTTGTCCATCAGGGCAACCTGAACCTGCATCTCGTGGTCCACGTCAGCCTGGGGCACCAGAGTCTTGTCCCAGTACTTGGGGCTCATAGCGGCGATCTGCATAGCAACGTTCTTGCCGACCTCGGTGGCGTCGATGTCGCCTTCCACAGCCAGATTCACCAGAACGCCATGGGAACCGCCGGCGTGGACGTAAGCCACGGAGGTGTTCTCAGCGAAACGGGTGAAGCGGCGGATCTGGATGTTCTCACCGATGGACATGACCTTCTCCTGCAGAATCTCAGTGACGGTCAGATCGGAGCCGGGGTACTTGCAGGCCTTCAGAGCCTCCACATCAGCGGGGTTCTGGATGGCGACCGCCACGGCCAGGTTCTTCACCAGGTCCTGGAAAGCGTCGGTCTTGGCGGCGAAGTCGGTCTCGGAGTTGACCTCGATGACCACGCCGATGCCGTCCACAACGGTAGCCAGGGCCACGCCCTCAGCAGCGATGCGGTCAGCCTTCTTAGCGGCCTTGGCCAGGCCCTTTTCCCGGAGCCAGTCCACAGCCTTGTCCATATCGCCGTCGGTGGCCTGCAGGGCCTTCTTGCAGTCCATCATACCGACGTTGGTCATTTCACGGAGCTTCTTAACGTCCTGTGCGGTAAAAGCCATTTTCGTATCCTCCTAAAATCTATCTCTTACTCAGCGGCGGCTTCCGCGGTCTCGGCGGCCTCGGCGTCCTCACCCTGACGGCCCTCGATGGCGGCGTTGGCCATGGCGGAGGCAATCAGACGGATGGCGCGGATGGCGTCGTCGTTGCCGGGGATGACGTAATCGATCTCATCGGGGTCGCAGTTGGTGTCCACGATGGCCACGATGGGGATGTTCAGCTTGCGGGCTTCCGCAATGGCGTTGCGCTCCTTGCGGGGGTCAACGATGAACAGAGCGGCAGGCAGCTTCTTCATTTCCTTCACGCCGCCCAGGTACTTCTCCAGCTTCTCGATCTCGCCCTGGTGCTTGATGACTTCCTTCTTGGGCAGCATGGCGAAGGTGCCGTCCTCTTCCATCTTGCGCAGCTGAGCCAGACGGTCGATACGGGTGCGCATGGTGCGGAAGTTGGTCAGCATACCGCCCAGCCAACGGGCGTTGACATAGTAACCGCCGCAGCGGGCAGCCTCTTCCTTGATGGCGTCCTGGGCCTGCTTCTTGGTGCCCACGAACAGGATGTTGCCGCCGTTAGCGGTAGTTTCACGAACGAAGTTGTAGGCTTCCTCCAGCTTCTTAACGGTCTTCTGCAGGTCGATGATGTAGATACCGTTACGCTCGGTGTAGATGTAGGGAGCCATTTTGGGGTTCCAGCGGCGGGTCTGGTGACCGAAGTGAACACCGGCCTCCAGCAGTTGCTTCATAGATACGACAGCCATTTTTAAAATCTCCTTTTGTTTTTCCTCCACCCCGATCATCCCGCGCTGCCCGCCTGTAGAGGCACAAGGGTACGCGATCCCCGGGTGTGTGGTTTTGAATGTCATGGGATATGCCCATGCCGATACATTATATCGGATTACAAACACAATTGCAAGTAGTATTTCCGAAAAAATTCAAAAATATTCCGACAGGAGTGTGGAGTTAGGAGTGGAGAGTGAAGTTGTGGTATTTCCTTAGGAAATGATTGAAATATTATAGTAAAAAGGATACTTTTCATCTATTCATTATCCACGAAGTAGATACCTCAACTCCACACTCCAAACTCTACACCGGCAGTCCCGGCTTGGATCGGGGCACCCGGCAGTCGTCGGGCTTGGTGTCCACCAGCACGATGTCCGGGCCAATGCGCTTGATGCAGTTCCAGGGGATAATGAAATCGTCATGGCGGCCCAGACCGCCCGGAAACCGGCAGGGGCAGGGGACCACGATGGCGCAGACGTTTCCATTGGGGATCTCCACCAGCACATCGGCCACAAACCCCAGCCGCTGCCCGTTGCTGACGCAAATCACTTCCTTGCATTGCAGTTCGGTAAACTTGATCGACATAAGCGTTCCTCCTTACATGGCTTGGTTCAGCCTATGCCGCAGGAGGAAAAAACATGCGCGTAAAGAGTGTGGAGTTTGGAGTGTGGAGAGTGGAGTTGAGGTATCCACTTCGTGGATGATTAAAAATTGAAAGTTTCCTTTTTCAATCATTTCCGAAGGAAATACCATAACTCCACACTCCACTCTCCTCACTCTCACGAAACGCTTACGGATTTCCGCATGGCGCTGATGGCTCCTTTTTCCAGCCGGGAGACCTGGGCCTGGGAGATGCCGAGGGCACCGGCTACCTCCATTTGGGTCTTGCCGTCGTAAAACCGCAGAGACAGGATCTGCTTTTCCCGGTCATTCAGAGCGCGGAATGCGTTTTTCAGGGTGATGTGGTCCATCCAGCTGGCTTCCGTATTTTTCGTGTCCCGCACCTGGTCCATGACCGTCAGCGGGTCCCCGCCGTCGGCGTAGACGGGGTCGTACAGGCTTACCGGGGCGCATACCGCGTCCAGGGCCTGGTGTACGTCTTCTATGGGAATGTCCAATTCTTTCGCGATCTCCTCCGTGGTGGGCTCCCGGCCCAGGCGGGTGGTCTGGGCTTCCTTGCATTGGAGTACCCGGTAGGCCACGTCCCGGATGGAGCGGGAGACACGGATGGCGCTGTTGTCCCGTAGGTACCGCCGGACCTCTCCCGCGATCATTGGCACGCCGTAGGTGGAGAAACGCACCTGCTTGCTGGGATCGAAGTTGGAAATTGCCTTAATCAGGCCGATGCACCCCACCTGAAACAGGTCGTCCGGGTTCTCGCCCCGCTTGTCGAAGCGCTGAATGACGGACAGCACCAGCCGCAGATTCCCTTCGATGAGCTTTTCCCTGGCTGCTTCGTCCCCCTCCTTTGCCCGGCGGAGCAGGGTGTCCATCTCCACCTGGGACAGAACGGTCAGCCTGGATGTGTTCACGCCGCAGATCTCTACTTTTCCCTGCATGGTGTTCCTCCTGATTGTGAAAACTCGCAAAGGCTCCGCTGTGGATTGCTTTGGCTGGGATTGTAAATGATCGTTTATGCTTGCACCAACTGTAGGGCAGGGTCATGACCCCGCCCTACAATGGGCGCGAATAGAAACGATCATTTGCCGCACCAAACAGTCCCCGCGGAACCGCTGCGCTTACCAAAAGTATTCCCCAAAGCTGCCGGATGATACCAGGAAAAATTTTTAGCGGTTTTTCACAAAAATATTGTGGGCAGGCAGAGACCACAACAAACTTTGACACTGATTTTTTACATTTTGTAAACTTTTTCGCCCCCTTTTTCTGCCAGGGATTTGCTTCACGGCGGCGACGTAACATAACGGTTCCGCAACCAAACCACAAATTATGCAAACGGATATGCATGGTTTCCACAAGGAGCGGTGGAAATCCAAAGGGACAGAATACCTGTTGAAAACTCTGAGTTTTCCACATTCTCCACAAGTTTTTCCACAAGGGTTTTCCACAGGCACAGTGAGTTGTGGATATTCAATTTTGGTTCACATAAAAAGAAACGACACGGTTCGGGCAGTTTCCCACTTTTTCGCGGATTGTGGTTTTTACCATGGGTCAACTTTTGTGCAAAAATTACCCCCTTGACAAGCAATGTGAAGTGTAGAGTGTTGAGAGTGGAGTGTGGAGTTAAGGTATCCGCTTCGCGGATGAATGAAAATGGTTTGTCTTGACTGCTTTGCACTGACGTTTCCTATATTTTGGATCATTTCCGAAGGAAATACCAAAACTCCACTCTCCACTCTCTGCTCTCCCGCCGCCGCTCTGCCTTGCGTATGAAAAAAATCTAAAAAAGGGGTTGATTTTGTTTGCCGGAGGCGCTATAATGAGAACCTGTATGGAAAACTTAAGAAGGAGGTGGAATCGATGCCCAATATTAAGTCCTCTAAGAAGGATGTCATTTCTTCCAAGATCGCTTATGAGAACAACAAGGCTAACAAGTCTGCGCTGAAGACCAACCTGAAGAAGTTCGACGCCGCTGTGGTGTCCGGCGATAAGACTGCCGCTGAGGCTGCCTACAAGACCGCTGTCAAGGCTGTCGACCAGGCTGTTGTCAAGGGTCTTCTGCACAAGAACAACGCTGCCCGCAAGAAGAGCAGCATGACCCTGAAGCTGAACAAGCTGGCCTGATTTCTCTGAAAATATCTCCCTCCCGGCTTCCCCGGAGGGAGTTTTTTCATGCCCTGCTCTGACGGAAAATCGGGAAACTTGCGCCCAAAAAGACGTTGCTTTGGGACGGGTTTTTGATTATAATAGAAAATGTTGAAGGAAAGCACGGCCTTCTGCCTTGCTTTTCCGCATACAGCATTTTATGGATGTTCCTATGGGAGGCGAGGATTTGGCAAGGTTATCCGATCCCATCACCATTTTAAAAGGCGTGGGCCCTGCCCGGGCCAAGCAGTTTGCCAATCTGAATATCTTCACCCTCCGGGACTTGATCTGCCACTTCCCCCGGGGCTATGAGGACCGCACCCATCTGGTGCCCATTGAAAAGCTGGAGGTGGATGTGCCCGCCTGCTTCAAAGCTATGGTCATGAATACGCCCAGGACTTCCCATGTTCGGAAGGGCCTGGACATCACCAAAGTCCAGGTGGCGGACCATTCGGCCAGGCTGACACTGACCTTTTTCAACAACCGTTATGTGACGGAGCAGCTGCAGTATGGGCAGGAGTACATCTTTTATGGAGCGGTTTCCGGAGACTTCATCGGCTACAACATGACCAACCCGGTGTTTGAGACGCCCCAGTCCCAGCCGGTGCTGACCCGGCGGGTGTTGCCCATTTATCCGTTGACCGCAGGGCTCAGCAATGCCGCCGTACTGAAGGCGGTGCGGCAGGCCCTGGCCATCTGCGATCCTCCGGCGGAAATATTGCCCCCCGAGGTGCGGCAAAAATATGGCATTCTTCCGGCGGAGCAGGCCTACAGTGCCATCCATGAGCCACGGTCCATGGCGGAGGCGGAACAGGCGAAAAAGCGGCTGGTGTTTGAAGAATTCTTTGTGTTCTCCGCTGGGCTGTCCCTGATGCGGGCCTCCCGGGCGGAGAAGAAGACGGCACCCTATGCCGATCTGGATCTGAGCTCCTTCTATGCCTGCCTGCCTTTCACCCTGACCTCGGCCCAGCAAGGGGCGGTGGAGGATATTTTGCGGGACTTCCGGAAGGGAGCGCCCATGAACCGCCTGATCCAGGGCGACGTGGGCAGCGGCAAGACCATGGTGGCCGCCGCGGCTATGTACTGCGCCGCGAAAAACGGGAAACAGTCGGCGCTGATGGCTCCCACGGAGATCCTTGCGGAGCAGCATTACGCCTCCCTGCAGAAGCTGTTTGAACCTTTGGGAATCCATGTTGTGCTGCTGACGGGCTCCCTGACCGCTAAGGACAAGCGCACCGTTCGGGACAGCCTTGCCCTGGGGCAGGCCCAGGTGGCGGTGGGAACCCACGCGCTGCTGACGGATGCCACCCAATTCCAGGACCTGGGGCTGGTCATTGCCGACGAGCAGCACCGGTTCGGCGTAGGGCAGCGGTCCAGGCTGTCTGCCAAAGGGGAAGATCCCCATCTGCTGGTCATGTCGGCCACGCCCATCCCAAGGACCCTGGCGCTGCTGATGTACGGGGACCTGGAGGTCTCCATTCTGGACGAGCTGCCGCCGGGACGGGAAGCGGTGGACACCTTCCTGGTGGGCGAGAGCTACCGCCCCCGGATCAACGCCTTCATCCGCAAACAGGTGGCGCAAGGCCACCAGTGCTTCGTGGTGTGCCCGGCTGTGGAGGAAAACCAGGAGCTGGGCGTCAAGGCGGCCTCGGCCTGGGCGGAGACCCTGCGCAGCACCGTATTTCCCGACCTGCGGGTAGCGCTGCTCCACGGACAGATGAAGGGCGCGGAAAAGGAGGCAGCCATGGCTTCCTTTGCCCGGGGTGAGGCGGACGTGATGGTTGCCACCACCGTCATTGAGGTGGGTGTGGATGTGCCAAACGCCACCTTGATGGTCATTGAGGACGCGGACCGCTTCGGCCTTTCCCAGCTGCACCAGCTCCGGGGCCGGGTGGGCCGGGGCCGGGCCAAGAGCTACTGCATCCTGACCACCCACAACCGCAATCCGGAGACACTGCAGCGACTGAAGGCTCTGTGCAAAACCAACGACGGCTTCAAGATTGCCGAGGAGGACCTGAAGCTCCGGGGCCCCGGAGACTTCTTTGGCTCCCGGCAGTCGGGCTTGCCCACGTTCCGGGTGGCAGATCTGAGCTATGACCTGGAGACGCTGAAGGATGCCCAGGCGGCGTCGGCGGCGTGGATTGATACAAACGGCACTTCCGACGCTCCGGAGGCAGTCGCTCTGCGGGAACGGATCGCGGAGCTGTTCGAAAGAGCGGAAGGAACCATGAACTGACGGAACAACATATCCTGTGGAAAGGAATCGATACCTATGAAAAAGCGACGGATTCTCTGTATTCTGACGGCCTGCCTGCTGATCGCGGCACTGGCGCCCATGGCCTATGCCCTGGATGTCAACATTGCCAGCGGCACCTGCGGCGATGGGCTGTCCTGGTCTCTGGACGGCTACACCCTGACCATCTCCGGAAGCGGAGAAATGGCGGAGGGTTCTCCCTGGGAGGAACACAAGGATCACATTGAGGAGATTGTCCTCACTGGTGGTGTTACCAAGATCTGCGACAAGGCCTTTTCCGGTTACACCCGGGTGAAAACCGTGGATCTCGGCGATGCCCTGGTGGAGATCGGCGCCAAGGCGTTCTATGGCTGCAAGAACATATCCTACATCCACCTTCCGGCTACCTTCCGGACCTTCGGCGCGGAGTCCTTCCGGGACTGTACCGGCCTGAAGTATGTATATTGTGACGGTGGCATGCCCCGGTTCAGTGACAGCTGCCTTTGGACCGGTGAATACGTCTCCGTTTTCTACCCCACCAATAACCCCTGGCCCCAGCAGTCTGTGTCCCAGCTCATCAGCAGCTATGGCGGAAAACTGGGCATCATGATGGGCAACTTTGATGCCTCCACAGTGGCAGCCAACCTGGCATCACAGGAAGCGGAGGAGACGGAGGCCGCGGAGGAAACCAAGGCGAAAGAGGAGACCACGGCCCCGACGGAAGCGCCCACCGAAGCGCCTACGGAAGCCCCTACCGAAGCCCCTACCGAAGCCCCCACTGAGCCGACAACGGTACCGACTACCGAACCGGAAACACAGCCGACGGAAACTACGGTTCCTGAAACCGAAGCGCCCACTGTCCCCACTACGGAGGCTGTCGAGACCATCGAGGCCACCGAGGAAAAGAATGTGGTGGAGCGTGTAGGCGGCGATGGCTGGATCGGCATGGTGATTATTGCCGGCGTGCTGACGGTGCTGCTGCTCGGCGCGCTTCTCGTCCGGGGCACCCGCAATAAGGGCGGCAAGTATCGGGGATAAACACCCAATCAGGAAACAGCTGCGCCCTGCGTTCGGTGCGGAAAGCGGATAATCATTAAAAGAAATTTAACAACTTCCGGGAAAATCACTCATTTTCTGACTTTCCCGGAAGTATTTTTGTTTGGAACGGAAAAAATAAAAAAGTGGTTGTAAGTTTGGAAAAAATGATGTAAAATAATATGACTGATAAAATGCAAAAATACGCGAAGAATTCGCTTTTGGGAGGTACACATATGGAAAAACCCATTGTTCTTGTGATTATGGATGGTGTCGGCAAGGGCGACGGCGGTAGCGGCGACGCGGTGAAGGTCGCCAATACCCCCACCCTGGATAACCTGCTGGCGACCTGCCCCCATACGTATCTGAAGGCCCACGGCACTGCCGTCGGCCTGCCCACCGATGACGATATGGGCAACTCTGAGGTTGGCCACAACGCCCTGGGCTGCGGTCAGGTCTACTCTCAGGGCGCCAAGCTGGTGGGCGAGTCCATCGAAAACGGCACCCTGTACCAGTCCGCTACCTGGAAGGATCTGGTGGCCAACGCGGCGGACGGCAAGGCCATGCATTTTTTGGGCCTGCTGTCTGACGGCAACGTCCACTCCAACATCAGCCATCTCATCGCCCTGCTGCGGCAGGCCCACGCTGAGGGCGTCAAGCGGGCCTACTGCCACATTCTGCTGGACGGCCGCGACGTGCCCGCTACCTCCGCTCTGGAGTATGTGGAGCAGCTGGAGACCGTGCTGTCCGAGCTGAATACCGAAGGCTGCGACTATGCCATCGCCTCCGGCGGCGGCCGTATGCAGATCACCATGGACCGCTACGAAGCCAACTGGGCCATGGTGGAAAAGGGCTGGCGCACCCATGTCCAGGGCCAGGGCCGGATGTTCGCTTCCGCCAAGGAGGCCATTGAAACCTATCGTGCCGAGACCGGCTGTATCGACCAGGATCTGCCCGCCTTTGTGGTGGCACGGGGCGGCGAGCCCGTGGCGAAGATTGCTAACGGCGACAGCGTCATCCTGTTCAACTTCCGGGGCGACCGGGCCCAGGAAATCTCCCTGGCCTTTGACCGGAAGGACTTTGACAAGTTCGACCGGGGCGACTACACCGGCGTCAAGTTTGCCGGTATGCTGCAGTACGACGGAGATCTGAACATCCCCGAGCACTATCTGGTCCAGCCTCCCGTCATCACCAACACCCTGACCGAGGTTCTGTGTGCCGCGGGCATCCATGAGTATGCCCTGTCCGAAACCCAGAAGTACGGCCATGTGACCTATTTCTGGAACGGCAACCGCTCCGGCAAGGTGGACGAGAGCCTGGAGGTCTACGAGGAGATCCCCTCCGACGTGATTCCCTTCGAGCAGGCGCCTGCCATGAAGTCCAAGGAGATCACCGAGAAGATGGTGGAGAACATGGCGTCCAAGAAATTCCAGTTCCTGCGCTGCAACTATCCCAACGGCGACATGGTGGGCCACACCGGCGTCATGGAGGCGGTGGTCTACGCCATGGAGTGCGTGGATCAGGGTCTGGCAGCCATCCTGGAGGCCGCTGACAAGTACGGCTACACCGTGCTGATTACCGCCGACCACGGCAACGCAGACCAGATGACTGAGACCAAGAAGGGCAAGACCTCCGTCCGCACCGCCCACTCTCTGAACCCCGTGCCTTTCATCATCTACGACAAGGATCACGACTGGGTCATCAAGGAAGGTAAGTACGGCCTGGCCAACGTGGCACCCACCATCGTGAAAATGATGGGCCTGACCGCGCCTGAGTGCTGGGAGGATAGCATGGTCTAAGCGCCCCAAAGCGGGCGCAATGCAAAATGCAAAGTGCAGAATGCAAAATGAGAAGCATTCCGTATTGCCATTTTGCATCTTGCATTCAGCATTTTGTATTAATTAAAATTGGGGGTACTGATTTATGATTCGTCACGAAAATGAAAACGGCAGCGTCAATGTCAGCACCAATGTCTATACGGACATCGTCGGTACGGCTGCAGCCAACTGCTTCGGCGTCAAGGGTATGGCGGCCCGGAGCTTGACCGATGGCGTGTACCATCTGCTGCGCAAGGAGTCCGTGGGCAAGGGCGTTCGCGTCAACTTCAACGAGGATGATTCCATTTCCATTGATCTGCATATCATTGTGGACAACAATGTGAACCTGAATGCCGTGGGGGCTTCCATCATTTCGGAGGTTCGCTATGTGGTCACCCAGTGCACCGGCACCGAGGTCCGCGCGGTAAATGTTTATATCGATTCTATGATGATCGGTTAAGGATTCGGAGGGAAAGAAAATTGAAGCAAATCATCAACGGCGCCGATCTTCGCAGAATGGTAATCAGCGCGGCTGCCGCTATTGAGATCAACAAGCAGGCTCTGAACGAGCTGAACGTGTTCCCCGTTCCCGATGGGGACACCGGCACCAACATGTCCATGACCATCAACGCCGCTGCCGCGGATCTGCGCAAGACCGAGGACCCCGACCTGAGCCAGGCCGCCAAGGTGGCTGCTTCCGCCATGCTGCGGGGCGCCCGGGGCAACTCCGGCGTCATTCTGTCGCTGCTGTTCCGGGGCATCTCCAAGAAGCTGAAGGGTGCGGAAGACTGCGACGGTGTGCTGTGGGCCGCCGCACTGCAGGAGGGCGTGGACGCCGCCTATAAGGCCGTCATGAAGCCTGCCGAGGGCACCATCCTGACCGTGGCCCGTCTGGCTGCTGCCAAAGCGACCGATGCCGCCCAGGAGAACAATTTCATTGAGTTCGTCCAGGAGGCCGCCATTGCCGAGGCCAAAACTGCCCTGGCCAACACTGTCAACCAGAACCCCGTGCTGAAGAAGGCCGGTGTGGTGGATGCCGGCGGCAAGGGCTGGGTTGTGGCTCTGGAGGCCATGCTCTGCGCCCTGCGGGGAGAAGATGTCCAGATGCCGGAGGCTGGCGACAGCGTCCAGGTGAAGGAGAGCGCGGATTTCTCCGACTTCAATACCGAGGACATCACCTTCTCCTACTGCACCGAGTTCATTATTTCCCGGGAAAACGACAAGGACCCCGAACAGCTGCGGGCCTTCCTGAATGAGTTGGGCGACAGCCTGGTGCTGGTGGACGATGACGAGGTCATCAAGGTCCATGTCCATACCAACGACCCGGGCACCGCCCTGCACGAGGCCATCAACTACGGCTCCTTCGTCACGGTGAAGATCGAGAATATGCGCCTGCAGCATACCGAGAAGGTGATGACCGAGAGCGAGAAGGCTCCCAAGATCGCCCAGCCTGAGAAGCCTCTGGGTGTGGTCTCCGTCTGCGCCGGCGCGGGGCTGGCGGATGTGTTCACCAATCTGGGCGTGGACGCCATTATCTCCGGCGGCCAGACCATGAACCCCAGCACCCAGGATATCCTGGAGGCAGTCAATACCGTGCCTGCGGAGACCGTCTACGTTCTGCCCAACAACAAGAATATCATTATGGCGGCGGAGCAGGTGGATGCTCTGACTCCCAAGCATGTCATCGTTATCCCCTCCAAGACTGTTCCCCAGGGCGTCACTGCCATGCTGAGCTTCAATCCCGAGGGCAGCGTGGAGGAGAACACCGAGGCTCTGACCGAGGCTCTGGGCACTGTGGACACCATGCAGATCACCTATGCCGCCCGGAACTCCGACTTCGACGGCTACGACATCCACGAGGGCGATTACTTGGCTCTGTACGGCAGCCAGCTCTTCGGCACCAGCCACGATATCAAGGTGCTGCTGAGATCCCTAGCTGAGAAGGTTCGGGACGACGGCAAAGAGTATATCACCATCTACTACGGCGCTGATGTGAAGGAGAAGCACGCTCAGAAGGCTGCGGACATCTTCGCGGACATCTGCCCCGATGCGGATGTGAATCTGCTCAGCGGCGGTCAGCCGGTCTACTACTATCTGATTTCCGCAGAATAAAAAATGGCCAGCCCGCTGCCCCTTGGGCGGCGGGCTGTTTTCATTTTCTGGGATTATCGTATCATTTCCTATGGAAGGGAGAGGTTTATGTCTTTTAAAGGAGCACGCAAACGCATGCGGGAGATTCCCGAAGGCGGCATCATCGGAAAGGCATACCATGCATATCTGTCCATCAAGAAACTGCATATTCCCCTTCACGCAGCCTATGCGGCTTATTTTATTGTTTTGTCTTTGTTCCCGGGGCTGCTGCTGGTGCTGAGTCTGCTGCGCTACACGGGGTTTCAGGTGGAGAATCTGACGGAGCTGATCGGCGATTTCCTGCCGTCGGCTCTGATGGACAGCGTGGAGGAGCTGGTGTTCAGCACCTACCGCAACTCCACAGGAGCGGTGGTGGGCTTGTCCGCCGTGACGACGCTGTGGTCCGCCAGCCGGGGGATTTATGGTTTGCTCCGGGGGCTGAACGCCATCTACGCTGTGTCTGAGGACCGGGGCTACCTGTATACCCGCAGCATCAGCGTGGTTTATACCTTTGTTTTTTTTCTGGTATTGCTGCTGACGCTGGTGCTGCATGTCTTTGGCAATACGATTATTAACTTCCTGACCATGGTGGACAATGAGGTGCTGATCTACCTCATTGACTTGATCGATCTGCGGTTTTTCCTGCTGCTCATTTTGCAGAGCCTGATTTTTACTGTCATGTTTATGGCCCTGCCCAACAAGCGAAACAGCTTCCTGGGCAGCCTGCCTGGGGGCGTGCTGTCTTCCCTGGGCTGGCTGGTATTCTCGGATATCTTCTCTATCTATGTGGAGAATTTCTACAGCTATGCCAACATCTACGGTTCCGTGTGCGCCATTGCGCTGAGCCTGCTGTGGTTGTACTGCTGCCTGAGCATCCTGTTCTACGGCGGTGCGTTGAACCGGTATCTGGCGGAACGGGGGTAAAGAAATGCAAAATGCTGAATGCAGAATGCAAAATGAAAAGGATCGTTTGCGGCAGTGGCAACAATTCGCCCCTATTTATGTATGTTTCGTAAATTTTTGGCATGTTTATGCCCTGTTCACAGTTTTTGCCTAGGATGAAAAGAAAAAAGGAGAAATGGGAATGTTTGGCTATGTGGTGGCCAGCTGGAAAGAGCTGACAAAGGAGCAGCAGGACCGCTATGGGGCGGTGTATTGCGGCATCTGCCGGAGGATTCAGGCCCAGTCCGGCAGCGGGGCCCGTCTGGGGCTGAGCTATGACATGGCGTTCCTGGCGCTGCTGCTGATGAGCTTGTATGAGCCGGAAGAAGCCTCTGGGAAGGACGCCTGTACATTGCATCCTCTGAAGCACCGCCCGTGGATCGACAATCAGTTTGTCCGGTATGCCGCGGATATGAATGTGGTGCTGGCCTACTATAACTGCCTGGACGACTGGCAGGACGACGGGAAGCGTTCCGCGAAAAAGATGGCGCGCATCCTGGAGAAAAGTCTGCCGGATATTGAGACCCGATACCCCAGGCAGTGCGGCGCCATCCGGGAGGGCATTGCGAAGCTTTCGGAGCTGGAGAAGGCGGATTGCGCCAATCCGGACGAACCGGCCGGTGTGTTCGGCAGCCTGATGGCCCAGATTCTTACTTATGAAGAGGATATGTGGGCGCCGGATCTCATGCAGCTTGGCGACAGCCTGGGCCGGTTCATCTACCTGCTGGACGCGGCGCTGGACTATGACAAGGACAAGCGGAAGGGAAAGTATAACCCCTATCTTGCCATGGGAACCGGCAAGGACTGGCCCCGGTGGAAGGAATACCTGGTGCTGACCATAGGCAGAGCCACGGCTGCTTTTGAGAAGCTGCCTCTGGTGCAGGACAAGGCGCTGCTGGACAATATCCTGTACAGCGGTATATGGATGAATTACAAACGAAGCGGGAAAGAGGAGGGCTCCACGGATGATTGAGGATCCTTATAAAGTATTGGGCGTCAGTCCGGATGCCTCTGACGAAGAGATCAAGCGGGCCTACCGGAATCTGGCGAAAAAATACCATCCGGACCTGAATCCCGGAGACAAAGAAGCTGCCCGGAAAATGCAGGAGGTCAACGCGGCCTACGAGCAGATCAAGAACCCGGAGAAAGCGCAGGCAAACCAGGGCGGTTACGGCAGCCAGGGCGGCTATGGCGGCTACTACGATCCCTTCGGCGGGTACCGCCAGCAGCAGAGCTATGGCGGCCAGACCGGCGACCAGTATCAGCAGGCGGCGTACCAGTATCTGCGCTTCGGGCGCTATCAGGAGGCCCTGAATACCCTGAACAGCTGTACAGACCGGGACGCCCGGTGGTACTACCTCAGCGCCCTGGCCAACGATGGCCTGGGCAACCAGGTCACCGCGCTGGAGCATATCCGCAAAGCGGTGAGCATGGACCCCAGCAACGAGGAATACCTGGACGCCCTGAACCAGATCGAGAACGGCGGTGCGGCCTACCGCCGGCAGGCGGGGAACTTCCGGGGCTTCTCCATGGGCGGCAATCCCTGCACAGGATTGTGTCTGTGCTATCTGATGAATATCTTCTGCTGCGGCGGACGGGGCATGTTCTTCTGCTGTTGACTGGAATGGTGTATTAGCGAAGAAGCGATCACGACGGAATTGTTACCCAAAAATAGAAAATCACCCTCTGCAAACCCGGATCGTTTGCAGAGGGTGATTTTATACTTCCTTGTACATGCCGGAGGCGTCATCCTTGCGGACGGCTTCGGCTACCTGGAGGACCTCCACGGCCACCGTTCTGGCGCCCATGGCGATCTCAATTTTGTCGCCTACTTTCACGTCGTAACTGGCCTTTACCACCCGCCCGTTGACGCTGATGCGGCCATTGTCGCAGGCCTCGTTGGCTACAGTGCGGCGCTTGATCAGACGGGAGACCTTCAGAAATTTGTCCAGTCTCATAGCTTACTTAGCCACGTTGTCCTTCAGCGCCTTGCTGGCCTTGAAGGAGGGAACCCGGGCGGCGGGGATGGTGATGGCTTCCTTGGTGTGGGGATTGCGGCCTACCCGTGCCTCCCGCTCCTTGGTCTCAAAGGTGCCGAAGCCGGAGAGCTGCACCTTGTCTCCCTTGACCAGGGCGGCGGTGATGGCGTCGATGGCGGCGTTCAGTACCCGCTCCGTATCCTTTTTCGTCAGACCGGCGCTTTCAGCAGCGGCGGCAATGAGTTCGGTTTTGTTCATAGTTTCTATTCCTCTTTCCTGAGAAGACTCCCATGCAGGCACATTTCCAGGCCTCTGGGGGAAGTGTGAAAATCGGTTTTTAGATTAACATAACTTGGAGAAAAAAGCAAGATATTTTTTGAAAAAAGTCATAGTTTCAGAAGTTTCGCAATTTTTTCGCCCTTGGGCAGCAGCAGGCAGTCCTCGTGGGTCACGACCTTGAGCTTGACGGCGGCCACAAGATAAACCACCACGCCCACCATAATGGGCAGGGCGCACAGGATCAGACGGCTGGTGATACCGATGGCTTTCAGGCCCGCCAGGACGCCCCATACGAATACCCCCATGACGGCGGCAGCCAGGAACGGACGTGCCAGGTTTTTTACAATGGCGGGGGGATGACTCAGAAGGGAACGCATGGAAATCAGATTCAGGATCGTGATCGCCATATAGCACAGCAGGGTACCCACAGGGGTGCCAACAATGCCAATATTGGGATTCCCGGTTAGAATATACACCGCCGCCAGTTTCAGCACGCCGCCGATGAGCATATTGATCACCGGACGGACAGCGTGGCCGTGGGCCTGCATGATGGCGGTGGTCACCAGGACGATGGCGTTGAAGCTGATGGAAATACCCAGCACGGTCATGAGCTTGGTGGCCAGGGCCAGATTTTCCCCGGAATAGCCTCCCAGAAGGGCAGTGATGGGCTCCGCCAGAAGAGCCAGACCGAAGGCACAGGGCATGGAAATCAGACCGGTGATCCGGGCGGCGGATTCCTCTGTGGCTCTGGCATCTTCGTCCTTGCACAGCGTCAGCTGGGCGGTGATGGCGGGGATGATGCTGATGGTGATGGGCGTGATGAAGGCGCAGGGCATGTTGTAGATGGTTTGGGTCATACCGTAGATGCCCCGCATGGTGTCGGCGGCATTCTGGCTGTAGCCCAATCCCAGCAGCTGCCCCATGTAGATTTTTGTCTCCAGCATGGTCAGCAGCTGCAGTCCCGCGGAGCCGATGGTGATAGGGATGGCAATGACCAGCAATCCCTTGGCAGTGTCGCTATAGGAACGAGGTTCCTCCTGGGTTGCGGGGAGAGCCCGGAAGCTTTTGCGGAACCGGCCAAAGAGGTAGAACGAGGAGATCAGACAGCTGGCGGTGACGCCCAGGATGGCGCCGCCTGCAGCCAAAGGAACGCTGCTTGTCAGCTTCAGCAGCGCCACGGCGGCGATAATGCCGACGATGAGCTTGGCCACGGCCTCCAGCACCTGGGAGACGGAGGTGGGGAGCATGTTGCCTTGCCCCTGGAAGAAGCCCCGGTAGGTGCTCATGATGCAGATCAGCAGCACGCAGGGGCCCAGGCAGCCGATGGCGGCCCAGGCGTCAGGCTGGTTCTGGAACTGGGCCAACTGGCGGCAGAACACCGTCATGAAGAAGCTCCCCGTGATGCCGAGACCCAGGAAGATGCCCCTTGCGGTGCGGTAGATCCGGCGGACCTGGTTGTAGTGGCCCAGGGAGTTGGCCTGGGAGATCATGCGGCTCATGGCCACGGGCAGTCCGGCGGTGGAGACCATCAGCAGGACGTTGTAAATCTCATAGGCAGTATTGAAGTAACCGAAGCCCTGGGCGCCGATGATGGCGTTGAGGGGGATCTTATACAGCGCGCCGATGACTTTCACAATCGCAGTAGCCATAGCCAGAAGGGCAGTACCTTGGAGGTAGTTTTGTTTTTTTTGCGTATCAGACATGGTTTCATCCTTTCTGCGGAGGAAAATGAAGACAATCAGGAAATAAGATAGACAGGAGATATCGAATATCTATCTCACTTCTGGTCTTCAAACAGGGTCGGAATTGCGTAGCTGGTCAGCTCTTCCACGACCTCTTTCAGGTCGATGGTAGGGAATCTGCCGTTTTGGTACAGAATCTGACCGCGAACCATGGTCATGGCCACGTCGCCGCCCTTGGCAGACCAGACGAGACCGTTCAGTACGTTGTGGCAGGGCATCAGGTGGGGCGCGGTGAAGTCCACCAGCGCCAGGTCCGCGTCCATGCCCACCTGCAGCATGCCGCACTCCTTTGCCCGGCCCTGGGCCTGGGCACCGGTGACGGTTGCCATCATCAGGGCGGCGGAGGAGGGCAGAGCCGCCGGGTCGCCGCTTTCCTTCCGGGCGGACATGGCGGCAAAGCGCATGACCTCGAACATATCCAGGTTGCCGCTCTCAATGGTGCCGTCGGTGCCCAGGGCCACATTCATCCCTGCCTTGACGCAGTCCAGAATGGGGGTGGAAGCCTGCCCGTTTTTGTAGGCGGTCAGCGGGGTTGCCACGGCGGTAACCTTCTTCTTACCAAGGAGTTTACGCTCATGTTCCTCCAGATATGTACAGCCAGCGGCGGTAGCGGGAACGGCGAAGAGATTGTGGCAGTTTAACAGCTCTCCGGGTCCCATGCCGGTGCGGTCCAGGCAGGAGTCCACTTCACCCTGGGTTTGAGCCAGGTGCAGCTGCATGCCGATGCCCTTTTCCGAAGCGTAACCCGCCAGGCCCTCCCAGAGCTTGTAGTTGCTGGTGTACTCGGCGTAGATCCCGGCGTCGATGCGGATGCGCCCGCCGTCATAGCCGTGCCACTTGTCCACAACCCGGACAAGCTCCCGGCACTGCTCGTCGGTTTCAAAATCGAAGTCCTCGTTCTGGTCGATAAACCGGTAGCTGGACAGCGCCAGATTGGCCTTGATGCCGGCCTGGGCCACGGCCTCGGCGGTGGCGTTGGGGTAGTAGTACAGGTCAGATACAGAGGTGACACCGAAGCGCAGGCACTCTGCGATGGACAGCAGTGCGGCGGCTTTGGCGGTGCGGGAGTCCATTTTGGCCTCCTTTTGCAGCAGGAACTGGAGGGCATCCGCATTGCCCAGGTCGTCCGTGTAGCTGCGCAGGACGGAGGTAGCCAGATGGGTATGGCAGTTAATGAGACCGGGAATGGCCACCATGCCGGTGCCCTCAATGATGGTTTTCGGCGCCTGCGCGGGGGGCTTTTTGGAGATGGAGACGATCTTTCCGTCTTCGATGCCGATATAAGCGCCGAAGAGCACCTCCATTCTGGGATTCATGGTCACGGCGGTGACGTTGGAAATCAGGGTGTCCAAGGGAAATCCTTCCTTTCGTAAGGGACGTTATCGGAGAAGTTGAAAGTGGGAAGTTGAAGTGCTGCTGCGATCAATTTCGATTCCCTTTCAACTTTTAATTCATCAGGGCGAACAGTTCTTCCTTCTGTTTCAGGACGGTGTCCAGCATTTCGATGTACTGTTCGGGGAATTTGGGGTTGTGGAAACGGCGCAGGGTACCGTCGGGCAGGTTGACCTTGTTCATGCCGCCGCCACCCAGAGAGAGAATGGTGTGGACCTCTTCCATCATGTAGATGTTATACAGACAGTCCAAATTGTCCCGGCTCCAGCCCACGTTCTCGAAGCTGCCGGACATGTACTTCTGCCGGTACAGGTAGTAGGGCTTGTAGCCCAGGGCGCGGAGGGTATCGTTGGCATAGGCAACCATGGCGGACACATCTTCCGCGCTGGGCAGGTTCTCCCGGCGCTCAAACAGGTCGGCGCCTTTTTTCAGCGCCAGAGTGTGTACTGTGATGTTCGCGGGGCGCATTTCGGCTACGGTGTCCAGGGAATAGCGGAAGCCGTCGATGGTGTCCGTGGGCAGGCCCGCAATCAGGTCCATGTTGATGGCGGCAAAGCCTGCGTCCACAGCCTCCCGGTAAGCCCGGAGGACATCTTCTCCCTTGTGGGGCCGTCCACAGGCCCGGAGAACGGAATCGGCCATGGTCTGGGGATTGATGCTCATGCGGTCCGCCCCATGCGCCCGGATGGAGCGGAGTTTATCCGCATCCAGCGTGTCCGGACGTCCACCCTCCACGGTGAACTCAATACAGCGGCTGAGGTCAAAGCAGTCCCGGATGGCATCCAGCAGGCGGGCGATCTGAGATTCAGACAAGGTGGTAGGGGTGCCCCCGCCGATGTAGACCGTGCGCACGCTTCTGCCGGACTGCTTCAGCAGGGCTCCGGTGACGGCAATCTCCTTCAGCAGGGCGGCCAGATACGGTTCCAGAAGCTCCGTCTTTTTTCCAATGGTGCGGCTGACAAAGCTGCAGTAGGTGCAGCGGGTGGGGCAGAAGGGGATGCCTACATACAGCGACAGATCTCCCGGCTCCAGCAGCTTTGCGGCCTTCACCGTGGAGACGGAGCAATCAATGGCGAGCCTGCGCCGATCCTCCGTTACATAGTAGACATCCTTTAACAGCTTGTTCGCGGAGGCTGGAGTGCCGCCCTCCAGCATGTGCTTGGTGGTGATTTTGGTGGGCCGGACCCCTGCCAGTGCGCCCCAGGGCGGAGTAACGGGCAGCAGCTCTTTTGCTGCCAGGTAATAGCTCTGCTGCAGGCATCTCCTGCGCAGACGGACGGTTTCTTGATCAGCTTGTAACCGGCGGCTGCGGCAGACGGTCTTCCCGTTCACGGTGATTTTCGCGGTGGCGGTGAGCCAGATTTCACCCCGGTGCAGGGTGGAGACAGCTTCTCCTTCAGTATTGTCCGGGAACAGCGCCAGCTGCAGCTGCTCCACGGCATAACGGTCATCATGACCAATGAGTGTCAATTTCATAGTATTCCTCGTGAAAAAAAGAAGAACGCAAAACAATTTCTGTAATTTTCATTCCGCATTTTGCATTCTGCATTTCTTTACATGTAGGGATTATATCGCTTTTCCTCTGCCAAGGAAGTCGATTCTCCGTGGCCGGGCAAGACCCAGTAGTTGTTTTCCAGGGAAGATAGGCGGGCCAGGGATTTTTTCATGGCGGACCAGTCACCGCCGGGCAGGTCGGTGCGTCCGCAGGAACCGGCAAACAACGTGTCGCCGGAGAACATGGTGTCATTCACCAGCAGGCATACGGAACCGGGGGTGTGACCTGGGGTCTGGATCACATCGATGTCCAAACCTGCCAGGTGCAGCTTGTCGCCTTCGCCGTAGGCCTTGGTATAGTACAGGGAACCGGCGGTCAATTGAGGCGGCATCCCCAGGTCTTCGGTGCACAGGTATACCTGGCACCCGGTCTCGGCGGCCAGATCCTTCACGCCGCCAACATGGTCAAAGTGACCGTGGGTCAGCAGGATCGCTTCCAGTGTTAACCCAAGGTCAAACAACTTGTCCAGAACGACCTCCGGGGTATAGCCGGGATCAATGACGCAGCAGGTCATGGAGGCTTCGTCATGGATGATATAGCAGTTGGTCTGGTAAGCCCCCAACGCAAGGGCGTGGACTTGAAGCATATAATTTACCCTTTCCTGATAATGCTGAATGCTGAATGAAAGGAATTGCCGTAATTCAGCCTTCATCATTCAGCATTACTTTCTTCTCGGCGTGTCCATCAGCTGATCGGTGTCCAGGATCAGCGTCACGGGGCCGTCGTTGATGGACTCCACCTGCATGTCCGCGCCGAACCGGCCATGCTGGGGCGGATAGCCCAGTTCTGCGCAGATGGACAGAAATTTTTCGTACAGTTCATTGCCCAGCTCGGGGCCTGCCGCATCGGTGAAGCTGGGGCGGCGGCCCTTGCGGCAATTGCCATAGAGGGTGAACTGGCTGACCACCAGGACTTCTCCGTTGACGGCGTCCAGCCCTAAGTTCATTTTATCATTTTCATCGGTGAAAATCCGAAGCCCCAAAGCTTTTTCCGCGAGATACCGGCACTCTTTTTCCGTATCGTTGGGGCCGACGCCCAGAAGGATCAGAAACCCTCTGCCGATTTTGCCCACAACCTCCCCGTCAATGGTTACGGAGGCGGAGCGGACTCTGGTTAATACTGCGCGCATACCATTACCCCTCTTCCTCGTCGGGGATTTCCAGGGCTGCTTCTTCCGGCGGAACATTGTTGTTGCCGTTGAAGCTTCCAATGGTCTGGTTTTTTCTGGGACTTACCAGAATTCCCACCAGAATGCCTGCCAAGGTGCAGGCGGTGAGGCCAAGCACCATCTCCCGCTGATTTACGGTGATCTTCCGGTCCAGGGATGCCCAGTATGTTTGAATCTCTTTACACATAATGATTCTCCTTAATTTTGCCCTCTGCGGGAGCCGGTGACGTCCCGGATGTTCAGAAGCTTTTTCCGGACGGATTCCAGCTCGGCTACATTCTTGACCTCGAAACGGACGGTGAAGGTGCTGTGTCCGCCGGGAAGGTCCTTGCCGTACAGCTCCTTCACCCGGACGTGGGCGGTGGTCATGGCGGTGGCCACATCCAGCAGCAGGCCGTCCCGGGTGATGCAGTCCAGCTCCAGGGTGGTGTCGAAGGGCTGCTCGTCCTGGGCTGCCCAGCGGACCCGGACCCACCGGGCGGCCTGCCGGGGATCGTCCCGGTTCTGCGCGTTGGGGCAGTCCGCCCGGTGAATGCTGACGCCGAAACCCTTGGTGATGAAGCCAACAATGGCGTCACCGGGGACAGGCGTGCAGCACTTAGCAAACTTGATCATGCAGGAGTCGATGTCCTCCACGATGACGCCGTTTACCGCGTGGCGGTTGCGCAGCACAGCCTCGGAGTCCGGCTTCACACGCAGAGGATTCATGGGCTGCTTTTCGGCAGCCTGGGCCTTGATGGCCTTGGTAATGTCGTCCCGGATCCGGCCCACTGCTTTGGTGGCAGTGAGACCGCCATAGCCGATGGCGGCGTACATATCATCCCAGGTGTCAAAAGACAGCTTTCGCAGCAGCTGAGACTCCAGTTCCGGATCGCTCAGAGCGGTGAGGGGCAGGGCCATGCGCTTCATCTCTGCCTCGAAGGAGGCGCGGCCATGGACAATGTTCTCCTCCCGTTTTTCCTTCTTGAACCACTGCTTGATCTTGGTGCGGGCCTGGTTGGACTTGCAGATGGTCAGCCAGTCCCGGCTGGGTCCTTTGGCGGCTTTGGAGGTCAGAACCTCCACAATATCGCCGTTTTTCAGTTTGGTGTCGATATTAGCGATGCGGTTGTTGACCTTGGCGCCGATCATGGAGTTGCCCACACCGGAGTGGATGGCATAGGCGAAGTCAATGGGCGTGGATCCAGCAGGCAGGGATACAATCCGCCCCTTGGGGGTATAGACGAAGACCTCATCGTCGAACATGTCGATCTTCATGGACTGTACAAATTCCTCCGCGTCGGAATCCTGCTGGCTTTCCAGCAGGCGGCGGACCCATTCGAAGTCCTTCTCGCTGCCCGTGCCGGTGCCCTGCTTGTACTTCCAGTGGGCGGCAATGCCGTATTCGGCAGTCTCGTGCATCTGCCAGGTTCGGATCTGAACCTCGAAAGGAATACCCTGGGAGCCGATAACGGTGGTGTGCAGGGACTGGTACATGTTGGGCTTGGGGGTGGAGATGTAGTCCTTGAACCGTCCGGGGACCAGGTTGAACAGATCGTGGATGTGGCCCAGAACGTTATAGCAGTCAGGGATGGAGTCCACGATGACCCGGAAGGCGTAGATGTCGTACAGCTCGTCCATGGTCTTGCCCTGGGATTGCATTTTGCGGTAGATGGAGTAGACGTGCTTGATGCGGCCGTAGGTGGTGTTGTGGATCCCAACGGAAGCCAGGCGCTCGGTGATTTTTCCCTGGATGGTGCGCATGAAGGTCTCGTCCTGCTCCTTGTGGGCCTGGAGGTAGGAGGTGATCTCCTCGTAGGCGCCGGGGGCAAGATACCGCAGCGACAGGTCCTCCAGCTCCCACTTGATCTTCTGCATACCTAACCGGTGGGCCAGGGGGGCATAGATGTCCATGGTCTCCTGGCACTTGCTGATCTGCTTGGCTGGGGTCTGGTACTGCATGGTGCGCATGTTGTGCAGACGGTCCGCGATCTTGATGAGCACCACCCGGATGTCCTTGGACATGGCCATGAACATCTTACGCAGGTTTTCCATCTGGGCCTGCTCGGAGGTGGAAAAGTTGGCACGGGTCAGCTTGGTGACACCCTCTACCAGCTCGGCCACGGTGGTGCCAAAGAGACGTTCAATTTCCTCATGGGAGGCGTCGGTGTCTTCGATGCAGTCGTGAAGCAGGGCGCCCAGGATGGCGTCCATATCCAGGCCCATTTCCGCCACGATCTGGGCCACTGCCAGGGGATGGATGATGTAGGGGGAACCGTCCTTGCGTTTCTGGAACTGGTGCTTGACGTTGGCGTATTCCACGGCACGGTCTACCAGCATCATGTCCGCGCCGGGCATGTGCCGCAGGATGGCGTCCCGCATGGATGCATAATGTTCTTCAAAGGTTTCCACTTTTATCAGCTCTCTTTCGCTCGCAGCAGGCGCTGCATGGTCTGGCTTTTGGTTAAGTCGGCCTTTTCTTTACCGGGAGTTAAATGAATGGTCAAATGGTTGTGCAGCTTTTGGATATCCAGCAGTCCCACGTCCCGGAAAATGTCCAGGCAGGTCATCAGTTGCCCCAGGCTTAGGGGTTTCCCGGTCCAGCGGACGATTTTCCGGCATAAGCAGATGGGGGATTCCTGAATGGTTTCGGAAGGATCGGCGGCCAGATACCGCCAGACCATAGCCAGAGTGGTCCGCTCTGGAAGCAGGGCGGCGGCAATGTCGGCAGTGAGCCGGTTGTCCAGCAGTGCCCGGTAGCCGGAGGCCTCCGGGGAGCATTCGGCGCTGCAGCTGGGACGGATATCCAGTACGTTCATCTGTACGGCGCGTTCGCCCCGGAATTCATTGATCTGGGGCGTAAAAGCAATGTCCACCGCGTCCCCGGGCTGGATGGAGACGGATTGGGGCGTGGCAGAAAAATAGATGGCATTGACGGTATGCCGCCCGCTGCGCAGCCGCAGGCGCATATGGCGGCCGCCGCCGACCATGGTGATGCGTTCGATGGCCAGGTTTTTCATCATCAGCACCGGCTTGGGACAGCCGTTTCCGCAGGGCTCCAGCACAGCAAGGGATTCCACATTGTGCAGTGTCAGCAGCTCTGCCGGAATGGCACAGTCCACATCCAGGGAGGTCCTGGGAGTATCGTCGGAATAGTAGCCTGCGGCCAATGCGCAGATCCGGCGGCGGAATTCCGGGATATTGGCCCGGTTGATGGTAAAGCCCGCCGCCAGCTCATGACCGCCGTAGCTTTCCAGCAGCGGCGACAGGGCGGTCAGGGAGGAGAACAGGTTAAAGCCGCCGTGACTGCGGGAGCTGGCTTTGCCATGCTCGCCGTCCAGGCAAATCAGGAAAGCGGGACAGGCATATTCCTCCGCGATGCGGCTGGCAACGATGCCCACCACACCCTGGTGCCAGCTTTCGTCCGCCAGTACGATGGCCTCCGGGGCTTGTCCCGCCGGAAGCATGGACACGGCCTGCCGGTAGATCTCTGACTCCACGGCCTGCCGTTGGCGGTTCAGCTCGCACAGCTGCCGCGCTACCTCCTGGGCCCGGAGAGGGTCATCGGTGAGGAACAGCGCAATGGCCAGATCGATTTGCCCCATACGGCCTGCGGCATTGATCCGGGGCGCCAGCATGAAGCCGATGGAGGAGGCACTGACGGTCTCCGGAGCGCAGCCGCATTCTGCCATCAGGGCGGCAATGCCGGGGCGTTTGGTATGGGCCAGGGACTGCAGGCCCTTGGATACGAAGACGCGGTTTTCTCCCTGCAATGGCATGACGTCTGCCACAGTGCCGAGGCAGACCATGTCAGTGTACTGCTCCAGTACTTCCAACTGGTCGCCGCAGAGAGCGGCTGCCAGCTTGAAGGCCACGCCGACGCCGGAGAGATTCTTGTGGGGGTAGCCGCCGTCGGGTCTATGGGGATCCACCACTGCCACGGCCCGGGGCAGGATATCCTTGCACTCATGATGGTCGGTGATGACCAGATCGATGCCCAGCTCCCGGCACAGTTCGGCCTCGGACGCAGCGGTGATGCCGCAGTCTACGGTGATAATGAGTTTGACCCCTTCACTGTGAAGCTGCTGGATGGCAATGGGGTTCAACCCGTAGCCCTCTTCCAGCCGCCCGGGGATGTAGCTGACGCAGTCCGCACCATGGCGGCGCAGAAAGTCCGTCAGTAGGCAGGTGGCGGTGATGCCATCTACATCATAGTCGCCGAAAACAGCCATTTTTTCCCCCTGAGACAGGGCGAGGCCCACCCGTCCGGCGGCCAGATCCATATCCGTCATCAAAAAGGGGTCCAGCAGGGCCGTGTCACAGTCCAAGTACTGCTTTGCCTGGGCACCATCCCGGATTCCCCGGCAGGCCAGCACCATGGCGGCCAATGGGGCATATCCGCTTCTTACCAGGGCGTTGACTGCACTCACTTCCGGTTCGTTCACATTCCAGATTCCGTATTTCACTTTTGCACACATCCATTAAATAACATTTTCCTAACATTATAGCAAAAATGAACGGAATGTACAATAGGGAGATGGGAAATTTGTTGGAAACAGTGAGGACAGTGTGGAGTTTTGCAGAGTTTGGAGTGTGGAGTGTGGAGTGTAGAGTGTAGAGTGGAGTTATGGGATGTTAACTTCGCACGAAGCAAACAGACTGCTGTATCAGCAGCAAAGCAGAAAAATGGAAGGTTTGCAGGTATTTTTGAGAATAACTCCACTCTCCACTCTAACTCCTAACTCCACACTTCTATTCGCTTTCGGACTTCTTTTCCGGGGCAATCTGCAGGGCGGTGACGGCCAGCAGGGGGGCCAGGATCATGCCGCCGATGCCCCAGAGCTTGTAGCCGGCGTACAGCGCTATCAGCGTCACCAGAGGATCCAGACCAAGATGACGGCCAATCAGCCTAGGTTCCAGAGCGGAACGGGTTAGGGAGATTACCGCATAGATGCCCAGCAGCCCAACGGCTCTTGCGCCATCTCTCTGCAGGAAACAAATCAGCGCCCAAGGCAGCAGAATTGTGCCGGTGCCCAACACGGGGAAGGCGTCCACCACCGACACACCCAGTGCCCACAGCAGGGCATGCGGGATCCGCAGCAGCAAAAAGCCTAGGGCCAGAATGGAAAAGGTCAGGCCCATCAGCTTGCACTGGGCCAAGAGCCATCCGAAGGCGGCGTCTTTCATCCGCTTTCCGGCGGCCAGAACCGGGCGCAGCCTCTCTATGGAAATGCGGCGGGAGATCCAGGAGCGAATCTTCGGCAGCTTCGCGGAAATCATGAAGCCGGAGATCACGGCGGTGCCCAGCCCAAGGGCGCTGTCGGGAATGTGACTCAGCAGATTTCCGGCCAGCCCCAGGGCGAAGCGGACTGCCTTGTCCATCAGAGCGGCACCGTCGGAAAACAGTGCTCCGATATTTTCGCTCAGAAGGGGTTGGATGCTTGGGGGCATATGGGCAGTCAGATTCAACAGCCAGGTCTGCAGGGCGGAGGCGCCGGACTGAACGGCATTCTCCAGGTCCGGCAGGATTCCGGCCAAAGCGCCCAGCTCCCGGACCAGAAATGCGCAGATCAGGAGCAGAACCATGGCCAGAAAGCAGAAGGCCATACTGACGCCGATTCCCGCGCTGATTGACCGCGGAACCCGGATGCGCTTGTGCAGGAAGGTCACCATGGGCTCCGCTGCCAGAGCCAGCGCGGTGCCCAACAGGAAAGGGGTAATCAGCGGGAGAAGATAGCGCAGTCCCAGCCATACGGATAGAAAGACCAGCAGCATCGTCATGGTTTTACGAATACCGGTGTGCATGGAAAAACCTCCTTTCGGTGTTGGATTGGGGGGTTGCAATTTCTAAAATGTATGCTACAATACATAAGGTAAAAACAAATGTAATTCAGGCGCGAACGAAACACGCGTATAAGGAGACCAGAATGACGACAAAACCCAAGTATTATATTGTGGAAGCATCGGCATTGCCGGAGGTGTTCCTGAAGGTGGCAGAGGCCAAGCGGCTGCTGTCCACAGGGGAGGCATCCACGGTCAATGAAGCGACCCGAATCACCGGGATCAGCCGCAGCGCATTTTATAAGTACCGGGATGCTGTGCTGCCGTTTCAGAACATGATGACCGGGCGAATCATCACATTTCAGCTGCTGCTCCATGACGAACCGGGACTGCTGTCCGAGATTTTGACCATCCTGGCGAATGCCAAAGCAAATATCATCACCATCAACTCCATTGTGCCCACAAATGGCACAGCGGTGGTCACCATTTCAGCGGAAACCATCGACCTGAATGTCTCTCTGGAGGAGTTGATGAACAGGCTGTCAGTCTTCCGCGGCGTGGTCAAGGCCGAGGTTCTGGCGGGATAATCAGGAACCGGATCGAGAGCTGCCGTTTTTCGGCGGCTCTTTTGATTTTGCATTCGTCACCATTCGGCTATCCCAGACATAGGATGAGCCGGGGAGGGATGCTGTATGCTGATCGTACAGAAGTACGGGGGAACATCGCTGCAGGACATAGACCGGATCCATTCCGCTGCCCGGCGGGCTGCGAGCTTAGCCAAGCAGGGCAGCCGGGTGGTGGTGGTCGTCTCCGCTCAGGGAGATAGCACGGACCGGATGATCCAGAAAGCCGCACAGGTCAACAAAAGGGGCGCTGCCCGGGAGATGGACGCGTATCTGGCTGCCGGGGAGCAGATGTCGGCGGGGCTGATGTCCATGGCCATCGGCGCCATGGGAAGTCCCGCTGTGAGTCTCACCGGCTGGCAGGCGGGCATTTCCACCGACGGCGTTCACGGCAATGCGAGAATTGTGGATATTGATGTTTCCCGGATCCAAAGGGAACTGGATGCCGGGAAAGCTGTGGTGGTGGCGGGCTTTCAGGGCCTGGATCCGGCTGGAGATATTACCACCCTTGGCCGGGGCGGGTCAGATACCACGGCGGTGGCTCTGGCAGCTTGGCTGAAAGCGGATCGGTGCCAGATCTTCACGGATGTGGACGGGGTCTATGACCGGGATCCCAGACTGTTCCCGGATGCCACCCGGTTCGGGCGGATCAGCTATGAGAAAATGCTGGCCCTGATCGAGAACGGCGCGCAGGTACTCCATGACCGCAGCGTGGAATTTGCCCGGCAGTACGGAATCCAGATAGAGGTCCTGTCCGCTTTTACGGGAGAACCGGGGACCATCGTAGGAGGCTCAGAACCATTCTAGCCAGGAAATTGTGAAATAATGCATAATGCAGAATGCAAAATGCAAAAGGAAGGTATCCCCTTCGGGAATGAATTGAAATGATTCCGAAGGGATACCTTTATTCAGCATTCAGCATGAAAAAGGGCTTGACATTTTAGCTGTGATGTGTTAAGCTATCGAGGTAATAAAGAAGGCTGAACGTCCGCCTCACCGTAAGCAGTGCGCAAAACGGTCAATATTCCACTTCCCTTATGGGGATTCAGCGGGTATTATGCGGATGTTTTGGCATCCGTTTTTTTGTTGTTTAATTGGAGGTGCTTACCATCGCAAAGTTAGATCATCAGCTCAATGAGGAGATCCGGGATAAGGAGATCCGGCTCATCGGTGCCGACGGCGCCCAGCTGGGCATTATGTCCGCCGCCCAGGCCAACGCCATGGCGGAGGAGCAGGGTATGGATCTGGTAAAGATCTCTCCCAATGCTGTCCCTCCTGTCTGTAAGATCATGGACTATTCCAAGTTCTGCTTCGACCAGAAGAAGCGGGAGAAGGAAGCCAAGAAGAATCAGCGGGTTGTGGAGATCAAGGAGATCCGCATGAGCCCCAGCATTGACACCAACGACTTCGAGACCAAGGTTCGCGCCGCCCAGAAGTTCCTGGCAGACGGCAACCGGGTGAAGGTCAGCGTCCGCTTCCGCGGCCGCGAGATGGCCCACACCAACCTGGGTGAGAAGCTGCTGCTGGACTTTGCGGGCAGCTGTGCTGAGATCGCCAACATGGAAAAGAACCCCAAGCTGGAAGGCCGTTTCATGGCGATGTTCCTGACCCCCAAGAATAGCAAGTAAACGAACTATCCCTACAAAAGATATCGGAAGGAGAACCACCTATGCCCAAGCTGAAGACCCATAGCGGTGCAAAGAAGAGATTCAACCTGACCAAGACCGGTAAGGTGAAGAGAGCGCACGCTTATAAGAGCCACATCCTGACCAAGAAGACCACCAAGCGTACCCGCCATCTGCGTGCTACCGCTTACGCCGATATGACCAATGTCGACGCTATCAAGAAGATGATTCCCTACAAGTAAGGCAGAAGGAGGATACTGAAAAATGGCTAGAGTAAAAGGCGCGATGATGACGCGCAAGAGAAGAAATGCTACCCTGAAGCTGGCGAAGGGCTACTGGGGCTCCAAGTCCAAGCACTTCAAGATGGCCAAGCAGCAGGTCATGAAGTCCGGCAACTACGCTTTTGCTGGCCGCAAGCAGAAGAAGCGTGACTACCGCCGCCTGTGGATCACCCGTATCAGCGCTTCCGTCGCTCCCTACGGAATGAACTACTCCACCTTCATGAACGGCGTCAAGAAGGCTGGCATCGAGATGAACCGCAAGAGCCTGTCCGAGATGGCGATCCAGGACTCCGCTGCTTTCGCGGCTGTCGTGGAGAAGGCCAAGGCTGCTCTGAACTAAGCAAAACAAATCAAGACCCTGCTGATTTTCGGCAGGGTCTTTTTGTCAAGCATGGATAGCGGTTCCGTCGTGCCTAAAATTGTGCGTAAATGATCGTTTACAGCAGCACCCACTGTAGGGGAGGGTCATTGACCCTCCC
>CAMGIN010000005.1 GCA_946056135.1 uncultured bacterium | reverse complement strand
CATTTTGCATTCTGCATTCAGCATTTTGCATTCGAAGATAAACGATCATTTACAGTGCGGGATATGGGACATGGCTGCGACTGAATCGTTACAGGAGAAGCAAAAAACACCTTTGGAGCGCCTGTCGGCAAAGAAATAACCCTTGATCCATCAACTCATCACTTCGCGGATCAAGGGTTATTCCTTTTCATAGGTGGGTTCCATCTGTGGTTAACCTCTCTTTCTATAGATTCGGAGATTACTTAGTACATTGGACTCACTCCTTTTTTGTATCTTTATGATAACACCGGAATGGTTGATTTACAAGATGGGATGGTCCATAAAAAAGTTTGATATATCCTGTACAAAAGGGAGAAATGCTGATAAATTAAAAAATTTTATTGACTTGTGGATTAGAATATAGTACACTAGATATGTTGAGGTGTTAATGGGAGCCGTTTTTGACGGCTCCCATTTCACGTCGTTTCTGTAGGAGGCAGGTTTTTTCTCACTCTTTCGGGGCGTTTTTATTACACTTGCTTTGTGATTCCAGGCCCTTCCTGCTTAAAGATTCGGCGCAGCATTACAATCGCCGCGGCGGCCAGGATCGTCTCTGTGATCACCTGGGCATAGGGCAGGCCGTATAGGGGATATACAGCGTTCATGATGAAAAGCAGAGGAATCTCCAGTACCACTTTACGCAGGATGGCGAAGATCAGCGCGTTCTTGCCCATACCCAGGGCCTGGAACACACCCACTGCCAGGAAGTCAATGCACAGGAAGGTGGAGGCCAGGCACATGATCCGTAGGAAGTGGGAACCATAGTCCACGATCTCCTGGTTCTTCATGAACAGACGGATCAGTGTGGGCGCACCAAGGAAATACCCTGCCGTCACCACCAGCATAAAGGGGACCACAATGCCGGCGGCAAACAGGATGGACTTCTTCATTCGCTTCCGGTTTCCGCTGGCATAGTTGTAGCTGACCAGGGGCATGATGCCCTGGGAGAAGCCCATGCCCATCTGCATGGGGATCATGTTCAGCTTCAGGGCCACGCCCATGGCGGCCACGGCAGAGGCTCCGTAGGCGGCGGTGAAGTTATTCAGGATGGTAGAGCCTACCACGTTCAGCAGATTTTGGATGGAGGCGGGAATGCCCACGCCGAAGATTCCCAGCACAATGTCCTTGCTCAGATATTTGAGCTTACGGATGTCCATGCAGACGAAGGTCTTGCCCTTCTTCACCCGGGACAGCGTCAGGAAATACACACAGGCCAGGCAGTTGGACACGAAGGTTGCCAGGCCAGCGCCGGCAGCGCCCATGTTCAGGCCCCAGGGCAGAATGAAGATGGGGTCCAGCAGAATGTTCAGAATGCAGCCGCTCATGGTGCCGATGCTGGCATGGAGGGAGGCCCCCTCGCTGCGGACCATATAGGCCTGAACCACGTTTAGAATTGCGGGCATAGCGCCGCAGCAGACGGTCCAGAACATATAGTTGTAGGTGGTTTCCAGGGTGGTCTCGTCCGCACCCAGCAGATGCAGCAGCGGCATCCGGAAGACCGTACACAGCAGGGAGAACAGCAGACCGCTGAACAACGCGCCGTAGAAGCCAAAAGCGGAGCTTTTTCGCACTTTCTCATAGTCGCCGCTGCCCAGACTACGGCTCATCATGCTGGAAGTGCCCACGCCGAACAGATTGTTTACCGCGTTGAAGGCCAGCATCACGGGATATACCAGAGTCACCGCCGCGTTCTGGATGGGATCGTTCAGCATGCCCACGAAGAAGGTGTCCGCCAGATTGTAGATGATCGTGACCAGAGAACTGACCACGATGGGGATGGACAGCTGCATCACCGCCTTGGGGATGGGCATTTCCTCGAACAAATAGGCTTTTGCGTTTTCCTGTGCCATAAATTTCTCCTGTTCTTGCTTTTGACCGGTTCTTTGGGAATCTTCTTTCCATCCGAAATCGGCAAAATACCGAAAATATGGATATAGTATAGCGTATTTTATGAGCAATTTCAATAGGCGGGCCTGGAAATCTGACCTTCCCAGCGTAAATGATCGCTTTGTTGTGCAGTTATCAATTCATTCCTTTCCGCTGTTCGTCATGCGGCAGACCTTCTCCTGAAAAAAAGCGGTAATCTCCTCGGCGCTGATCCTTTGCTCATCAACCAGCCACACCAGCGCTGTGTTGAACAGAGCCCCGATGTAGACATACAGCTCGTACTTTTGTATGGAGGACGCCGGCATGGTGCCCTCGATGCTCTCATGAAACAGGTTCAGCTCCTCCAGAAGGGCAGTGGAAAACCCGGAGCGGCACAGATTCAGTATGTAGTCCCGGTATTTTTGGAAAAACTGAAAGCTCAGCAGGAGATTGTGATAGGTATAGAAGTTTCCGTCCTCATAGCGGATCTGTTCCCGGTACGCCTGGAGGATATCCCGGATCAGAGTGACCACAATGTCCTCTTTGGAGCTGTAGTTCCGGTAAAAAGAGGCCCGGGCTACTCCGGCCTTGCGGATGATCTCTGTGATGTGGATATCCGCCAGCTGTTTTTCCTGTACCAGGGAAAACAGTGCGGCGGTAATGCTCTTCTTTACCCGCAGATTTTCCTCTTTCCGTTTATCCATAGCCGTCTCTCCCGATCTGATACATTTTCGGCATTTTTGTCTCACAAATGATGGTTGCTGAACCAGAGAAAACGTGATACACTTGTCTCGCATTGTATCAGTTTTTTACAAAAAAGTCAACGCGGTGCCCCTGTGAGGGCTATCGATAGAAAGGCAGTTACGCGACAATGAAAATTGCAATTTCAACCGACACCAACAGCGGCATCACCCAGGAAGAAGCGAAGAGCGCCGGGATCTACCTCCTGCCAATGCCAGTCCTGATCGAGGAACAGATGTATCTGGAGGGCATCCAGATTCACAGCGGCCAGCTTTACGAAGCGATGGAGCAGCATCAGGCCATTTCCACCTCCCAGCCCTCCCCCGGCCAGGTCATGGAGCTTTGGGACAGCATCCTCCAGGATGGCTTCGACGAGATCGTGTACATCCCCATGTCCAGCGGACTCAGCGGGTCCTGCCAGAATGCCGCTCTGTTCGCCGCGGATTACGACGGCAAGGTCCAGGTGGTGGACAACCACCGGATCTCCGTGACCCAGCGGGAGTCCGTCTACAGTGCCCTGAAGCTGGCCCAGACAGGCATGAACGCCAAGCAAATCAAGGACTATCTGGAAGCGCGGGCCTATGACGCCAGCATCTACATCAGTGTGGACTCCATGGAATACCTGAAGAAGGGCGGGCGGATTACCCCTGCTGTCGCCGCTTTTGCCACAGTCCTCAACCTGAAGCCAGTGCTGACGATCCAGGGTGACAAGCTGGACACCTTCGCTAAGGCCAGAGGTATGAAGCAGGCGGAGGAGAAGATGCTGGAAGCCCTGAAGGCAGACCGGACCACCCGCTTTGCGGATGTGCCGGACGACCAGCTCCAGGTGGAAACAGCGGGTACTCTGGCGGACGAGGAAATGGCGGAGAAATGGCGTCAGCGGGTTCAGCAGGAATTCCCCAACATCCCCGTTTCCTATGTTCAGCTCCCTTGCAGCATTGCCAGCCACGTGGGGATCAACGCCATTGGTTCCGGTATCATCAAAAAGTCTGTGGTCTGATAAGGAAAAACCAAAGAACGCCAGAAGACAAAGCCTGTTTTCCGGCGTTTTTTTGAATGCAAAATGGAGCTGAAAATTAATCCGTTTGCGGAGAAACGGATTGATTTTTGGGGAGCATCTGTGCTATACTTTCGGGAAAGAAATAAGAGGGAAAGAAGGATTCGCATGACCTATACCGATTTGATTTTCGACCTGTACGGCACTCTGGTGGACATCCACACAGAGGAGGATGACACTGTCTGGGAGAAGACCGCCATCTACTTTGGCTTCTACGGCGCCCACTATACCGGGCCGGAGCTGAAGCAGGCCTTTCAGGACGCCATGCAGCAGCGGGAAGCGGCGGCGGGGCAGTCCTACGAGTGCTTCCCGGACATCCCCTTTGAGCAGGTTATGGCCCAGCTGTTCCGGGCAAAGGGTGTGACCCGGGATAGCCAGACTCTGGGTGTCAACGCGGCCCAGTTCTTCCGGATTCTCTCCATGGATTATATCCGGCTCTATCCCAACGTTCTGGAGGCTCTGGCACGGCTCCGGGAACAGGGCTGCCGCCTGTGGCTGCTGAGCAATGCCCAGCACGTCTTCACTGCCTATGAACTTCGGTATCTGGGGCTGGGGAAGCAGCTGGACGGCATCTACCTGTCCTCCGACTATGGCTGCCGTAAACCGGACCTGCGGTTTTACCGGGCACTGCTGGAAACGGAAAACCTGGACCCCGCTAACTGCCTCATGATCGGCAATGACCGGGAGACGGACATCGCCGGAGCCAAAGCCGCAGGCATGGCCACGCTGTACCTGCACACCAACCTGACCCCATCAGACCAGCTGCCCGCCGATCCCGGGAAGCTGCCCGGCCAGCCGGACTGCCGCCACTTCGAATACGAGGGAAGTGACTGGGCAGCCCTGGCGGAGCTGCTTTGCAAATTCGCATAACGATAAAAAGAAGCATCCTCCGTTTTGAATCGGGAGGATGCTTCTATCTTTTCGGAGAAGGTCCTTTGGCAAATCTATTCTTCTTTCGCATCGGAAGGCTTCAGCAAGCGGGAATAGCCGCTGCCGTACTGCACACAGCGGGAGACCCGGCTTAGGGTAGCGGAGGAAATGTTGGCCTGGGCCATGACCTGATTGTAGGTTTTCCCATCCAGCAGCAGCTTGGCGGCGTAGCAGCGTTCGGCCATATTCTCCAGCTCCTTGGCGGTGCACAAATCCTCCAACAGGGCTTGGATATCCCCGGGATCCCGGATCTGGGCCAGAAGACAGCAAAGGTCTGTGATCTTATGATGGTCATCGCTTCGTTCCATGAATTCCTCCGTTAAAATGCCTGCTGGGCGCCCCGGATGAAGCTGCGGGTTTTCTCGCTTCGGGGATGTTCGAAGAGCTGCTCCGGCGTTCCCATTTCTTCGATGACGCCGTCGGCCATGTAGATTACCACGTCTGCCACACTTTTGGCAAACTCCATTTCGTGGGTCACCACGATCATGGTGTTGTCCCGGTCCTTCAGACCCCGGATTACCCGCAGTACCTCGCCGGTCAGTTCCGGGTCCAGGGCGCTGGTGGGCTCATCAAAGCACAGAACCTGGGGACTCAACGCCAGGGCCCTGGCAATGGCTACCCGCTGCTGCTGCCCGCCGGAGAGCTGGTGGGGATAGGCGTCCTTCTTCTGGGTCAGGCCCACCTGTTCCAGCAGCCGCAGGGCTGTAGCCTGGATGTCCTGAGGGTTGCCCTGTTTGAGAAGGGTGGGAGCCAATGTGATGTTCTCCAGCACGGTATACTGGGGGAACAGGTTGAAGTTCTGGAACACCAGGCCGAATTTCAGCCGGTTCAGCCGAATCTCTTCATCCGAGAGATTGGTTCCGGTCAGGTACTTGCCGTCCACGAATACCTGCCCCTCGTCCGGGGTTTCCAGGAAATTCAGGCACCGCAGCAGCGTGGTTTTTCCGCTGCCGGAGGAGCCGATAATGGCCAGCACCTGTCCTTTCTCCAGCGAGAAGCTGACGCCCTTCAGAACGTCAGTATCCGCGAAGCCTTTTTTCAGATTTTTTACTTCCAATAATGCCATGGCTCAACCTCTGAAATAATCCAGTTTCTTTTCCAAATATCCGAACAAAATGGTCAGCACACCGTTAAAGATCAGGTAGAACGCGCCTGTGTAGAACAGGGGCCACAGCAAACCCTTTTTAATGAAGGACTCGCCTGACCAGATAATTTCATAGACGCCGATGATCCGGGCAAGAGAGGTATCCTTGACCAGGGTGATGACCTCATTGCTCATGGGCGCCATAATACGCTTGACCACCTGCAGCAGTACCACTTTAAAGAAGATCTGCGGCTTGGTCATGCCCAGTACCTGCCCAGCCTCGTACTGCCCCTTGGGGATGCTCTCGATGCCGCCCCGGTAGATCTCAGAGAAATAGCAGGCGTAATTGATGGTGAACGCCACCACGGTGGCAGTGCTCCGGGCCATGGAGGGCAGACCAAACAGCAGGCCAGGACCATAGAAAATAATCATCAGCTGCAGCATCAGCGGCGTTCCGCGGATGACCCAGACAAAGCCACGGGTCAGAGCTCTCAGCGGGGTAAACCTGCTCATGGAGCCAAAGGCAACCACCAGGCCCAGAGGCAGGGCAAAGATCAATGTCAAGGCAAAGATCTTCACTGTCTCTGCAAAGCCAGACAATAGCTGCAGCGTTACCGGAAGGAACATAGGGGCACCTCACTCAAACTGTATTTTTCCTAAATCCAAACGGAAATGCAGACTGTGCTGTAAATGATCGTTTATCTGCGCAACCCAAGGCTCTCCCTTTGGGAGAGCTGGCACGCCGAAGGCGTGACTGAGAGGGGATACGAAGGCCCTCTCCGACCCGGCATTCGCCGGGCCACCTCTCCCATAGGGAGAGGCTTTGGTGCGATAAACGATCATTTACCGGATTTGATAAATCAATGGGAGCCGATTTTCTGTGATCGGCTCCCATGAAACATTACGAAGCTCAGCCCGCCAGAGTCAGGCCGTACTTGTCCGCCAGGGCCTGGAGGGTGCCGTCTGCAATCAGCTTATCCATGATCTCGTTGACCTTGGCAGTGACGTCGGAATCCTTCCGGAAGCCAATGCCGTATTCCTCGCTGGTCAGGCTGATGCCAGGGGCCAGGTCGGCATAGCTGGTGCCCTCGCCGGTCATAGCGTTGGCCATGGTGATGTCGATGACGCAGGCGTCAGAGGTGCCGGCAGCCACTTCCATCAGCGCCGCCGCCTGATCCTGAACAGGGACGATCTGGCTGTCCGGGATGCCCAGCTCCACCACCGCGTCCTGACCGGCGGAGCCGTTCTCCACGGCGAAGGTCAGGGTGGACAGCAGCTCTATGGCGTCGTAGTCCGCCACCACGTCGGCCTTCATGACCAGCACCTGGGCGTTGATCACGTAGGGATCGGAGCAATTGGTGTTCAGGTTGACCTCTTCTGTGATGGTCATGCCGTTCCAGATGGCGTCGATGTTCTTGGTCTCCAGCTCGTAGAACTTCTTGCCCCAGTCCGCCAGAACAAAGAACTCGCACTTGACACCCAGTTCGTCACAGACCAGCTGAGCAAACTCCGCGTCAAAGCCGGTCCAGTTGCCGTTCTCGTCCTTGTAGTCCATGGGGGCGTAGTCGGTGATGCCCACGATCATGGTGCCTTTGTCCTGGATGTATTCCAGGTCGGTCTTCTCAGAGGACCCACAACCGGCAAAGCAGCCCAGAGCCAGCAGCGCAGCCAGCAGCAGTACAGTAAATCTCTTCATAACAATCTTCCTTTCGCGCAAAGCGTTTTTTGATTTCCTTGGCATTATACTTTAATTCGCTAAAGTTGTAAAGTATTATTTTCTATTTTTTTATATTTCGGCAAATTGCACGGTTGGCAGTCTGCTTTAACGCTTTATTTTGGTAAAGCGATATACGGAAAAATCCGCGGCAGGCCCGGAAGCGCTGCCGCAGGTTGGTTATTAGGTTCTGTAGATGATGCCCACCATATCGGGGCCGGTGTTGATGCCGATGACACAGCCTACCTCATACTCCGTCAGAGGCGGCTGGTCCATGACCTCTGCGCAGGCCTTGCGCAGCTTGTCCAGGGCTTCCATATTGTAGCCATGGACAATGGCGTAGCTGGTGCCGGGCTTGCGCTCTTTCAGGCAGGTCTGTACCAGGGCTGTGATAGCGGCGTTCTCGCCTCTTGCCTTGGAGAGAATTTTGGCTTCGCCGTCCTCGAAGGTAATCAGCGGCTTCAGGCCGATGGCGTCGCCCACGAAAGCAGCGGCGGGAGAGATTCGGCCGGATTTCTTGACGCATTTCAGGTTCAGGGGCACGAACATGGGCCGGGCGTGGGGGAGCCACTCCTCCAGGAAAGTCAGAACTGCCTCCAGAGATGCGCCGTCCCGAATCATCCGGGCAGCCTCGATAACCGGGATGCCGTAGGACATGCTGTAGGTCATGGAATCCAGGATGTGGATCTGCAGGGTTTCCCTGGCCTCGGGGTGATCCTCGTAGAACATATCCCGGGACATAACCGCCGCCTGATAGGTGCCGGAGCCTTTGGAATTGATGGTTACATGGATCAGATCAGTATAGCCTTCCTTCCAGGTTTCCTCAAACAGCTGGGTGTACAGCGTTGTGGACACCTGGGAAGAGGCAGGAAGCTTCGTGGAGGCATCGATGATTTTATAGAACTCGGAGGGCTGAATATCCACGCCGTCCCGGTACTCCTTGTCCCCAGCCAGGATGGTCAGGGGCAGCACCGCAATATTCAATTCTTCGCGAAAGGACTTAGGGATATCTGCCGTGGAGTCCGTTGCAATTCTGATTTTGGACATAATCAATTATTCCTTTCTGGTTTTTTCCGATCCTGCGCAGCAGTGCCGAAAAAGTTATCAGCTATAACCAAGAATACCACGTCCAAGCGCTGATGTCAATAATATACCGGAAAACCATCTTGTAATTTTCCGGGAAACGCAATATAATCGACGATAGATTGCATTCCAGGAGGAAAAGAACATGATGACCGTTACCTATCCCGTGAAAAACGGAATTTATATCAACATGACCAACCGCTGCCCCTGCGCCTGCAGCTTCTGTCTGCGGAAGAATGCGGACGGTGTCTACGGGTCGGACTCGCTGTGGCTGGAGCGGGAACCCACGGTGGCCGAGGTCTGCGAAAGTCTGGATGCGTGGGATCTGACCAAATACAGTGAGGTTGTATTCTGCGGCTATGGCGAGCCTACGGAGCGGCTGTACGACCTTCTGGAGGTTGCGGCCTATATCAAATCCAAGTGCAGCATTCCCATCCGCATCAATACCAACGGTCTCGCGGATCTGATCTGGCAGGAACATACCGCCCCAAAGCTCCAGGGGCTCATTGACACGGTGTCCGTCAGCCTCAACGCCACCAATAAAGAGGACTATTTCCAAATAGTCCATCCCAAATTTGGTATCGGCTCCTACGATGCCATGCTGGCCTTCACGAAGGAATGCGTCCAATATGTTCCCCATGTGGTCATGACCGTAGTGGATGTGGTCACCACCCCCCAGGAGCAGGCCCACTGCCGGGAGATCTGTGATTCCATCGGCGCTACGCTTCGGGTCCGCCCCTACGAAAGCTGAATGTAAAAAAGAGTGCTTATAATCCATGGAGGATTCAGGATGAAAAGGAACATGGCGATAGAGTAATCAAAACGCCACAAAAAACCGCCAAAACAAAATGTTTCGGCGGTTTTTTGTGGTGTTATTGAACTAAATCTATATTTTATGATATACAAAACATCAAAAGTCTTAGAGTCGCATAATGAACACCTCTATAACTCATATATCCTCATTATAAAGGCGAAATGCTGGTTTTGCAATAAACTTATTCACTATTACCTATTACTTTCAAAAATCGCCTGTATGATTCGGTGAAGAGTGAATAGGTAATAGTGAAGAAGTAAAAATCGCCAATCTTCTGTCGAAGATCGGCGATTTTTGGTGGGGGAGGACGGATTCGAACCATCGAAGCGAAACGCAGCAGATTTACAGTCTGTCCCCTTTGGCCACTCGGGAACTCCCCCATATTCAGTTGCCTGTTCACGAGCCTGTCTGGAGCCGGTAGACGGACTCGAACCCCCGACCTACTGATTACAAATCAGTTGCTCTACCAACTGAGCTATACCGGCGGCTCAAACAGAACACGCTTATTATAACACGGAAACCCAATTTGTCAAGCTTTTTTTGACCAATTTTTCAAAAAATATCAGGAGCGGTTTAACCGCCCCTGATATCCATTTTTGACTTTCAAAACACATAGGAGAACCTACAGAAGCAGCTGTTTTTGCAACTTTTTTATCAGAACTCCACGTCCATCTTGGCGACAACAGCGGCGCAGCGGGGGCACAGACCCTCCGCGTTGGCGTTCTCGCTGTGCATCCAGCAGCGGGGGCACTTGGTTCCCTTGGCTTCGCTGACGCCGATGGTCAGGGCAGGGAAGTTGTCGCCCTGGGCTACCTCAGCGCCTTCCTCGGGTGCATCCCAGGTGCAGGTGGAAACGATGCAGACCTCTGCCAGGTTTACGCCCTCGCAGGCAGCCTTCAGAGCACCGTCCTCGGTCTGGAGTGTCACATGAGCCTCCAGAGCCTTGCCGATGCGCTTGTCGGCTCTGGCCTTCTCCAGCACGCCGTTGACATCCTGACGCAGCTTCATAACGGTGCTCCAGCGGTCCATGGCGGCCGGGTCCAGCGCGTAGGCAGCGAAGCTCTCGGGCATCTGGTTCAGCAGCACGTTGCGGGCATCGTCACCCTCCCGGTGGGGCATGGCCTGCCAGATCTCGTCACAGGTGAAGGCCAGGATGGGGGCGAAGAGCTTCGTCATGGCGTCCAGGATCAGGAACAGGGCCGTCTGGGCAGAGCGGCGGCGCAGGCCATTTTTCTCCTCGCAGTACAGCCGGTCCTTGAGGATGTCCAGATAGAAGGAGGACAGCTCCACCACGCAGAAGTCGTTGATGGCGTGGGAAACAGTGTGGAACTCATATTCCAGATAGGCCTTCCGGCAGACGGAAACCAGCTCGTCCAGCTTGGCCAGGGCCCAGCGGTCCAGTTCCTCCATTTCGACCGCGGGAACCAGGTTGTTGGGGTCAAACTCGTTCAGGTTGCCCAGGCAGTACCGGGCGGTGTTGCGGAATTTCAGATAGTTCTGGCTCAGCTGCTTGAAGATCTCCTTGGAGCAGCGGACATCCGCATGGTAGTCGGAGGAACCAGCCCAGAGTCTTACGATGTCCGCGCCGAATTCCTTGATCAGGTCTGCAGGATCTACGCCGTTGCCCAGGGACTTGTGCATGGCCCGGCCCTGGCCGTCTACGGTCCAGCCGTGGGTCAGGACTTCCTTAAAGGGCGCGCCGTTACCCAGAGCGCCTACGGAGGTCAGCAGGGAGGACTGGAACCAGCCACGATACTGGTCAGCGCCCTCCAGATACACGTCGGCGGGCCACAGCTCCGGGGTGTCGTGCATCAGGGAAGCGTAGTGGGTGGAGCCGGAGTCGAACCAGCCGTCCAGGGTGTCGGTCTCCTTGTCAAAGCCCTTGGCGCTGCCGCAGTGGGGGCAGGTCAGGCCTTCGGGGATCAGGTCAGAAGCCTCTTTCTCGAACCAGACGTTGGAGCCAAACTCGTCAAACAGGTCGGAAATGTGGGCGATGGTTTCGGGGGTGCAGACGGGCTTTCCGCAGTCTTTGCAGTAGAACACGGGGATGGGCAGGCCCCAGCGGCGCTGACGGGAGATGCACCAGTCGGCCCGCTCCCGGATCATGCTGATCATCCGCTCGCCGCCCCAGCTGGGGAACCACTTGACGTTCTCCACAGCGGCCACGGCCTCGTCCTTGAAGGCGTCCACGGAGCAGAACCACTGGGGCGTGGCCCGGAAAATGATGGGCTTCTTGCAGCGGTCGTGGTGGGGATAGGAGTGGACGATCTCCTCGGAGGCGAAGAGCATGCCGCTTTCCTTCATATCCGCCAGAATGACAGGGTTGCTTTCATCGGTCTTCATGCCGGCGTACTTGCCGGCGTAGTCGGTGTGGCGGCCGTTGTCGTCCACGGGCACCACCAGGTCCATGCCGTAGCGCATGCAGGTCTGGTAGTCGTCGGCGCCGAAGCCAGGAGCGGTGTGGACGCAGCCGGTACCGGAATCCATGGTGACGTACTCCGCCAGCACCAGACGGGAGGTCTTGTCCAGGAAGGGATGCTGGGCCAGCATGTTCTCGAAGAAGGCTCCGGGGTAGGAGGCCAGAACCTCGTAGTGTTCAAAGCCGCCGATGGCCATGACTTTGTCCATCAGAGCTTCCGCCATAATATAGGTCTCCCCGTTGTCGGCCTTCACCAGCACATAGGTGTCCCGGGGATGCAGGCAGATGGCCATGTTGCCGGGCAGGGTCCAGATGGTGGTGGTCCAGATGACGAAGTAGGCCTTGCTCAGGTCGAACCCGGCGAGCCTGCCCAGGTCGTCCTTCACGGGGAACTTGACGTAGACAGAGGTACAGGGATCGTCATGGTACTCGATCTCGGCCTCGGCCACAGCGGTAGCGCAGACGGGGCACCAGTACACAGGCTTCAGTCCCTTGTAGACATAGCCCTTGTCAAACATCCGGCCGAAGACCTTGACCTCCTGGGCCTCGAAGTGCTTGTCCATGGTGCGGTAGGGATGCTTCCAGTCGCCCACCACGCCCAGACGCTTGAAGCCGGTCATCTGGCGCTGGATATAGGTCTCAGCGAACTCCTCACAGGCGGCACGGAACTCGGGGATGGGCATGGCCTTGTGGTTGAGCTTGCTCTTCTTGATAATGGCGGTCTCGATGGGCAGGCCGTGGTTGTCCCAGCCGGGGACGTAGGGGGTGTAGTAGCCCAGCATGGCGTGGCTGCGGACGATGAAGTCCTTCAGGGTCTTGTTCAGGGCATGCCCCATGTGGATATCGCCGTTGGAGAAGGGAGGGCCGTCATGCAGCACGAAACGGGGCAGGTCCTTGTTTTTCTCCAGCAGGCTTTCGTACAGGTTCTGCTCCTCCCACTGCTTCAGCATCCCGGGCTCCCGGGCGGGCAGACCGGCCTTCATAGGAAAACTGGTCTTGGGGGTGATGATGGTGTTTTTGTAATCCATTGGAATGTTACCTCCATTTGAAAAATCAATGAAATCTGGCCGGGCAAAAGGAAAGCGCCTTTGTCTCTATGCGTAAGAGACAAAGGCGCGTAAACCTCTGCGGTACCACTCTTGTTCCGGCGTTTGGGCCGGCACTCAAAGGGCGCGATATCGGGCGCTTCCCGGCGCAGCCTACTTTGGTTCGGTGCGCTGCTCGGAGGTGATAAGAATTGTGCTCCTGTTTGCTGCCTTGCACCAACCGGCAGCTCTCTGGAAACGGTGCGCACACGCTCGTGTCCTCGTCAAAGCATTAGGATATTCAAAACCGATTCCGAACTTACTTGTTTTTGGGATCGTAGTTGCGGCCGAACTGGAGGTTCAGGCTGGCAAACTTGCTGGTGGTGGACTCATTGGCGGTGGGGTGCTTGGGAGCTGCCTTGGGGGCACGGTCCACAGTGGTGCCGACAATGGCTTCCACGTTCTGGGCGATTTCGTCAGCCACATCGTCGCTGCTGGGTTTGACAGCGGGAGCGGCAGGAGCCACGGGAGCGGCAGGTGCAGCGGGAGCATTGGCGTTCTTGATGCGCTCCAGGGCCTGGATGCAGGAGCGGAGCTGATCCTCCAACTCGTTGATTTTGGCAGCGGCAGTTCTGCGGGCCTCTTCAACCCGAGCGTTTTCAGCAGCCACCAGAGCGTCATTGTTCTGGCTGCCGGAAGCGGCAACGGTGGCGCTGGCGTTGGCCAGCATCCGGTTACACTTGGCTTCGGCCTCCATGACCATCTTGTCGCAGGTCTTCTGAGCGTTGACCACAGCTTCCTTCATGGAAGCCTCGTTCTTACGGTATTCCTCCAGCTTGCCCACCAGGACACGCATCTTGCTCTTAAGCAGTGCGTTTTCCTTGTAGAGTGTGACGTAGTCCTCGGTCAAAGGCTCCAGGAACTCGTCGACCTGCTGCATATCGTAGCCACCAAAGGTGGATCTGCCGAAGGAAATCTGATCGATTTGCTGCGGTGTAAACATAAGTGTTCTCCTTCCTATCTATGGTTATAGCAGTCCCTGCCATCGCGCCGCCGCCAAACAAGGGACGGGACACGGAGGCATTCAGACTGCGAAAAGTCAGATGTAGCTTTCGACTTCCGCCTGCAGTGTCTCCAGGTCGCCGACGATGTCCATATTATGGGGGCAGAACAGGTATGCGGACTGGGCGATCTTCTTAACATCGCCGTCCAGGGCGTAGACACAACCGGACAGGAAATCCACCACCCGGCGGGCCATGGCCTTGTCCACATTTTCCATATTGACGATGACAGCTCTGTGGCTGCGCAGATCGTCAGCGGCCTTGGAGGTATCGTTGAAGCTGCCGGGCCGGAACAGAACGACTTCCTGTTTGTTGGCAGAGGAGGTGTTCATGTTCAGAACCTGACCGTTGAAACCGGTGGAAGGGGCAGCGGAAGGGGCGGCGCTCATAGGAGCAAATCCAAAGTCATCCTCTTCCTCTTCCGGCGCAGGGGCGGCAGCGGGAGCAGGCGCGCGGCGGGGGCTGCGGCGGGCAGATGCTTCCGCAGGTTCCTCATAATCATCGGCGTAGTCGTCGTCTTCGTCGTAATCGTCGTATTCATCATCAGCATAAGGTTGGGCAAATTTTTTTACATTATCCCAAAAGCTCATTCTATATTTCCTCCTAGTATATGTTCACATCATTTTGATGAATCCTTGGCATAGTTTCTGGCACCGAAGATTGCGGTGCCGACACGAATCATTGTGCTGCCACTGATGATCGCATCCGGGAAATCTCCCGACATGCCCATGGATAAACAGTCCACCTTGACATTATCGTCTATTTTTTTCCGTATGTCAACAGTTAAATGGAACATTTTTTGAAAAAAATTGAGATTTTCTCCCGAATTATGCGAAATTGGAGGGATAGCCATGAGCCCTTTAATACATATGTTTGGAAATTCCGCTGCTTTTTCCACAATCGGCAGGATATCTTCCGCCCGAAAACCGGACTTGCTGAGCTCTTGCCCGATATTGACTTCCAGTAAAATGTCCTGTACGATTCCCTGTTTGGCGGCTTCTTTATCGATGGCCCGGAGCAGATGCTCACTGTCCACGCTCTGGATCAGGTCCACCTTGCCCACCACCTGTTTGACTTTGTTGGTCTGCAGATGGCCGATAAAATGGACGGGAGCGCCTTCGTAGGCGTTCTGAGCCAGTTTTGCAGTCAGCTCCTGGACCCGGTTTTCGCCGCAGCAGTCCACCCCTGCGGCAATGGCCTGCCGAACGGCGTCGGCGTCGTTCATCTTGGTGGCGGCGCAAAGCTTGATTTCCTTGGGATCCCGGCCGCAGGAAAGGGCAGCGGCCTCCATTTGCGCCCGGATTTGGGCCACGTTTTCGGCAATACTCATAGGTTGGTGCCTTCTTTCTGATATTGTATCATTTTCAACTTGCAACGCAAAAGGGCAACGGAAAAAATGCTCCGTTGCCCTTTTGCGTTACGCAGTGGTTGCTGCGGCTTTCAGCGGCTTCATGGGGGCCAGGGTGGAAATAGCATGCTTGTAGATCATCTGCTGCTTTCCATCCGTCACCAGTACCACCACGAAGCTGTCAAAGCCCGTGATGATCCCCCGGAGCTGGAAGCCATTCATCAGGAACAGGGTCACGGGGACCTTGTCCCGGCGCACCTCCTTCAAAATGGCCTCCTGTAAATTGATTGCTTCAGGCATATGTAGAACCTTCTTTCTTTTAGGATGAACATATGCTAGCATTTTTCAGTTGTCGAATTCCCGAAGAAGCTGTCGGGACCGGGCAATTATTTCTTCGTCGCCCTCTGCGCTGCCGCGAGTGAGCCAGTGGATGCTTTTGTTCCGACGGAACCAGGTCAGCTGCCGCTTGGCATAGCGGCGGGAAGACTGTCGGACCTGGTCGGCGGCTTCGGCTATGGTGCCTTCTCCGTTCAGGGCGGCTGCGAATTCCTTGTAGCCGATGGCCTGCATGGCGGTACATTTCGCCGGGATGCCGCTGGCGAGCAGGTTCCGGATTTCCTCCACCAGCCCCATTTCCAGCATCAGCCCTACCCGCGTATCGATCCGGCGGTACAGCTGGGCCCGGTCCGCGAAGTCCACTCCCAGCCACAGGGGAGTATACCTTGGGGGGATGGTCTGGGTTCGGCGGTTGTGCTCCGTGATGGTTTCCCCGGTCTCCAGGTATACCTCCAGAGCACGGATAATCCGCTTGCGGTCCGACAGGTGCAGCCGTGCGGCAGCCTCCGGATCGACAGAGCGCAGGCGGGACAGCATGACTTCCATCCCTTCCTGATCCGCCTGGGCTTCCAGCTGTTCCCGGACGCCGGTGGAGGGGAAGGGGGCAAAGGCGTTTCCCCGGATCAGGGAGTCCATGTACAGCCCGGTGCCTCCCGCAATGACGGCGGTCTTTCCCCGGGCCAGGATGCCGTCCACAATGGGGGCGGCCATTTCGCAGTAGCGGCTGACGGAGAAGTCTTCGTCAGGCTCCGCCACGTCGATCATGTGGTGGGGAATGCCCTGCATTTCCGCCAAAGTGGGCTTGGCGGTGCCGATGTCCATGCGCCTGTATACCTGCATGGAGTCACAGGATACCACCTCACCATGGAATTCCTTAGCCAATTCTACCGCCAGAGCCGTCTTTCCGGAAGCGGTGGGCCCTGCGATGCAGATCAAATAATTCAACGACAAGCCCTCCATTCGTCCTCCAAAATCGCCATCAATATATCGTCGGCATACCGTTCTCCGTCCCAAACCGCGTCCCGCAGGACCCCTTCCCGACGAAAACCTGCTCTGAGATAGGTCCTTTCCGCCTGGGGATTGAAGGAGAAGACATCCAGCTCCAGCCTGTGCAGCTTCAGCCGTTCAAACGCGAAGTCCCGGACGGTCTCCACTGCCCAGGTTCCGAGACCCTTGCCCCAGTGCTCCGGCTGAAAGATGGCCACCCGGAAATTGCCGCGGCGAAGCGCCCAATCAATCTCATTGATGACGCTTTCCCCGACGATCCGCCCGTCCGGAGCGATGAGCAGGAAGTCGTACCGATCCTCATCGGCCACACATTTGAGAAAGAAGTCCACCACTTCCTCGTGGGAAAAGCAGGGCTTGCACCCGGTCAGCCGGGCTACCTCCGGATCGAGAGGATCAAAATTCTGCCGGAAGTATTCTTCCGCATCCTCCGCCTGGGCCAACCTCAGCGTATAGCCGCCGTTTTGGAAAACTCCACACTCCACATTCCACACTCCACACTGTAAATTAGGTTCGCTTAAACTGCTTCTCCAGCTGCTTTTTGCTTAAGCTGACACAAATCGGCCTGCCGTGGGGGCAGTATTTCAGTTCCTCCCGGGACATGACCTCCTGGGCCACCGCCAGCAGTTCCTTTTCGTCGTTGACCCAGCCTGCCTTGATGGCGGCTTTGCAGGCCACGGTGTGCAGCAGCTCGTCCCGAACGGTATCTTTGCTCTCCCGGCGTCCGTTCAGCAGATCGGCGGCCAGGGATTCCAGGGCGTCGGCTGCCGTCTCGGGGCTTAAGTCCATGGGGATCTGCCGCAAAAGCAGGGTGTTTTCCCCAAATTCGTCAATTTCAAAGCCCAGCTCATCCAGCATGTCCTTGTTTGCCAGCAGCTCCGACGCGGCGGAGGGACTCAGGCGGACGGGAAGGGGGGTCAGCAGGGCCTGGGCGTTGATCTTTTCCTGGTTGGTCTTCAGCTTTTCGAAGAGGATCCGCTCGTGGGCGGCGTGCTTGTCGATAAGGAAGGCGTCCTCGCCTTGTTCGACGAGAATGTAGGTGTTGTATAGCTCCCCCACCAGCCGCCAATCCGGCTGCTGCGGCATGTCCAGGGCGGTCTGCTCTATTTCCTCAGATGCAGGAGGCGTTGTTTGCGTAGGGAGCGAAGCCTTCATTGGCTTGGAAGGGGGCCCATCCTTTACGGGAGTTGGTACAATGTGGGCATTGCCCCCTGCGGGAGAGGAGGACGGGGCAGCGTGCACTGCGGATGCTTCTGCCCGCATCTGGGGCAGCGTGACGAACTCCCGCAGAGGCATGTTGGCGGTGCGCTCAATCTTTCCAACGGTGGCAATGGCAGCCTCCTTCCGGGGCTGGGGTGCGTCCTTCAGGGCGGTGGAGAAGGTTTTGTATTCCTCCGGCGTCATGGTGCGGAAGAAGGAATCCTTTTTGGGTGCGGCGGGGCCGGTGTGGGCGTTGGGGCCAGCGGCAGGCGTGATAGGCGCGGCAGGAGGGGCGATGTGGGCATCGCCCCCTACGGAGGGAGTGGACTTTTTGAATTGCACCTCGGGCCGGTCCGGCTGCTTGTTCAGAGCGCCGAGAACCCCGTAGTGGACGCAGTCGAATACCGCCTTTTCCGACAGAAACTTGACCTCCGTTTTTGCCGGGTGGACATTCACATCCACGGCGCTGGCGGGGAGGGTCAAATGCAGCACACAGGCGGGGAACTTGCCCACCATGATCTGGTTGCGGTAGGCCTCCTCCAGAGCGGCGACCAGCAGCTTGGACTTGACAGGCCGGTTATTGACGAAGAAGGTTTGCAGGCTCCGGCTGGGCCGGGCGTCGGTGGGCTTGGAGACGTAACCCGTCAGGGAGTAATTTTCCCACCGGCTGTCCACCGGCACCATCTGGGCGCACTCCCGGCCATAGACGCAGTATACCGCCGCCTGCAGTCCCCCGGTGCCGGGGGTGGACAGAACGGGCTTGCCGTCCCGTAGGAACTGGAAGGCCACTTCCGGATGGGCCAGGGCTTGCAGCTGCACGGCGGCAGCCACCCGGCCCCCCTCTACGGTGTCGGATTTCATGAATTTCATCCGGGCCGGGGTGTTGAAGAACAGGTCACGGATGATGATGGTGGTGCCTTCCGGGCATCCGGCTTCGGACTCTTCGGTGATGTTTCCCGCCTCCAGGTGCAGGCTGGTTCCGGAGATGGCTCCCGCGGTTTTGGTCAGCAGGTCCACCCGGCTGACGGAGGCAATGGCGGCCAGCGCTTCCCCGCGGAAGCCCATGGTTCCGATGGCAGCCAGGTCCTCGGCGGTGCGCAGCTTGGAGGTGGCGTGACGCAGGAACGCTGTCCGGGCATCCTCCGACGCCATGCCGCAGCCGTTGTCCGTAACCCGCAGGAAGGTCATGCCGCCGTCCCGGATCTCAATGGTGACTTTGGAGGCCCCGGCATCTACCGCGTTTTCCAGCAGCTCCTTCACGACGGAGGCAGGGCGCTCTACCACTTCCCCGGCGGCAATCAGGTTGGCAATATGGGGGGATAATTGAATGATTTTTGGCATAGAGTCACCTCAGACCGTGGATGCTGATATAGTTGATGGCGGCGTGAATGACGATGGGGGCGAAAATGGTGTCAGCTTTGGTGTAGGCCCAGGCCAGACACAGCCCAGCAGGGAGATACTGGAGTACTGCCATCAGCAGCTCCAAAGGGGAATACTGGCCCACATAGCCCAAGATATGGATCAGGGCAAAGGCCAGGATAGATACAATGTAAGCTGCCCACCGGGACCTGCCGTATAGGTTCCGGAAAATCAGCCCCCGGTACAGGCATTCCTCCACCGGCGGCACCAGGATCACCGTGCCCACCACCATCAGATAGTAGCTACTCTGACTCATGGCGGCGATGGAGGCATCGTTGTAATTGAAAAAGCTGGGTACCAGCTGTCGGATAATCCAGGTGACGGTCTCACTGCAGGCATAATAGGCGGCCAGACCCAGCACCACCGCCTGGAGAAAGTAGGCGGGGTGCTGCCCCAGGGCAGCGGCAGAGCGGCCCAGGAAGCTGTGGAAGACCAATAAAACTGCCAGGAAATTGAGAAGGAAGAAGGTAAAATTCAGCTCCGCGTCCGTTAAGGGATGGGTTAACTGCCTGTTGCCCCAGGTAAGCAGGCTGGGCAGCAGCAGAAGCTGAAAGGCCAGATAGCCAAAGCCGGATAGGGTTTCCTTCTGGGAGGGCTGGGCGCTGAGATTGCGGTTTTTGCTCATAGGTCAATCCAACATTTTCTTAAGCTTGTACAGTTCGTTCATGGCTTCGATGGGAGTCAGAGTCTCCACCGAGATGGCGGACAGGGCGGAGATGATCCGCTGTCCTGTCAGATCCAGCATACTGACCTGATCCTCTGGTTCCTTAATGGCCGGGGGAGCGGAGACGGAACCTTCCGTCTCCAGGTCCTTCAGGATATCCCTGGCCCGGTTGATAACGGGATTTGGGATGCCCGCCAATTTCGCCACTTCGATGCCGTAGCTGTCGTCAGTGGCGCCGGGGACGATTTTGCGCAGGAAGATCATCTGCTCGCCCCGCTTCTTCACGGCAATGTTGTAGTTTTTCACATTGGGCAGTTTGTCCTCAATGGTGGACAGTTCGTGGTAGTGGGTGGCGAAGAGGGTCTTGGCCCCCAGACGCTTGGGGTTGGCGGCGTATTCCAGCACCGCCTGGGCAATGGCCATGCCGTCGTAGGTGGAGGTGCCCCGGCCAATCTCGTCCAGGATCAGCAGGCTCCGGGAGGTGGCGTATTTCAGGATGGTGGCCACCTCCGCCATCTCCACCATGAAGGTGGACTGACCGGAAGCAAGGTCGTCGCTGGCGCCAATTCTTGTAAAGACCCGGTCCACCAGGCCGATTTTGGCGGACCTTGCGGGGACGAAGGAGCCCATCTGGGCCATCAGCACAATCAGGGCCACCTGGCGCATGTAGGTGGATTTACCGGCCATGTTGGGGCCGGTGATGATGCATACGGTGTTGTCGTCGGACCCTAAATGGGTGTCGTTGGGCACGAACAGGGAATCCTTCAGCATGGCCTCCACAACAGGATGGCGGCCGTCGGTGATGGCAATCTCCCGGCCCAGGGTGATCTCGGGACGGCAGTAGCCCCGCTGGACTGCCACGGCGGCGAGACTGCACAGGGTATCCGCCGCAGCCACGGCGGCAGCGGTCTGCTGCACCCGGGCGGCCTGCTGGGCCAGGAATTCCCGCAGCTGGGTGAAGATCTGGTATTCCAGGGCAGTCAGCCGGTCCTTGGCGGTGAGGACCTGGTTTTCCAGCTCCTTCAGCTCCTGGGTGATGTAGCGCTCGCAGTTGGCCAGGGTCTGCTTGCGGACATAGTTCGCCGGAACCTGGTCCATAAAGGATTTGGAAACTTCAATATAATAGCCGAACACCCGGTTGAAGCCCACTTTTAAGGTGCGGATGCCGGTTTTCTCCCGCTCGGAGGCTTCGATGGCGGCGATGGTGCCGCTGCCGCCCTCCATGATGTCCCGGAGCCGGTCCGCTTCTTCATTGGCCCCCTTGCGGATGATGCCGCCCTCCCGGATGGTCAGGGGAGGATCGTCCACGATGGTGTTTTCGATCCGATCCGCGCAGTCCGTCAGGGGGTCGATGGCCTGCTCCAGCTTCCTCAGCAGGGGTGCGTCGCATTTTTGCAGCTGGGCCTTCACCTCCGGCAGTGCCCGGAAGCCTCTTGCCAGACCCAGCAGATCCCGGCAGTTGACGGTGCCGGTGACGATCCGGGTCATGACGCGTTCTAAGTCCGTGACCTCCCGCAGGGCTTCCTCCAGTTCCCCCCGGACCATGACGGAATCCACCAGCTCCTCCACGGCGCTGTGGCGGCGGGTGATCTCCACCGGGTCCAGAAGGGGTTTTTCCAGCCAGGATCGGAGCATCCGCCCGCCCATGGCGGTGTGGGTCTTGTCCAGCACCCACAGCAGGGTACCCTTCTTTTCCTTGGAGCGCATGGTCTCGGTGAGCTCCAGGTTCCGCCGGGCGTCCATGTCCAGCTCCATAAAGCGGCCTGCGGTGTAGTATTGCAGCTCCCGGATGTGAGCCAGGTCATTTTTTTGCAGGGTTAAAAGGGTCTGCAGCAGCGCGCCGCTGGCAATGACTGCGGCGGGCATCCCGGCAAGGCCCAGCTGGGAAAGGTCTTTGCCAAAATGCTGTTCCAGCAGCGCTTCGGCGGCTTCCAGCTGGAACAGTTCCGATTTTCCCTCGTCCACGCAGCAGTTTAACCGGCGGAAGATGGCGTCCTCGATGGGCTCGCAGTCCACATTGGAACCGTAGCGGATGACCTCGCTGGGAGCAAATCGACCCAGCTCCGAGGCCACGTTCTGGGGATCGGAGCAAACGGTGGCGAAAAACGCGCCGGTGGACACGTCGCAGAAGGCCAGACCGAACCGGCCGCTTTCGCTGTAGATGCAGCCTAAGTAGTTATTCTTATTCTCGTCCAGCATGCAGCTTTCGGTGACGGTGCCGGGGGTGACGATGCGGGTGATGTCCCGCTCTACCAAGCCTTTGGCAGTGGCCGGGTCTTCCATCTGCTCGCAGATGGCCACCTTGTAGCCCTTCTGGACAAGCCTTGCGATATAGGAATCCACGCTGTGGTAGGGCACCCCGCACATGGGGGTCTGTTCCTCTTTGGGTTTGCCCCGGTCCCGGGTGGTCAGGGTCAGGTCCAACTCCCGGGCCGCCAGCTTGGCGTCCTCGTCGAACATCTCATAGAAGTCCCCCAGGCGGAAGAACAGGATGCAGTCCCGGTGGCGCTCCTTCATCTCATAATACTGCCGACGCATGGGCGTAAGCTCTTTTTCGTTGGTGGCCATAAGCACCATCCTTCTTTAAAATGCAGAATGCTGAATGCAGAATGCAAAATGATGGTATCCGCTCTGCGGATGAAAAAACAAATTAGAATTTGGCAACGATTCAGTCGTGTCTTGATTCCTCATATAATTGATCGTTTATAACACTAACGTGCGATGGTTCTGCCAGGGTACCGACTACCGCTGTCATTGCGAACCAGCGCGCACGCTGGTGTGGCAATCCGTTTCCCCTTTGCACAGGCTGATTTTACCGAAATGCTCAAAAATATTGACATTTAGGGAAACGGATTGCCACGTCGCTGCGCTCCTCGCAATGACAGTGGTAGACGTACCTTGGTGCGATAAACGATCATTTACGCAAAACGCTCTACCCCGACTGAATAGTACAGAATTTGTCAAAAAGGAGAGAAAACAAGAATTCATTTGGCATTTTGCATTTCCCCTGTCAGGCTCCAGGTTGTTGCGCCAGTGATGGTGATTTCTTGGAAGGTGCCGATGAGCTCGTCGCAGCCGGCAAAGCGTACCAGCCGTCCGCCCTCGGTTCGGGCAGTGAGCTGATCTTTGTCCCTGCCGTCCACCAGGCATCGCATGGTCTTGCCGATATAGCTGTTATGAATCTCCTCGGAGATGGCGTTCTGCACTGCACAGAGCTTGTCAAAGCGGCGGTTTTTCTCCTCCTTGGGCGTGGCGTCCTCCATGGAGGCTGCCGGGGTGCCAGGGCGGGGGGAGAAGATGAAGGTGAACAGGCTGTCGTAGTGAACCTGCTGTATGAGAGAGAGGGTTTCCTCAAATTCTTCCTCGGTCTCCCCGGGGAAGCCCACAATGACGTCGGAGGTCAGTACCAGCTCTGGCATGATCTGTTTGGCATACAATACCTTTTCCAGGTAAGTCTCCCGGTCATAGTGACGGTTCATGGCTTTCAGTACCCGGGTGGAGCCGGATTGGAAGGGCAGGTGCAGCTGCTTGGCGATCTTGGGGTAGCGCGCCATGGTGTCAAAGAGCTTTTGGGAGGCGTCTCTGGGGTGGCTGGTCATAAAGCGGATCAGGAAGTCCCCAGGAATCTGGGCAATGGCCGCCAGCAGGTCTGCAAAGTCCATGCTGCCGCCAAGGTCCTTGCCGTAGGAGTTGACGTTCTGGCCCAGCAGGGTGATGTCCTTGACACCGCTTTCCACCAGCTCCCGGCACTCTCGAAGGATGTCCTCCGGCTGGCGGCTGCGCTCCCGGCCCCGGACATAGGGGACGATGCAGTAGGTGCAGAAGTTGTTGCAGCCGTACATGATGGACACCCAGGCCTTCAGCTGGGAGTCCCGCACCTGAGGGATGCCCTCGGCGATGGAGCCGGGCTCGTCGGCCACAAAAAACTGCCGCTTCTTTCCGCTGAGGACATTCCACAGAATCTCCGGGAACTGCCACAGGTGGTGGGTGGAAAAGACACCGTCCACATGGGGATAGCTCTGCCGGATCCGGTCAGATACCTTGGATTCGCCTGCCATGCAGCCGCACAGGAAGATCTTCTGCCCAGGGTGGCGGCGCTTGGTGTGGGTCAAAGCCCCCAGGTTGCCGAAGACCCGCTGCTCCGCGTGCTCCCGGATGGCACAGGTATTCATGACTACCACATCGGCTCCTTCGGGGTCGGAACCCATGCGATAGCCGCTCTGGGCCAGATACCCCCGGAGCTTTTCGGAATCCGCCTCATTCTGCTGGCAGCCGTAGGTCTCCACATAAGCGGTGGGGACGATGCCTTGGCTCTGCCAATAGGCGGCGATTTTATCACAATAGGCAAACTGGGCATCCAGCTGGGCCTGGGAAATGACAGTGGTTTTGGTATTCATGGGGAATCCTCCGAAGAAACGTTATCAATCATTTATATTACCATTTTTACGGGGTATTTGCAAGTATGGATATCAGGAAAAACGGGGTACGGCAGAAGCCCCATTCCAGGGAAAAGAGACGAAAAAGAGATTTTGTAAATTATCTGTTATCTGCCTTGCATTTATGGCTGTTTCGTGGTAAACTGTGCGGGAATGACTACCCGAATTACGGAGAAATGAGGTTGTTTCATGAAAGTTTGCAAATATTGCCAGGGAGAAATTCCGGATGACGGAGTCTTCTGCCCGAAGTGCGGACAAAAATTTGCTGAAGAAGGGAATGAACAGATCATTCCCACTGAGGAGACCGCTCCCGTTGAGGAGACCGCTCCAGTTGAGGAGGCTGCCCCCGTTGAGGAGACCGCTCCCGCTGAGGAGACTGCCCCCGTTGAGGAGACTGCTCCCGTTGAGGAAGCCGCTTCTGCTGAGGAGACTGCATCCGCAGAGGAAAGCCCTTCCTCTGAGATTAAGGAGGGTCTCAAGGCGACTCCCGGCAAGATCGCGCTGGCTGTCACAGCAGTGGTAGTGGTGCTGGCAGTGCTGATCGCGTTGATTGTGGCAGGTATGAGCGGAAAGAAGACGGATGCGGTTGCGGAAACCACAGGGGAAGCCCAGATGGAGACCGAAGCCACCGAAGCCCCGGCCACCATTCCCGCCGACGGCAACCCCGATGACGTCACCTGCAAGGGCAGCTATACCGTCTCCGACGAGGAGGCCGCTGCCAACAAGGATGTTGTCGTGGCCACCATTGGGGATCTGGAGCTGACCAACAGCCAGCTCCAGGTCTACTACTGGATGGAGGTTCAGGGATTCCTGAACACCTACGGCGCCTACGCCCCTTATTTCGGCCTGGATTATACCCAGCCCCTGGACACCCAGCTGTCCCTGGAGGGCGACAATATGACTTGGCAGCAGTATTTCCTGCAGTGCGCCCTGAATAACTGGCAGCAGATCCAGGGCATGGCGGCCATGGCCCAGGAAAACGGCCTGGAAATGGACCCGGAGGATCGGGAAAACCTGGACAATCTGCGTGCTTCTCTGGAGGAAGACGCCGCGTATTATGGCATGACCCTGGATGAGCTGCTGCTGCATAACATCGGTCCCGGCGCGGGTTTTGACGACTTTGCGGCCTATCAGGAGGGCTATTACCGGGGCGCGCCCTACTATGCCGATACCACTGACAAAATGATTCCCACAGAGCAGGAGCTGGAGGCGTTCTTCGCTGCCCATGAAGCGGAGTACAGCGAAAACGGCATCACGAAGGATGGCATGTTCGTGAATGTGCGCCACATTCTGATCGGCCCAGAGGGCGGCACCACCGGTGAAGACGGCACCACCACCTATTCCGATGAGGAATGGGCAGCCTGCGAGGAAGAAGCCCAGGCGGTACTGGATGCCTGGCTGGAAGGAGAGAAGACCGAGGAAAGCTTTGCCGCTCTGGCAAACGAAAAATCCCAGGACGGCGGCTCCAACACCAATGGCGGCCTGTATGAGAATGTCTACGAGGGCCAGATGGTGCAGGAATTCAACGACTGGTGCTTCGATGAAAGCCGACAGGTCGGCGATTACGGTCTGGTGAAGACCCAGTTTGGCTACCACGTCATGTACTTCGGCGGCAGCAGCCCTCAGTGGAAGTACTACGCCGAAAGCGACTGGAAAAAGGAACAGATCAATCAGATGCTTATCGACCTGAATGAGACCTATCCCATGGAAGTGGATTACAGTAAGATCACCCTGGGGTATGTGGCTCTCGGCTAATCTCCCTTACGGAACCCAAAAGTCCCCGCTGGATCATTCAGCGGGGACTTTTTTGGGTTCAATCAGGGGAAGGGTATGGAAGATCTCGGCGGTGATGGCTCTGAACTCGGAAACGTCTGTGGTTTTCCGCAGCCGCTTCCACAGCCTTTCGCAGCCAATAAAGCGGGTGTGCAGATAGCTCCAATGCTCCTTCAGCCGGAACATGGCGTTGCGGCTGCCGCCGAAGTCCGCTTCGTAGGTTTCCAGCAGCTCGTTCATGAAGCGCTCCAGCAAAGCGATATTGGTACCGCCGGAGAGCATTCCGGGATCCGCGATGAGTCCCCGCCCGATCATGACGGATAGCGGTTGGGGAAAGCGTGTCTGAAGCGAATGTATTTGGGCCAGGGAAAAGAGATTTCCGTTGTAGCACAGGGGATTGTTGCTGTGCGTTACGGCGTAGGCAAACATTTCCATGTCTACGTCCCCGTTGTAGAACTGTTTGCGCACTCTGGGGTGCACAATCAGCTCCCGGATGGGGTATCGGTTGTAGATTTCCAGAATGGCAGGAAATTCCTCCGGGCTTTCCAATCCCAGCCGGGTCTTGACGGAGACGGGCAGAGGCGTCTTCCGGAACACTTCCTCCAGAAAGGCGTCCAGCGAATCCAGGTCCCGGAGCATACCGCTGCCCTTGCCCTTGGCCACTACGGTGCCGGAGGGACAGCCTACATTCAGGTTGATCTCATCATAACCTCGATCCCGGCAGATCTGGGCCGCCCAGAGGAAATCTTCCGGGCTTTTGGTCAGAATCTGGGGAACCGCCCTGAAATCCACGCTGTCCGCCCTGGGCAGTTCCCGTTCCTCCTTGTGGCTCAGGCTCCGGTGAACGGTGGGGGAGAGGAAGGGCATATAATACCGGTCCACGCCAGGGAAATACTGGTGGTGGAGACGCCGGAACACGCTGTCCGTCAGCCCCTCCATGGGAGCGAAGTAGTAGTGCATAAAAATACTCCAACGAAATGCTGAATGCTAAATGCTGAATGCTGAATGAAAGTATCCCCTCAGGGGATGAATTTCAATCTATCCCGAAGGGATACAATCATTCAGCATTCAGCATTCTGCATTCTGCATTCAGCATTCTGCATTCAGCATTTGCTTTCTGTTTATACTTCCGAAATCACCGGCAAAATCATGGGATTGCGCTTGGTGGCCTTGTACAGGTAGCCGCTCAGGTCGTTCTTGATGGCGGACTTGATGGTGGACCACTCCCGGACGTGCTTTCGCTGGCAGCGTTCGATGGCCTCCATAGCCACATTCTGCAGCGCATCCATCAGTTCCTCGGACTCCTTCACGTAGATGAAGCCCCGGGTGATGATGTCCGGGCCGGTGACCACGCTGCCATCCTCGGCGCTGAGGTTCACGCACACCACGATCATGCCGTCCTCAGCCAGGTGCTTGCGATCCCGCAGAACCACACTGCCCACATCGCCTACACCGATGCCGTCCACGAAGACCTTGCCTGCGGTAACGGTGCCGTTTGCTTTGCAGGTCTTGGCGGTGAGCTCGAACACGGTGCCCAGCTCCCCAATGTGGATGTTCCGGGGGTTCATGCCCATCTGCTGGGCAAGCTTGGAGTGAATCTGCAGGTGACGCTGCTCGCCGTGGACGGGCAGGAAGAATTTGGGCTTGACAAGGGCGTGGACGATCTTCAGCTCCTCCTGGCAGGCATGTCCGGAGACGTGGAGGCCCTCGCTCTTTTCGTAGACCACATCGGCGCCCTTGCGGTACAGCTCGTTGATGATCTTGGAGATGGCCTTCTCGTTGCCGGGAATGGCGGAGGCGGAGATGATGATCCGGTCCCCGGCGGTGACTTCCACCTGCTTGTGGGTGTCGAAGGCCATGCGGTACAGGGCGGACATGTTCTCGCCCTGGGAGCCGGTGGAGACGATGACCAGCTTGTTCTTGGGGATGCTCTTGATGGAAGCCAGGTCCACAATGGTGCCCTGCTTCACCTTCAGATACCCCAGCTCCTGGGCCACCTTCAGCATATTCTCCATGCTGCGCCCGGTGACGGCCACCTTCCGGCCGTAGCGCTGGGCGGTGTTCAGGATGGACTGAATGCGGTGCATGTTGGAGGCAAAGGTGGTGACGATGATTCGCTGGTCGCAGTTCTTGAACTGCCGGTCCAGGCTCTCCGCCACCAGGTTTTCGCTGGGGGTGTAGCCGCTGCGCTCTACATTGGTGGAGTCCGCCAGCAGCGCCAGGACACCCTGGTTGCCCAGCTCGCCCAGCCGGGCCAGATCCATCATGCCGTCCTTGGCGGTGGGATCGATCTTGAAGTCGCCGGTAAAGACCACGGTGCCCACAGGGGTGCGGATGGCAAACGCCACCGCGTCGGCGATGGAGTGATTCACATGGATGAATTCCACGCTGAAACATCCGGCCTTCACCACGTCGCCGGGCTTGTGGGTGATGAGCTTGACCTTGTCTGCCAGCCGGTGTTCCTCCAGCTTCAGCTTAATCAGGCCGTTGGTCATAGCGGTGCCATGGATGGGACAGTTTATTTCCCGCATGGCGTAGGGAATGGAACCGATATGGTCCTCGTGGCCGTGGGTGATGAAGAAGCCCCGCAGCTTTTTCTGGTTCTCCACCAGGTAGGAGAAGTCCGGGATCACCAGATCCACGCCGTACATGTCCTCCTCGGGGAAGCCCACGCCGCAGTCCACCACGATCATGTCCTTGCCGTACTCCAGGACGGTGATGTTCTTGCCGATCTCATCCAGACCGCCCAGAGGGATAATTTTCAGTTTTTCTGCCAAAAAAATACTCCTTTCGATTTTTGCTGTCTTTGGTAGACAGGCATAACAAACAGGCAGCCATATGCCCAAAATCCGGCCCTGAATCGCCTTTTTTGGGAAAATGCCTGCAAAAATGCGTTTTACGCGGCATCGTCAGCCGCTGAATTTGAAATGCCCGGGTCCAGCCCATCCCGGCGCCATCGACACATAGTATAACACAAAATCATGAAAAAGTATACCATTATTTTTGAATGGTTTTTTACGGAAATCCGGGAAAACCTGTTGCAGGATTTGGTTGGATTTGCTATAATAGCGGGTATAGTATGCGCTAAACGCAGCAGCGCTCGGCATTGGGGATTCGCCATACCGTTGCCATAAGGAGGCGGGAAGCAAGTGAGACGAAAACTGGGAAGACTGTTACGGCCCGGAATGGGGTTGTATTTTTTGGTCATGGCGGCGTTCTGCGCGGCAGCGCTGCTGACGGGACAGTATTGGCTGGCCGCCGGGGAGACTGGTGTGACACTGTTGGTGTTCATGGCTTATATCATGAACCGCAGCCGGCGAAACCGTCAAATTCAGAAGTATATTCAGGATGCTTCCAACACCATGGAGGCCACCAGCCAAGGGGAAAGCCCGCTGCCTGCGGTACTGGCCCGGCTGGGAGACGGCGGCATTATCTGGGCCAACCACCGCTTCAGCCAGCTGACTGGGTATGCGGATACCATGATGGAGCAGGATTTGGACGAGATTCTTCCCGGCTTCAGCACGGACTGGCTGGCTTCCGGCAAAACCGAGTGCCCCCAGGATGTGACGCTGGGCTCCCGCCGCTATCGGGTCTACGGCACCACCATCCGGGCCGAGGACAGCAAGGGCACCATGCTGGGGGTCCTGTATTTCAGCGATCTGACGGAGCTGTACCAGGTTCGGGACGAATATATCCGCTCCCGCCCTGTGGTTTCCATCATCCTCATTGACAACTATGAGGAGCTGACCAAGAACCTGACGGAAAACGCCATCTCCGCTCTGAACGCCAAGCTGGGCGACACCATCACCGAGTGGACTGACGGTTACAACGGACTGCTGCGCAAGCTTGAGCGCAACCGGTTCCTGTTCATCTTTGAGAAGCGGGATCTGCAGCGGGCCACCGAGGATAAGTTCTCTCTGCTGGAGAAGATCCATGAGGTGGTCAGCCCCACCGGACTGCCTGCTTCCATCTCCATTGGCCTGGGCGTGGACGGCGCGGATTTTGAGGAGAGCTATGACTTTGCGGCCCTGGGCATTGAAATGGCCCTGAGCCGGGGCGGCGACCAGGCGGTCATTAAGGACCGGCTGAACTTCACCTTCTACGGCGGCCGCAGCACCGAGGCGGATTACCGCAGCAAGGTTCGCTCCCGCGTCACCGCTAACTCCCTGATGGAGCTGATCGGTCAGAGCGGCCATGTGTTCATCATGGGCCACAAAAACGCCGACCTGGACGCCGTGGGCGCGGCTATCGGCGTGTGCTGCCTGTGCCGGAAAAAAGGCAAAAAGTGCAACATTGTCATCGACCTGGAGAAAAACGCTGCCGGGAAGCTCATTGAGGAGATCCAGGCGGAGCCCCAATATAAGGATGTTTTCATCTCCGGACAGGATGCCTTGCTGATGGCGGATAACCGCAGCATTCTGATCGTGGTGGATACCAACCGGCCGGATCAGGTGGAGTGCCAGCCGCTGCTGGAGGCAATTTCCAAGGTCTGCGTCATTGACCATCACCGCCGGGCGGCGGACTATATCAGCCCTGTGGTAGTCAATCTCCATGAGACCTACGCCTCCTCCGCTGCCGAGCTGGTGACAGAGCTCCTGTCCTATGCGGTAGAGAAGCAGGACATGCTGCCCATCGAGGCCAAGTGCCTGCTGGCAGGTATCTGTCTGGACACCAAGTTCTTCAACGTCCGCACCGGGGAACGCACTTTTGAGGCGGCCGCCGCTTTGCGGAGAATGGGCGCGGACCCCACGGAGGTCAAGAAGCTGCTGCAGAACGACTTCCAGGACACCATGGCAAAGTATCAGATCATCAAGTCCTCCCGGCTCTACCGCCAGGAGATTGCCATTGCGGCGCTGAACACCACCACTACCCGGGTCCTGGCGGCCCAGGCGGCGGATGAGCTGCTGAATATTTCCGGCATTACCGCCTCTTTTGTCATGTACCCGGATGGAGATCAGGTTATTATTTCCGCACGGAGTATCGGCTCTGCCAATGTGCAGATGATCCTGGAGCCTTTGGGCGGCGGGGGCAACACGGCTACCGCAGGCGCCCAGATGAAGGACACCAACGTCAAGGACGCTCTGGATAAGCTGGTTGCGTCCATCGATAAGTTCTACGAGGAGTAAATACCTTTTTGAGATGTAAGATACAAGATATCCTATTCTCCACAATATCTTATATCTCGAATCTCATATCTTATATCTATAATACTAAGGAGAAAATCACGATGAAAGTTATTTTATTGCAGGATGTGAAGGGCAAGGGCAAGAAAGGACAGATGCTGGAGGTTTCCGACGGCTACGCGCGGAACTTCATGCTGCCCAGGAAGCTGGCCATTGAGGCTACCCCGGATGCCATCAATACCATGAAGATGAATGACAAGGCCACCCAGGAGCGCATCGCCCGGGAGAAGGCGGAGGCTATGGCGATTTCCAAGCAGCTGCGGGAAATGACCGTCACCGTCACTGCCAAGGGCGGCGGCGCGGGGAGGCTGTTCGGCTCCGTCACCAACCAGGAGATCGCCGACGCTTTGGCCAAGACCGGCATCAAGCTGGATAAGCGGAAGATCGTCATTGCGGAGCCCATCAAGAATGTGGGCACCTACACTGTCACCTGCAAGCTGGGCTACGAGATTTCCGCGCCCCTGACAGTGAAGATCGTCGAGGCGTAACTCCTACATTACGTCCACTGTAGGGGAGGGTCACTGACCCTCCCGTGCGTCCCAATGTCGTCAACTAATGGCTGTTCCGTAGGGGCCAGTTGAGGCACATCGGCCCCTGCGGAGTATATACCTGATTATTAAAGAAAGGAGAAGACAACATGGATGAAGAACTGCTGCAGCGGCAGCCGCCCCAGTCTCTGGAGGCGGAGCAGTCTGTTTTGGGCGCGATTCTCATAGACAGCCGCTGTATCACTGATGTGGTTGGCATCGTAAAGCCCGAGGACTTTTTCCTGACCCAGAATCGGGAGATTTATGAAGCCATCTATACCATGTTCAATTTCTCCCAGACGATAGACCCGGTGACGGTGCTGGACAAGCTGAAGGAGCTGGGCTATTACCACGACAATTCCCGGGACTACATCCTGCAGCTTATGGAGATTACCCCTACCGCTGCCAATGTGGTGCGCTATGCCAACATTGTCCGAGAAAAAGCCATGCTCCGGGGCCTGAACCAGGCGGCCACGGAGATTACCGAAATGGTCTACGAAGAGGTGGGCACCCCGGCAGAAATGCTGGAGTCCGCCGAGAAGAAGATTTACGCCCTGCGCAAGGGCGAGCGGGGGGACAGCCTGGAGCATATCGGCACCACGCTGCACCGGGTCTTCGACCACCTGACGGAGCTGGCCCAGTCCGATTCCATGATTCCCGGTTTGTCCACGGGCCTGCGGGACCTGGACACCAGGATCAACGGTCTGAACAAGTCTGACCTTTTGCTGATTGCTGCCCGTCCCGCTATGGGCAAATCCGCCTTCGCGTTGAATATCGGTGTCAATGTTGCCAAAAAATACAAGAAGACCGTAGCGATCTTCAACCTGGAAATGTCCCGGGAGCAGCTGGCCATGCGTCTGCTGGCCAATGAAAGCTTTATCGAGCTGCAGAAATTGGCTACCGGCAAGCTCAGCGAGGAGGAGTGGACCAAGCTGTGCATGGCCTCCGCCGCTTTAAGCCAGACGGACATCCGGATTGATGACAACCCCTCCGTCACTGTGGCGGACATCAACGCCAAGTGCCGCCGCCTGGACAATCTTGGCCTGGTAATCATCGACTATCTGCAGCTGATGCAGGGCTCCGGTTACGGAAAGAACAACGAAAACCGCGTGGTGGTGGTGGGCGAGATATCCCGGTCTTTGAAGATCATGGCCAAGGAGCTGAACGTCCCTGTCATCTGCCTGAGCCAGTTGTCCCGTGCGGTGGAGAGCCGTACCGACAAGCGGCCGATTCTGTCGGACCTTCGGGAATCCGGCGCCATCGAGCAGGACGCGGACTCCGTTATGTTCCTGTACCGGGACGAATACTACAACGAAAACACCGAGGACAAGGGCGTGGCCGAGTGCATTGTTGCCAAGAACCGCCACGGCGAGACCGGCGCGGTGAAGCTGCAATGGATCGGCCAGTACCAGACCTTTGCCGACCGGGAGTGGAAGCATGCTGAATAAGCTTTGGGACTTCATCCGGCAGCAGGGGCTGATCTCCCCTGGGGACACCGTCGTCTGTGCCGTTTCCGGCGGGACGGACTCCGTGGCGCTGTTGTTTGCCCTGTACCTTCTGAAAGAAAAGGGGAGCTTCCATTTGGAGGCCGCCCATTTTAATCACCGGCTCCGAGGGGAAGAATCGGACCGGGACGAGGCCTTTGTCCGTTCCCTGTGTCAGCGTTTTGAAATTCCGCTGCATGTGGGCTCCGGCAAGGTGATTCCCGGGGAAAAGGGACTGGAGGCTGCCGCGAGGGATTCCCGGTACGGCTTCCTGCTGGGGCTGGAAGGGAAGATCGCCACGGCCCACACCGCTGATGACAACGCGGAAACGGTGCTGATGCATTTGGTCCGGGGCACCGGGCTGAAGGGCCTCGGCGGCATTGCTCCGGTCCGGGGAAAGCTGATCCGCCCCATGCTCACCGTCACCCGGCAGGAGGCGGAAATGTTCCTGGACAGTTGGTGCTTGAGCCATGTGGAGGACAGTTCCAATGAAACGGATGCTTTCCTGCGAAACCGGATCCGCCACCATGTGATGCCATTGCTGACAGCGGAGAATCCCCGGCTGGCGGAAAACCTATCCCAGATGGCCCTGCGGCTGAGGAAAGACGAGGAATGTCTCTCCTCCCAGGCGAATTTTGAAATTCTTCCCACAGTAGAGACCTTGAAATCCATGCCCAGTGCCCTGCGAAGCCGGGTGCTGGAGTGTTTTTTGAAACAAAGCGGCGTCAAGGAACCGGAGGACATCCACATTGCTCTGGCGGAAGCGCTGCTATATTCGGATAAACCCTCCGCCCGGGCCAGCTTCCCCGGCGGTGTGACCATCGCCCGGAACTATGACACGCTGGAGGCGCTGCGGGAGAGCGGCCCTCTGGAAGCTGTGACCCTGACCTGTCCCGGGGAGGTCATCCTTCCGGGATTGCGGATCACCTGCGTCCCGGCTGCGGAAATTTGCAATACCAATGACACCTTCACGGTAGTCCCAAAGGGCGAAATGACCCTCCGTTCCCGGCAGAGCGGCGATGTGATCCGGCTGTCCGGCGGCAGCAAGAGCCTGAAGAAGCTCTTCATCGACAGGAAAATTCCGGCGGCGGAGCGGCTTCGGATCCCGGTGCTTTGCGACGAAGCAGGAATTCTGGGGGCGTATGGTATCGGCGTCAGTGTGGACCGGGCTGCGGATGCGCTGCCCGCGGTGCAAGTCCATTTTGAAAGAACAGAGTAATGATCCAGCAGTTCAATTGCTGCGAAACAAAAAAGGGAGAGTAGACGATAATGGAAAATGACATTCAGCAGATCCTCCTGACCGAAGCACAGATCCAGAACCGGATCCGGGAGCTGGGCGAAGTGCTCACCGCCGAGTACGCGGACAAAAACCCCGTCATCGTGGGCGTCCTGAAGGGCGTGGTGGTGTTTTACGCAGACATGATCCGGCAAATCAAAGTCTCCTGCCAGATGGACTTCATGTGGCTGTCCTCTTATGCGGGTGCCAATTCCACTGGAAATATGCTTGTGCGGCAGGATGTGACCGCCAATATCAGGGGCCGCCATGTGCTGATCCTTGAGGACATCTATGACACGGGTAATTCCCTGGACTTTACGGTAAAGCACCTGAAGGAAAAGGAACCCGCTTCCCTGAAAATCTGCACCCTGCTGGACAAGCCCGAACGCCGCAAGCCCGGTATCACGCTGCAGGCGGACTATGTGGGCTTTACCATTCCCAATGCCTTCGTGGTGGGCTATGGCCTGGATTACAACGAAAAATACCGGAATCTGCCTTATATCGGGGTTCTGAAGCCGGAAGTATATGAAAAATAAGGAGAACCCAATTGAAAAACCGTAATCGATTCATACCTCTGATTATTTACCTGGTGCTGCTGGTGGTGATCTTCTCCTGGGCGAACAACCTGTTCGGGGGGGATCAGAACCAGATCCCCTACTCTCAGGTTACGGAGCTGTTCCGTCAGGAGCAGGTTCGCAAGTTTGTGGTGAAGGATCAAGCCATTACGCTGTACCTCCGCGCTCCCTACAATGGGGAGACCACTGTCACCACATCCCTGGCGGATCCTGAGATTTTCCGCCTGGAGATGAACGACCTGCTCCAGGCACAGAAGGAATCCGGTGTGCTGGAGAGCTATCACTTCGTGCCGGAAAAGAGCTACTCCCCCTACGATCTGATTCTGCCCCTGCTGGTGGTGGGCTTGGTGCTGTTGTTTGCCTGGACCATGCTTATGAACCGTGCCAACAGCGGAAATCCCCTGAACAACTTCGGCAAGGCACGAACGGTGCTGGGGGTGCCGGACGGAAAAAAGGTCACCTTTGACGATGTGGCCGGTGCGGACGAGGAGAAGGAGGAGCTTCAGGAGGTTGTGGACTTCCTGAAAAATCCCGAGAAATTCACCGAGATCGGCGCCCGGATTCCCCACGGCATTTTGCTGGTGGGCCCTCCCGGCACCGGCAAGACGCTGCTGGCCAGAGCGGTAGCAGGAGAGGCAGGGGTCCAATTCCTGTCCATTTCCGGCTCTGACTTTGTGGAGATGTATGTGGGCGTCGGTGCCAGCCGTGTCCGTGACCTGTTTGAGCAGGCCAAGAAGATTGCCCCTGCCATTATCTTCATTGACGAGATCGACGCTGTAGGCCGGAAGCGCGGCTCCGGTCTGGGCGGCGGCCATGACGAGAAGGAGCAGACCCTGAACCAGATGCTGGTGGAGATGGACGGTTTCTCCCGTACCGAGGGCGTCATTGTCCTGGCAGCCACCAACCGCCCCGACATTCTGGATCCTGCCCTGCTGCGGCCCGGTCGGTTTGACCGCCAGATTCAGGTGGGCCGTCCCGACGTGAAGGGCCGGGAGGAGATCCTGAAGGTTCACGCCAGGGATAAGAAGCTGGACGCCTCCGTCAGCCTGAAGACCGTGGCCCGTTCCACGGCGGGCTTTACCGGTGCGGACTTGAGTAACCTCTTAAACGAAGCTGCCATCACGGCTGCCCGGGAGAACCGCCCGGTGCTGACCATGGAGGATCTGAACGAGGCCCTGATGAAAATCACCGCAGGCCCGGCGAAAAAGAGCCGGGTCCAGACCCGCAAGGATCTGAAGGAGACTGCCATCCACGAGGCAGGCCATGCCATTGCCATGTACTGCCTGCCCACCCATGACCCGGTGCGGCACATCTCCATCATTCCCCGGGGCCAGTCTCTGGGGGCTACCTGGTATCTGCCCCAGGATGACAGCGCCAACCTGACCCGGAACCAGATGTACGAGCAGATTGTGGCCCTGCTGGGCGGTCGTGTGGCGGAGGCTCTGTTCCTGGGAGATATCTCCGTGGGTGCTTCCAATGACATTGACCGCGCTACCAAGCTGGCACGGGATATGGTGGCCCGCTACGGCATGTGCGAGAAGCTGGGCACGGTGTCCTATCTGGACGGCGGCGAGGTCTTCATTGGCCGGGACTACCAGACCACCAAGAGCTATTCCGAGAAGGTGGCCGGAACCATCGACGACGAGGTCAAGGCCCTCATCGACAAGGCATATGACCACTGCAGGCAGATCCTGACGGATAACGCGGAGAAACTACATCAGGTGGTGCAGTTCCTGCTGGACAAGGAATCCATGACCGGCGAGCAGTTCGAGGAGATGATGAAGGGCGAGGAAGTGACGGAAGCCTCCGCTACCGCCCTGTTTGACCGCTTCCAGGAGAGCGCGGAAAGTACTGACGATTCCGAATAATATCTACATCCCCTCCCGGATCAGAAACCGGGAGGGGATGCTGTTTTTGAGAAGATTCCATTGGGCTGCGGCTTTGGATAATTATTATAAATGTAAAAAAACTTTGAAATAATTTGGAATTCTTTGTTGACATTCACGGCACATGGCGCTATAATACGAAATGACAGCAAGGGTGCCGCCAACAGCCTTGCTGCTTTTTTGGGTATGTTCCCCGGAACCTACCGGAGACGCCACAAATTTTTTTAGGAGGGTATTTATGATAAGTTTCTTCGTATGTCTGGCGCTTCTCATTGGCGGATACTTTATCTATGGCGGATTTGTATCCAAGACCTTCGGCCCCGATGACCGTGAAACTCCCGCAGTCACCATGGAAGACGGCGTTGACTATGTGGTCATGCCTACATGGCGAATTTTCCTGATCCAGCTCCTGAATATTGCCGGTCTGGGCCCCATCTGGGGTGCTGTGGGCGGCGCTATGTGGGGTCCCAGCGTGTTCCTGTGGATCACCTTCGGTACTATTTTTGCAGGTGGTGTCCATGACTTCGCTTCCGGCTTTATGTCCATGCGTCACCAGGGTCTCAGTGTCCCGGAGCTGACCGGTATGTACATGGGCAACGTGATGAAGCAGGTTATGCGTGTCTTCTCCACCGTGCTGCTGTTCATGGTGGGCGTTGTCTTCGCTGTCGGCCCTGCGGGACTCCTGAGCTATCTGTGTGGCCAGGGCGGCTCTACCAGCATCCTGACCAACAAGTATTTCTGGCTGACCGTCGTATTCATTTATTTCTTCATTGCGACTTTCCTGTCCGTTGACAAGATCATCGGCAAGCTGTATCCTCTGTTCGGCATCTGCCTGATCGTTATGGCTATCGGCGTGGGCGTCGGTACTATCGCTAAGGGCTATGAGATCCCCGAGATCTTCCCCCTGCGCAATATGCATCCCGCCGGCACCTCCATGTTCCCGGCTATGTTCATCTCCGTGGCCTGCGGCGCCTGCTCCGGCTTCCACTCCACTCAGTCCCCCATTATGGCCCGCTGCTGCAAGAGTGAGAAAATGTCTCATATGGTGTTCTACGGCGCCATGGTCTGCGAAGGCATCATCGCTCTGGTTTGGGCTGCTGCCTCCTGCGCACTGTTCCCCATCGAGGGCGGTCTGATGACCGGCCTGAAGGAAGCTATGGCTGTTGGCCAGGCTGGCTGCGTGTATAACATCTGCGCCACCACCATGGGCGGCTTCGGTGCAATCCTGGCGATGCTGGGCGTTATCGCCTGCCCCATCTCCTCCGGCGACACCGCGTTCCGTTCCGCTCGTCTGACCATCGCTGATGCCCTGCATCTGGACCAGAAGAGCTACAAGAACCGTCTGCTCCTGACGGTACCGCTGCTGGTTCTGGGCGTTCTGGTTTCTCAGCTGGACTACACCTCCATCTGGAACTACTTTGCTTCCACCAACCAGATTTTGGCTGCCATCGTCCTGTGGACCGCTGCCATGTACCTGCGTCACGAGGGCAAGAACGCCTATGTCTGCGCCCTGCCTGCCGCTTTCATGACCGCTGTCACCGTGTCCTTCGTCTTCAACAGCAAGCTGTACCTGGGCGGTATTCCCTTCCTGCCTCCGATTTCCAAGATCCTGGGCATTGGCATCGCTGTGGTTCTGCTGGTTCTGTTCATCGTCAAGGTCCCCAAGGGCGAGAAAGCCGTAAAGTAATTTACCAGAGAAAGGGGTTAGCCCAATGTACATTCCACCGAAAGCCCTGTCCGTGAAAACGCTTCCTCCCGAGATTCTCCGGCCTGACAGAGTTTGCTGCACCCATTACGAGGACTTTGGTCTGGGAGACAAGGCACTGTATGTGGGTATGTTCGGTTTCAGCCGGGTGGGATATATCCCGCTTTCTGCCATCGAACGGGTGTACAAACGCCTGGGAGTGACCAAAGGTTTCTTTGAGCAGGGAAAGATCTATGGTACGCTATGCTACCTTGTGGTGTGCTTCGACGGTAAGCAGAAGGTTTACCGCTTCAGCCATGAGGAGAACCTGAATGCCCTGCTGGATGCCTTCCGGGAGAACACCAGTATTCCGGTGGGCAAGCCCTGATATCCGCACAATAAAAACAGCGCCGCAGTTTCGACTGCGGCGCTGTAAGTTTTTTAGATTGCATAAAAGAGGACGGCGAAGAACTGCAGCAGCGCTCCCAGATCCACGAAGATGTGGAACACAGAGTGCATCCATTTGCGTTTCTTGCCCAGACCATAGAGAATGGAACCGACGGTGTAGGCAATGCCGCCGGCCAGAAGCAGCAGGAATCCGGGCAGGGTCAGCACCTGAAGTGTCTGCTTGGCGAAGGGGATGACCGCCCAGCCCATGCCGATGTAGCAGATCATGGAGAACACGCTGTATTTCTTCAGGTCAATGGCGGTGAGGGTGGTGGCCAGGGCGGCCATGGCCCATTCAAAGCCGAACAATGACCAGCCCAAAGCGGGGTATGCCGGACGGATAGCGGAGAGCACCACCACGGTATAGGTTCCCGCAATAAGGAAATAGATGGTGCAGTGGTCGATGACCTGCATGACCTTCTTGCCCAGGTTGGGTTTCAGTCCGTGGTAGACGCTGGAAATGGTGAACATGGTGATCATGGTGGTGCCGTAGATGGCTGAGGTGACTACACCGTAGACGTTGCCGTGGAGGGCAGCCCGGATGACGCACAGCGTCAGAGCCACGATGCCCAAAACGCCGCCCACAATGTGGGTGACCATGTTCATGATTTCCTCGCCCTTGGTATAGTCGGGCAGCTGACGGTCGGATAATTTGGTTCGTTTCATAGTGGGATGGACCTTTCTGATATGGAATTTCGGGATGGAAAGAGTATACCACATTTCTTGAAAAAAGCAAACCACTTCCCGGGAGGATGCTCTCCTTTCCGGAGAAAACCGTTTCTACCCCTGCGAGAACAGGAAACGGTGTTGACAAATGGCCTGCGATGGAATACAATCACACCATAAGTAACGGCTGAGGTCGCGGAAGCTATCAGTACGTCCCCGGACCGGCAATTGCCGGGAACAGGAAAGGAGCTTCCGCCGAAGGGTTTGCCTGATGCCAAGCGGGCATTTCCTGGGGTCACGCAGAATATGCGTGGAACTGTCATCCTACGGATGGAGTGCTGCCGGGACGAAGCGTTCTGTTTCTCCCTGTGCTGCGCGCGCAGGGATTTTTTGATAGAGAGGAAGAAAATACTATGAAAAAGAAACCCTTTATTACTCTGGAGCAGGCAAGGCAGATCAGTGCCCAGATTCCCACACCCTTTCATGTGTATGACGAAGCCGGAATCCGTGCCAACGCCCGGGAACTGAAGGAGGCCTTTTCCTGGAATAAGGGCTACCGGGAATACTTCGCCGTGAAGGCAACGCCCAATCCCTATATCTTGAAGATTCTGAAGGAGGAGGGCTGCGGCTGCGACTGCGCTTCCTATACCGAGCTGCTGATGTCCGAGGCTGTGGGCATCACCGGCCATGACGTCATGTTCTCCTCCAATGTGACCCCGGAGCTGGATATGCGCAAGGCCTATGACATGGGGGTGTATATCAATCTGGACGATGCCACCTATGTGGAGTTCCTGGAGCAGATCGCGGACCGGGGAATGCCGGAGACCGTCTGCCTGCGCTACAATCCCGGCGGCTCCTTCTGCCTGGGCAATACTATTATGGACATGCCCCGGGACGCCAAGTATGGTATGACCGAGGACCAGATGGCTGGGGCCATCAACCGGCTGCAGCAGCTCGGGGTCAAGCACTTCGGCATCCATGCCTTCCTGGCCTCCAATACCACCACCAATGAGTATTACCCGGAGCTTGCCAGCCAGCTGTTCCATCTGGCAGTGCGGCTGCACAATGCCACGGGAGCCCATATCTCGTTCATCAACCTCTCCGGCGGCATCGGCGTGGACTACCGCCCGGAGCAGCCCCGGTGCGACATCCGGGTCATCGGCGAAGGGGTACGGACCCGGTATGAGCAGATTCTGACCCCTGCCGGGATGGACGACATTGCCATCTTCACGGAGCTGGGCCGGTACATGCTGGCACCCTACGGCCATCTGGTCTCTACGGTGCTCCATCAAAAGCACATCTACCGGGAGTATGTGGGTCTGGATGCCTGCGCGGCCAACCTGATGCGGCCCGCCATGTACGGCGCTTACCATTACATTACAGTGTTGGGAAAGGAGGACGCCATCCTGGACCATGTTTATGACGTCACCGGCGGCCTGTGCGAGAACAACGACAAGTTTGCCGTCCAGCGCAGCCTGCCCCAGATCGATGTGGGGGATATTGTGGTCATCCATGATACTGGCGCGCATGGATTCTCCATGGGCTACAATTACAATGGTAAGCTGCGCAGCGCCGAGGTACTGCTAAAGGAGGATGGCAGCTTCCAGCTGATCCGCCGGGCGGAGACGCCAAAGGACTACTTCGCCACATTCGACTGCACAGAGTTTACTTTCGGAGAATGAATTAGGCATATTGCACAAAATATACGGGCGATTATTTGGCAGATGACGGACAAAATAACGATAAAATTTCATACTTTTCCGTTTGAAGTGTGCTATAATAATGATAGCGGAAAGAGAAGCAAGCTCCGCACCGAAAAGGAGAACCTATGAACAGTATCTTATTTTTCCTGACACCGAAGGCCATGTGCGCGTACCTTTACGATGACTATACCATCCGGCAGGCACTGGAGAAGATGGAGGCCGCGGGGTATGCGGCGCTTCCCATCCTGAATCACCGGGGAGAATACCGGGGGACCCTGACAGAAGGGGATCTGCTGTGGGCCATGAAAAACATGTGTTATATGGATATGCGTCAGGCGGAAGCCAGACGGATCATGGAGATTTCCCGGCGAAAGGACAATGTCCCCGTCCGGATCACCGCATCCATGCACGATCTGATCTCCCGGGCCTCCAATCAGAATTTCGTTCCCGTGGTGGATGACTACGGAGCGTTTATCGGACTCATCACCCGCAAAGCCATCATCCAGTACTGCTGCGACCAGCTGTTTCCTGAAGACTAATTACATAGCAAGACCCCCGCTTTCCTTGAAAAGCGGGGGAATTCTTATGCAAAGCAGCAGTTTTGGCGATAAATGATCGTTTATCGCACCAAAGCCTCTCCCTATGGGAGAGGTGGCCCGGCGAATGCCGGGTCGGAGAGGGCCTTCGTATCCCCTCTCAGTCACGCCTTCGGCGTGCCAGCTCTCCCAAAGGGAGAGCCTTGGGTTGCGCAGATAAACGATCATTTACTATTATATGCCAGGGATTTTTCCAGGTATTGCTCCCAGACGTAGACTTCTTCCGATTTTTTCAGTCCGTAAGCTTCCCGGATGCCCTGGCAGAGGGTCAGAAGTTTTTTTTGCAGGACCTCGGATCGGAATAGCTCCTGATTCCCGGGCAGCATGGCATATTCCATGATTCTGGCCCGGTCTTCTTTGGGGAAGCTCATGGAATAGGTGTCGATGAAGGCCTGGTTTTCACCCCGGAGGTACACGCCGGCATCCCGCTGGGCGTTGGCTTGGTAGTCGTAGTCGTATTCAAATCCCGAGGGATTCAGGGCGTTCCACTGGTCAAAGGCGATGCTCTCATTGAGGATATGAGTCTCCATGACGTGAAACAGTTCGTGATACAATGCGTGTTCGGCGTATTTGCCTGCTGCCAGAACAACATAGGCATCGGTGCCGTCAAGGAACTGCAGCCCTGTGGCGGTGTCCAGACTTCCGGATTCCGCCGTGCCGGTGAGCTGACGTACGATGCAGATTTTCAGGCTGGTGAAGTGGGAAGCGGTGTCCTCCAGAACGCTGATGGGATACTGGGACAGCTGCTGCTCCAGCTGCTCCAGCTCCTGCTGGATCACGGGCACCAGGTATTCGGTCTCAAAGTCGTAGTCCCAGGGCTGTACTGCCGTGGCATCCTCCCAGACCAGAATCTCAATGCCGTATTGGCTGCCGATCTGGGCGGCATAGTCCCTGCAACGGGCCAGGCCGCTGTAATCCGGAGCGCTGGCGGTATAGTAGGTTCCGGTGTAGTTGATGTTGTCCTGGAGATTGTCGCGGACATCCCACCGCAGGATGGTATAGCAGTCCAGGTCATCCGCATAGATCAGAAGATAGATTTTGCCGTCGATGGTGTCTGCGATGGCGGTGGGGGATTGCTGGGTTTCCACTGTCAGCGCAGAGCGGCGCTGGCCGGAGCTCAGATCATAGTACGCAAGCTGAAGGTCGCCGTTGTCCGGATGGGAGTAGGTGATCGCAGCATTGGGAATTTCCAGAAACAAACAGGACGCTGTGAGGTCAGCGGGGGTCAGGGCCTGGGGAGAAGCGTCTCCGCTTCCGAAAACCAGGGCCTGAACCGAGCCGGTGGGGAAGGAAGCATAGTAGCGGCTGCCTTCTGTGGAGAGCGTCATGACACCATCCATTGCGGAAAGCTGCATGCCATTTTCCGTGGAGAGCAGCAGTGTCCGCAGCTGCCCGCCGTCAACGACCTGGCATTGCAGCACTGTGCCGCCGGCATGCAGCCCGGTGACGGTTTGCTGGGAATAGGCCATCTCCTTGACGCACCGCCGAATTCCGGTTTCCAGATCCCAGGCCCGGACGGCGCTGGAGGTGCAGTAATAGAGCGTGTTGCGGTCATCGGAGAGAATGGGGCTTCCTATCAGATCTCCCGGGGCGGCAATGTGACTGACTTCCCGGAGCTTCCCGTCCAGAACTACCGTCTGGCAGCGGATGGGGTCATAATAAGAAAGCTCTCGATCTCCAATCCGCAGGGAGGGATCCTCGGAATCCAGGAAAAAATCCAGGGTGACACTGGCGGTAATGTACAGATCCTCCCCGGTCAGCAGGGTGAGGGTGGTTTCCTCCACACCGGAGAAAATCAGCAGGCTGTTCCCCATGGCCCGCATCCCGGTTACGGCGGACTGGTTCAGGGGATAGACCCGCAAAGCCCCCTGGGTGGCATCTTCCAGATGGCTCCCAGGATCGTAGAGACCCACTGGCGCGGTGGGGGTGGTTGGGGCTGAGGGCAGAGTGGTTTCTGTGGTGGGGGCTTCCGATGCGCAGCCGCACAGCAGCAGGCACAGCGCAAGCAGGGCAAGCAGATGCTTCATGGTTACTGTCTCCTTGCAAGGGTATAGTCGTCGCCCTGCCGGTAGTATGGGCAGTGCTGGGAACGGGAGGTCATAATGCGGTAGACTTCGTCCTCATCCAGGTCCATCATGCAGTAGTACTCGTCGTATTCCTCGTCATAATCATAATACCAGCAGCTTTCGCATTCTGTCGAATCCATGCTCATTCCTCCCAAATTCGGAAAGAAAAATTCCCATTCTCGAAAATCAGACAGCTGTGGCTGCCGTCCTTGGGGATGGACACGCTGCCAGGGTTCAGGCACCGGATGCCGTTGCAGATTTCATCGATCTTCACATGGGTGTGGCCGGAGAGGAAAACGGTGCCTTCGGGCAGGGGCGGCAGGTTACCGGGATTGTGGTGATGGCCGTGGGTCAGGTACAGGGTCACGCCGTCGGCGTACAGCTGGGAAAAGTCTGCCATGCAGGGGAAGGGCAGCACCATTTGGTCCACCTCGGCTTCGCAGTTGCCCCGGACAGCCAGGATGATGTCCTTGTACTGCGACAACATGGGGATCACCTGCTTGGGGGCGTAGTCCCGGGGCAGGTCATTCCGGGGGCCGTGGTACAGCAGATCTCCCAGCAGAACCAGCCGGTCCGGCTTTTCCGCTTCCACCAGTTGACACAGCTTACTGCACCAATAGGCGCTGCCGTGAATATCGGACGCAATAACGAGTTTCATTAGGAATCCTCCTTATATGGACGCAGCGGGGGAATTCCCCCGCTGCGAAAATGCTACAGATTGTTCAGGTATGTTTTCACATCAAAGGGCTTGAGTGTTTCGTCCTTCCTTAAGTACAGCGGGTGGTGGGGATGCCCCTTCTTGGTAATGGCTCCGGCGCAGTACCAGTTGGCCCCGAATTCCTCCCCGGCCAGCACCATATCCCGGACGCACTGGGGCAGATATTTCCGCTTTTCGATGATGGCTCCCCAGGCGGCCCAGACAGAGGGATTTTCCGAAATGGACAGCACATAGCGGAAGGCTTCCAGATTTTCCTTGTGGAGCAAGGGGTTGCATTCTCTCTCCATGTCATCCGGGCTGGTGGCCCGCTGGGCGTAGACGTTGAACATGAGAAAGCTGTCAAATCCATTGCCCAGAGCGATGCGCTCCACGGACTTCAGGGTGTTGTCCAAAGCGTCGGGCCGGGCGGTGGAGGGGTTGATGCCAATGCAGATCAGTGGATTCTTGCCACGGGTACCCAGAATATAACGGTATTCCGAGTAGAAGTTCGGGGCATAGAGCCATTTGGCAATGTCATATTCCTCCGACGGCGTGTTGGCGGCAGCCAGGGCCTGCTGAAAAGTCACCAGCTCGATCTGTGCAGTGGTACCCTTGGGAATGTGCGGCATATCAGGCGTCCTCCACAGTGGGGAACCACAGGCTCTGGGACGGATCGTGGAAGTCACAGGTCTGGGGGTCCCGGCCGGTCTGCAGGCACCATCCGGCGAAGGCAGTGTCCAGGAAGGGATAGACGCCGTCCATGGTGGACTGCAGACTCACAACAGAGCCGTCCGCCATGTGCAGCTCCACAATGATATTGCCGCCCTGGACCAGATACAGCTTCTGGCCGAGGATGTCCCCAAAATAGTAGGTGACATCCTTCTTTCCGAAGCGGGACTGTAGGAAGCTCTCGCCGTCGTAGAAGATGCCAAAGCTTAAGTAGTACACTGCCAGGCAGAGCCCCAGCACCAGTACAAAGATGCCGCCGATCAGCAGCACTCTGTCTCCAGAAATGCCCATGCAGACGGCGATGATCCCCAATACCGTCAGGATTACGCCGAAAACGCCGTAGCGCTTATTGGCCCGGACAGCCAGGCCGGAGCGATGCTGGGCTTTGCTTCGGAATGCCTTGGCAAACCCTTTGTCCACCAGAAAACAAATACCGAATACAGCGGCGGCAATCAATAAAGTTGCGATGAATTCCATTTTTTCTCTCCTTGGAATTTGCGTGTGGTTGGAATTGCTTTGCGAAAAAGCAGTCTGTGTGGAAGCATGTCAGGCCCAGAGCACCGTGTCCACGGGAATGTCGTGCTCCTCGGTTTCCAGTTCAGGCAGAAGCTGGAAGTCATAGCACAGGGCCAGGGTGGGGTGGTTTGGCTCCGCAGCCAGGAACTTGTCATAGAAGCCTCCGCCGTAGCCGATGCGGTGGCCCTGGGGATCGAAGGCCAGTCCGGGCATCAGTACTAGGGCGGTTCGGTCTTCTGCCTCCGGCCCGTCGGCAATGGGCTCCGGGATTCCGGCATACCCTTTTGCCACCTGGGTCAGATCCTCCAGATAGAGAAACTTCATCTCGTCGCCGAAGACCTTGGGTACAGCCACCCGCTTGCCGTCCCGGAGGGCCTGCTCCAGCATGGGCACGGTGCGGACCTCCTGGTTATAGGGCAGGTAGCCGTATATGGTTTTTGCGTTCCGATAGGCATCCGAAGCGTACAGCAGCTGAGCGAGTTTCGCGCTGCGGTTTTCGATCTCGTCTTCCGTCATAGCCCGCTTTTTCTCCCGGATGGTCCGGCGAAGCTCCTTTTTATCCATTCTCTTTTCCCTCCGTGGATGCTTTGGCTGGGCGGAACATACGGAACCACAGGAAAATGGCAATCTGTCCCGGAATGCCCAGCAGGAAGATTTTCCAGAAATTGTAGTGGAAGATCACCAGGATGGTCATGTAAATGCTGAGCACACAGCCCCAGGCGATGATGGTGATGAGCCCCTGATTCCAGCGGAAGTCATGCCAGGCCGAGCGCAGACTCAGCAGGACAATGGCGTTGGCGGGAATGGCATAGAAGAAAACCAGCCAGCAGTAGGGGTCCAGCACATCGAAGGAGGAAAAGATCACAAAGATCAGCAGTGCCACGAACCAGACCAGGGTGGAGGACAGGCCCAGAATCACATTTTTGTTGGCTTTGCGCTTCAGCGCCTTTTCGGAGACCTGGGTCATGGCCTTCTCCAGGGAGCCCGGGTTCCCGGGCAGCTCGTTGGGATCCACCAGCAGATCCTGCACGGTGATGTCGAACTGCTCTGCCAGCTGCATCAGAGTCAGCACATCGGGGATCGACTCCCCCCGTTCCCACTTGGAAACAGCCTTATCGGAGTAATTCAGCTTTTCGGCAAGTCCAGCCTGGGTCAGTCCGGCCTTCTTCCGATAGGCGGCGATATTCATACCGATCTGATATTTCAGCTTCTCGTCGTCCATGGTTTCCCTCCAGCATATAATTACATACATTCTATCACAAAAAGAAAGGCATTGCAACAGGAAAACAGCCTGCGTTACCATTGTCTGCCGCAAACGAAATGCCGTCTGCAAACGTGAAAACCATTTGCAGACGGCAGGATTGCTATGGTATCAGGCGGAGAATCTGGGGAGATTATGCCAGGATGGGCTTCAGGGCCTCAGCCAGCTTGTCCTTCTGGGCCTGGGCCTCGGCCAGATCCTTGCCCAGGGTGGTGAAGTAGGTCTTGATCTTGGGCTCAGTGCCGGAGGGACGGACAACAACGGTGGCGCCGCCTTCCAGAGCGTAGATCAGCACGTTGGCCGCGGGCAGACCGGTCTCCTCGGGTTTCTTGTAATCGGTGACTTTCACGACCTTGTAGCCGCCGATCTCCTTGGGAGGATCCTTCCGCAGGGACTCCATGATGCCGGTCATCTTGTCCATGCCGGAAAGGCCCTGGAACTCGAAGGAGTCCACCTTGTTCAGGTAGCGGCCGTACTTGGCGTAGATGGCCTCCAGGCGCTCCTTGATGGAGGAGCCGATGGAGCGGTAGTAAGCCGCCATCTCACAGATCAACATGGAGCCGATGATGGCGTCCTTATCCCGGACATAGGGGCCAGCCAGGTAGCCGTAGCTCTCTTCGAAGCCGAAGATGAAGCGATCCACTTCACCCTTGGCCTCCAGACCCGCGATCTGGTCGCCGATCCACTTGAAGCCGGTGAGCACGCTGCGCATTTCCACACCGTAGTTGGCGGCCACGGCGTCGGCCAGGGGGGTGGAGACGATGGACTTGACGGCCACGGCGTTCTTGGGCATGGTGCCCTTCTCGATGCGGCCTTCACAGATGTAGTCCAGCAGCAGAACGCCAACCTCGTTGCCGGAGACCAGCTCGTAGGAGCCGTCGGGGCACTTGATGGCGATGCCCACACGGTCCGCGTCGGGGTCAGTGGCCAGCATCAGGTCCGCGCCGGACTTTTTGGCCAGCTCCAGACCCAGCCGCAGAGCCTCGAAGATCTCGGGGTTGGGGTAGGGGCAGGTGGGGAAGTTGCCGTCGGGGTACTGCTGCTCGGGAACGATGGTAATGTCGTCAATGCCGATGTCGCGGAGAACCCGGGTGACGGGCACCAGGCCGGAGCCGTTCAGGGGGGAGTAAACCAGCTTCAAACCGGCAGTCTTGCACAGGCCGGGACGGACGGAGCGGGCCTTAATGGCATCGTACAGAGCTTCCTTGCAGTCGTCGCCCACATACTCGATCAGACCCTTTTCCATGCCTTCCTCGAAGGAAATCAGCTTGGCGCCGGTGAGGATGTCGGTCTTCTGAATCTCCGCATAGACGATGGCGGCGGCGTCGTCGGTCATCTGGCAGCCGTCGGGACCGTAGGCCTTGTAGCCGTTGTACTTGGCGGGGTTGTGGGAGGCTGTGACCATGATGCCCGCGTTGGCGCCGTAGTAACGGGTGGCGAAGGACAGCGCGGGGACGGGCATCAGCGCGTCATAAATGCGGACCTTGATGCCGTTGGCAGCCAGAACCTGGGCAGCCGTCTTGGCGAACACGTCGGAGTTGATACGGCTGTCATAGGAGATGGCGACCAGCTGCTTGCCGCCCTGGGTTTTGACCCAGTTGGCCAGACCCTGGGTGGCCTGACGGACGACGTAAATGTTCATCCGGTTGGAGCCGGCGCCCAGCACGCCGCGAAGACCGGCGGTGCCGAACTTCAGCGCGACCGCGAAGCGATCCTTGATTTCCTCATCCTGGCCCTGAATTTTCTGCAGCTCTTCGGTCAGCGCGGGATCTTCCAGCTCGGCTTCCAGCCAGCGCTTATAATCATCCATGTACATGTGAATCACCTGTCCTTATCAGAATTTGAGTTTTTACACAATTCAACCAAATATAATATAATCGATTCTCAGTGAATTGTCAATGTTGTATTAAACATTCTTTACATCGATCCCGGGAGGAAGCTGATCTGCCCGGATTGTTCCTCTTCCGGGAAATCATGAAGATACCGGAAAATGGCGCCCACATCGTGGAGCATGCCGCTTTGCTCGCACCGCCGGTGAAACAGGGCCATCAGTTCCGCGTTTCGGGGGCTGTTTATCTCATATTGATTCCCATAGGTACGGATGTAGCGCTCCTTCAGACCGGGAAAGTGGCGGTCCAGCTGGGCGTAGAAATACTCCCGGTTGCCGCTGCGCAGGGTCAGGCCCATATTGAAGCACAGCACGCCTTTGACCCCGGCATCTATGCAAGCATCCAGAATTCCGTTGATGTTCTCCCGGGTGTCGTTGAGAAAGGGGAGAATGGGGTCCAGCCAGACAATGGTGGGTACCCCCGCGTCCCGGAAGGCCTTCAGCGCCGCAATGCGCTGGGAGGTGACGCAGACTCCGGGCTCCAGAATGCGGCACAGCCGGTCATCATAGGTGGTCAGGGTCATCTGCACCACCGCTTTTGCCTGACAGTTGATGTCCGCCAGCAGGTCCAGGTCCCGCAAAATAGCGTCGGATTTGGTCAGTACGGCGGCCCCAAAGCCGTAGCGTCGGATCAGCTCCAGAGCGCCCCGGGTCAGACACAGCTTTTCTTCCAGCGGGAGATAAGGATCCGTCATGGCTCCGGTGCCGATCATGCAGCGTTTTCGCTTCCGTTTTAGGGCTTGTTCCAGCAACGCAAGGGCGTTTTCCTTGACTTCGATATCCTCAAAGACGTGGTCCATCTGGTAGCAAAGGCTCCGGGAGTCACAATAGATACACCCGTGGAGGCATCCCCGGTACAGGTTCATGCCGTTATCCGCAGAGAGAATCCCTTTTGCTTTTACATAGTGCATAAGCGTTACCTCAGCCGGACCTGCCAGTTGTCACCATCCACCAGGTACTGGAATTCCGTCAGGTCAGGCCGCAGCATCACGTCCAGAAGCTGGGCCAGATCCTCCACGGTGGGGTATTCGCAGAGCATTTCCCGGGAAACCCACTCCATGCTGCCTTCTTCGGAGGATCGCAGAGTGCCCGTAAATTCCTCCGTCTCGAACAGCAGCACCAGATACCGCCCGCCGTCGATGGGGAACTGCTTCACGCCGCACAGCTTCGGGTGCAGCACTGTCAGCCCGGTTTCCTCCCACATTTCCCGGACCACCGCGTCCACGATGGATTCCCCCGGCTCCACATGACCGCCGGGGAGCGCGTAGCCCTGCCAGTCCGGCTTGACCCGGTTTTGCAGCAGCAGCTTTCCATCCCGGTGGAGGAGACACAATATGGTCAGTTCTATGGATTCTCGTCTGTCCATGCATGGTCCTCCTTTGCAGAAGTTTGGTTTTTGACGTATATGATCGTTTACAGTCCGTAGGGGGCGGCATCCCTGACGCCCCTTTTGACGGTACTGCGTGCAAATGGGGCGTCAAGGATGCCGCCCCCTACGCTGACAGCATCATTTTTTGTGTGTAACCTTCTATCGAGCATACTGTGGGAACGATTATTTGCATCAGAAAGAGAAGTATTTGACATTTTACCATTTTCTGGATATCAGTGTCAATTGGCACCTTGTCCAGTCCTGATGTGGTTGTTTTGTAGAAAGCGCCTGTTCTTTGGAATTCGGTTGCATTTTGCCGAAAGATAAGATACAATGTTTCCGATAAAACAAAATAGGAGGAAACGGTTTTGAGCTTGAAAAGTTTGTTTTCGGCCAAGGACATGACCATTGGATCGCCATGGAAGCGCATCCTGGAATTCTCCATCCCCATGCTGCTGGGCAATGTGGCACAGCAGCTATATAACACGGCGGATTCCGTCATTGTAGGTCTTTATGTGGGCGACAATGCCCTGGCAGCCGTGGGCAGCGCCAGCCCGATCCTGAATCTGCTGCTGGCGCTGTTTGTGGGTATCTCCACCGGCGCGGGCATTGTCATTTCCCAGAGCTTCGGCGCCCGGGACCGGGAGGGCCTGTCCAAGAATGTGGGCAACTGTATCTCCCTGACTGTCGTGGCCAGTATTGTCATTATGCTCTTTGGCCCGCTGATTACCCGGCCCATGCTGAGCCTGCTGGACACACCGGATTCCATTCTGGAGTGGTGCGTGGAATACCTGAACATCTTCTTCTACGGTATAGCGGGCTTCTTCTTCTATAATATGCTCTCCGGCGTGCTCCGGGGCCTGGGAGACTCGGTGTCCGCTCTGGGATTCCTGCTGCTGGCGGCGGCTCTGAACGTGGTGCTGGATCTGCTGTTTGTGGCCAAGTTCGGTATGGGCGTTCCCGGCGTGGCCCTGGCGACGGTCATTGCTCAGGGGATTTCCGCTGTCTTCTGCTTCATCAAGCTGATGCGCATGGGCGACCTGTTCGATCTGAACAAGTCCACCATCCGGCTGGACAAGCGGATCGCCGGCCGGATTATTACCATTGGCGTTCCCTCTGGTATTACCCAGGCCATCATGGCTTGTTCCATGATGGTGGTCCAGTCCCTGACAAACTCCATGGGGGAGATGGTCATTGCCGCCAATGTCATCATCATGCGGGTGGACGGCTTCGCCATGATGCCCAACTTCTCCTTCGGCCAGGCAATGTCTGTTTATTCCGGACAGAATGTGGGCGCGTGCAAATATGACCGGGTCCACAAGGGTGTGGGCCAGGGCGCGGCCATTGCGCTGGCCTTCTCCGCCGTCATTACTGTAGTACTGCTGTTCCTGAACAAGTACCTGTTTGCCATCTTTACGGAGACCGAGGCCCTCATCGTTCTGGCGGGCAAGATGATGCGGATTATGGCAGCGGGCTATCTGGCGGTGTCCATCACCCAGGTGCTGGGCGGCGTCATGCGGGGCATGGGCGACACCGTGACCCCCATGTGGATCTCTATCATCTCCACCGTGCTGCTGCGGGTGCCGATTGCGTATGTTCTGGCCTACTTCACCAGAAGCACGGAATACCCCCACGGGCATCCCTTCTCCCTGTCCATCTCTCTGCTGATTTCCTGGGTCATGGGTATGGTCATGTCTGTCATTGCCTACCGCTTCAGCAAGGTGAGAAAGACCATGAAGGAAGAGATGAAGCGTACTGCCTGATTCTCATGCGCGCATATAAAAAATGGCTTACCCCATGGGTAGGCCATTTTTGCGGCAGGTATTTTATTGTGGGGCGGATATGGAGCGGTACACGCAAAGATAATTTTGTCCCCGGTATTTGATGGTTTCCGTCCGTGCCAAGGGGGGCTATGGCTTTGAGATCTTGCAGGCGGTGGTCCGGGCCATCCGGGAGACGCTTCCGGAGCTGGACATTGTGGCATTGATCGAACGGGAAAATAGGGCCAGCATTGCCCTGTTTGAGAAGCTGGGCTTTTTCCGGGAGTGCTGCGCGCAGAGCATCGCGTCTTACGTGTATGTCCTCAACGCAGGAAACACGGAGAGCCTTTGATCTTCCATTCCGAAAATCACGGAAACGATAACGCCATAGGCGGTGTCTATCGAAAATAAAGTGGTTTAGTAACTATTCAGTCGTACCCTAAGTTCCTCATATAAATGATCGTTTACAGTTCGTAGGGGGCGGCATCCTTGACGCCCCTTGTGACGGTACTGC